>JANQQT010000210.1 GCA_028284925.1 Phycisphaeraceae bacterium | reverse complement strand
TGTTCGTTAAAGCGGGCGATTCAGCCCCGTGGTGGGAAGGATGAAACGCTCGTTTGACGGAACATCAGCATCCTCTATACCGTATTGTTGTGGAAAATGGCCTGGTCGTCCAGGGACGAGACATCGATATAACGTATTTTGTGGCGGGATGTGTGCAAAGTAAATTCGGGGCTTTTTAGTTCAAATCGCACAATCGTAAGAGATTGGGTTGTTTCGGATACGTCCATGACCTTTTCGTAACGCCGGATTTATCTTGAAGTTTGCTAATTTAGCGCTCGGAACGATGGTTGCAACGAATCGCGTGGATTCTAGAATCATCCGGACCTGAGGTTGGGTCATGTGATGGGTTTGAGTTATGAATGCCTCCGATGGACAAGTCGACCGATCGTTGCAAAGGGAGATTGCAGACTTGCGCACGCGCGACAATCTGACAAACTGGTTCTACTTGGCCAAAGTTTACGTGATTGTTTCGGTTGCCATCGCGGTTGGTATTGTGGCACTTGAATTTGCCGATTCTTTGGGTCTGGCGATGTGGCAGCGGATCGTGATGGTGTTGGGTGCGATTATTGTTATTGGCGCCTCGCAACATCAATTCGGCGGAGCGACGCATGAAGCAACGCATTTTGCACTGTTCGAGAATCGGAAACTCAACGAGTTGGTCTCTGACTGGTTATGCATGTTTCCGCTGTACTCGTCTACGTATCAATTTCGTTTGCACCACCTTGCTCATCACCAGTACATCAATGATCCGGAACGTGATCCGGACTTTCGTCAGCTTCGCACCAGCGGACACTGGTTGGATTTCCCGGTCTCATCATGGGAATTTGTGAAGTTTCTGTTGAAGCAGGTTTTCCTGATTCCGCTTGTTCGTTACACGTTGACCCGAGCGAAGTTTAATGCGCTGGGGGAGGATCATAATCCGTATCATGATGAGGGTGACTCTTATTCAGCCTGGCCGAATCGCGTAGGGATGTTGTTTGCCGTGCTGATGCCATTTGTGCTGACAATTGTGTGGCGGAATTGGGGGTTGGTGTGGTTAGTCGGTATCGGTGGAGTGTCTTATCTGTCTGTCCTCACGTATTTTATTCTGGTAAATGAGTCGGCGTTTCCGCGTGGGAGAATAAAGCCGGTGGTCTCTCACCGGGCGACGTATATAGGTCGTGCGACCTTTCTGGCGATCGTGTATGGCACGCTTATTGGGATTGAGGTCGGCACGGGCGTTGAGGCGTTCAGGTTGTTTGCGGTTCTATGGATCGTTCCGCTCTTTACCACGTTCCCTTTTTTTATGATCTTGCGGCAGGTGGTGCAGCACGGGAATGGTGATCGGGGGCGATTGACCAACACGCGTGTTTTTCTGGTGAACCC
Source organism: Phycisphaeraceae bacterium (assembly GCA_028284925.1). Classification (GTDB taxonomy): domain Bacteria; phylum Planctomycetota; class Phycisphaerae; order Phycisphaerales; family Zrk34; genus JANQQT01. The sequence goes on along the minus strand of JANQQT010000210.1, from coordinate 20,316 downwards.
GTTCCTGCGATATGCGATTTTTCCGTTTGGCATGGATTATCACCTTCCGCATCACATGTATGCTTCGATCCCGCACTATCGACTGCGGGAATTGCACAGATTGTTGCAGAAGGATCCGGAATATGCGCAGCAGGGTACGGTGATTAAGGGGTATTTTTTCGGGGATCAATCGAATGATGACGGGGCGCGTCCGACCGTCGTTGACGTATTGACTCGTGAGAAGGCTCAATTGGGGGAGGAGATTTTTATCGATGATGATGCCGTTGCGGAGTGTGAAATGAAAGCGGGACAGCGTCATGCTGTGGATACGAGGGGATGAGTGTTGGCAGGGCGAAATTCGCATTGTGCCAATGGATTGGCGAGGATGTATAATTCAAAGTACAGTAGTCGGGAGGAAATGGAATTCGTCAGGCAGGCTCGTCGGATGCGTCACTATCGCTGCGAGCGCAATGACCGAAAGGTTGTGTAAATGGACCCCATCAGACCAAAAGGCCCGAATGACCCGGTAAATCGACCCGGTGAGGTGTCTAAGTCCGAAGGGACTGGGCCTGCGGATCGAAAGTTTGAGGTTGATGCAACATCGGGCTCCGGTGGTTCGGGTGAGGTGGAAGGGCCGCGAGTTGAAGCGAATTTTGAGCGTATTCAATCGGCGATTCGGCAGGGGCTGTCTGAATCCAAGACGCGCGACCAGATTTTGGATGGACTGGTCGAGGATGAAACGGCGCGAGTGCTAGGCGCGGATGTGCCGCGTGAAGTGGCCGGCTCGGTGGCGGAGTCATTCCGAAATGATCCTACGTTGAAGGATTTGTTCGATCAGTTGTTTCATAAGGCGACGGCTGAAGCATGACGGTGGTGGGTGAATGGCAGGGCGTTGTGGGTTGGACTAGAAGTTCTGATGAGTGGTTTTAGAGGTTTGGTTGTGCGACGACTTGTTTTCCATCACATGATGTCCTTGATGCAATGGCGATTGTCGATAGTCGCGGTGTCGATAATGTTGGCGTGCCTGATGGTCGGGTGCAATGGAGATGAAACGATAGCACGCGCTGAGACGGAGAAGGAGGCCAATGAGATCCAGGTGAAATTGATCCGTCGCGGAGTGAGTGATGTGAAGATTCGATATGGATCACTTGGTGGGCGCAATGTCTGGGAGATCAACGTTCCGCGGGATCAGGCCAATCAAGGGCGTCAGTTGCTGGTGGATTTGGACCTGCCGCGTACGGACCAGGCGGGGTTTGAAAAGATGATTGAAAGTTCCGGGTTGATCCCCACGAAGACGGATGAGCGGGCGAGGCTGATGTATGCGATGGCGGGCGAGATCGCGACGACGTTGGAGGAGATCAATGGGGTTATTACGGCTCGGGTTCACATAGTGTTACCGGAAAGTAAGTCGTCGCGGCTTGGCGCGCGGAAAGAAGACCCCGGGAAGCCTGCGGCGGTGGTTTTGATCAAACATGCGGCGGATGCCCGCATTGCGGACGTTGAAGAGACGCAGGTCAACAGCGGGCCGAAGATTCCCGGAACGACGGAGTTTCAAATGCTGGTCGCTAAGAGCGTGGAGGGGTTATCTGAAGCGGATGTGACGGTGAAGTACACGACTGCGGCATCCAGGGCGAAACCGGCAGTGAGCAAAAAGCCGAAGGATGTGCTTGCCAATATCCCCCTGGATCTGCTGATTGCCGCGGTGATCTTTGCGATTTCGACGGCTGTGTTGCTGTACCTTTATTTGAAGGAACGCAAGCGTAACCAGCCATCGCTATTGCCTGAGGGGCTCGAACCGGAGCCGGAGCCTGTTCCGACCTCCGATACCACCTGGTAGGTTTCGACCGATTTAGCCTATGACGATGCCAGTCAATCAACCTCTTGGAGATTATCGCGCCGAAGCATGCGTGGGGGCGTTGTTGCACGTGTTGGGTTCGCGAGAGTCGGCAATGCGCTATCTCACTTTTCATCCGAATGGTGATGCATTGCAATCGACGTTGGCGGGTATGCGGCCGCGTTCCTTTCCGACGTTGTTGTGGCGTGAGTTGGCCGAGTATGAAAGGAACTGGCTGCCGGAGAAGGCGCTTGCAGTGGTGCCTCAGGATCATTCGACCGCCAATTACTATCGTCGCCGGCGTGAATTGATTGAGTGGATGGGTTGGCGGGGTGTTGTCTCGACGCTTCCATCCGTATTTCAATTGTTATTTGATCTGCCGGCATTGCGGATTGAGAAGTTGTGTGCCGCGTTGGGCCTGGAGATGATCGCCACGTTTGCAGGAGCCTCCTCGGATGCCCAATGTGAAGCAATGCTGGCCCCGTTGGGTCGGACACCCACGGCATGGGTGATGAATGAGATCAGTCGTATGAGCGGGCGTTCCGTCGAGTTAACGATCAGTTCCGCCTGGCAACACGCTTACACCATCATTTCACGCCAGAGAACGGGGAGGGATATTGCCTTTACGCTTGGTCGGTCACTGGCGGCGACGCTTTACCAGCAACTGACCATCGCACAGCGGGAGGTGATTACCAGGTCAAGATTGCATCGAGTGGTCTCCGATACGCGAACTTTTGACACGACCAGTGAGAGCCAGCTCAGGGCAATCTGGCAATTCGTGGAGCACGTTATTGGAGGGTCTCGGGCCGATGTGATTTTGCAGGAGGCGCTTCCATGACTGATTCGTTCGATATGTCTCCTTCTCCAGGTGATTCGGCATCCCCGTCCGCGTCCACGTCGGCAGGCGGGTCATCCGTGACGCCTCCGCCTTTGCCCCGGTCGACGAGGATTCGGCGTGCCGAAGAGGTAGGCATCGAGCCTGCGTATCCTGCTGCGCGTGTGTTGAGCAAAGATGCGGTAGCGGTCCAACAGACGCTTGATGAGGCGGAGATAATTCGTCGAAACGCGCAGGGCGAGGCTGAAGAGATCATTGCTGCGGCCAAGGTTGAAGCGGAGAAAATTCGCGCCAGCGCTCCGATGGTCGAGGAAAGCGCACAGCCCCGGGCGCAGAATTCAGCGATGACTGAATCGCATGAGCAGTTGGCGGCCTTGGTGAAAAACGTCGACAGTGAGATTACGGATTTACGAGGACGATTTGCCAATGATGTCCAGAATGTAGCGTTTCGATTTGCCAGGGCGATTCTGGATGTGGAGTTCGAGGTCAATCCACAACGTGTGGTGGACCTGGTGCAATCCGTGTTGCCCAAGGCTCGGCGACACCAGTCCATTACCATTCAGGTTCATCCGGATGCGCTACCCTTCGTGCAGAAGGTGGAGTCACAATTGCTTGCGGAACTGGAGTGTGCGAATGAAATCTCGTTTGCCGCCGACCCCACCCTTCCGTCTCACGGTTTACGAATCGAGACGGAAATGGGGACTTATGACGCCGCGATCGAATCTCAGCTCGATCAATTGATGCGACACCTTAAATCAGGCTGATACATAGCCGACAGTAATATCAGACGCTTAGTCTTTGACGGGACACGCTCGCTTTATGCCTGAACCCAACGCCAACCAGCCGCCTTCGATTGATGACCTGCTTGACAAGCGATTGGGTCAATTCGATGGCGTGGCGCGAACGGGGCGAATCAATGCAGTGGTCGGGCCTGTTATCCGGGCGGCGATTCCCGATGTGACGGTGGGTGAAGTGTGCAAACTGAAACGAAACGGCTCATCAGATCTGCTTGCTGAGGTAATTGGTTTTGATCGTGAGGATGTGTTGCTCATGCCATTGGGTGGGATGCGGGGGTTGGGTTCACAGGCGGAGGTGACGCCGATTCATGCGGCGGCGACTGTTCCGGCTGGGCCGGGTGTCAAGGGACGTGTGCTGGATGCGGTGGGTCAACCGATTGACGGGAAGGGTGAACTTGCACAGATTCTGCACGTTCCGATGATGAGCGATCCGCCCAATCCGCTGCATCGGAAACGAATCACCGAGCCGCTTTCGACGGGTGTCCGCGCGATAGATGGATTGCTGACCGTTGGAAGGGGCCAGCGCATCGGTATCTTTGCCGCCGCCGGTGTGGGCAAGAGTACGTTGCTGAGCATGATTGCGCGAAACACGCAGGCGGATCATGTTGTATTCGCGTTGATCGGTGAGCGTGGTCGGGAGGTGGTGGGGTTCATTGAAGATGATCTTGGACCTGAGGGTCTGGCGAAATCGACGGTGGTGGTCTCGACCAGTGACGAGCCGGCTTTGCTGCGTTTGAAGGCAGCCTATACCGCAACGGCGATCGCGGAAGCTGCCAGAGCGGAGGGGAAGCATGTCGTCCTGCTGATGGATTCTGTCACACGTTTTGCACGGGGCTTGCGCGAAGTTGGGCTTGCCGTGGGCGAACCTCCCGGGCGGCAGGGTTATCCGGCCTCGGTGTTTGCCGAACTTCCTCCCTTGTTTGAGCGGGCGGGAAATGATGATCGAGGTTCGATTACCGCGTTTTATACGGTGCTTGTGGCAGGTGATGACCTTCAGGAGCCGATTGCCGATGAGACATTAAGTTTACTGGACGGCCACATCATTCTTTCTCGCAAGCTGGCGGCCCGTGCGCATTATCCGGCGATCGATGTGCCACAAAGTAAGAGTCGCTTGATGACGGCTGTGACATCCGAAACCCATCTTCATGCGGCAGAGAAAGCGAATAATGTCCTTGCGATGTATGAGCAGAATTATGACAAGCTTACGATTACAGGCTTATACGATCGCGGGAATGATGAACGCATTGATTTTGCGCTGGACCATATTCGGGCCGTGGAGGACTTCTGCAAACAGCCCACACACATCGCCCAACCCCTTTCACAGACGGTCTCACAAATTGTCGATTTGTTTTCCGGCCCATAAGAAAGATCAGGTTGAGATCTGAATTTCCATTCAGCCTACCGACGGGTCAGGCCAGAATACCATCGACGACCTCGCCGTGTACGTTGGTGAGTCGCTGCTGAATGCCGTTGTGGTAAAACGTCAGTCGCTCATGATCGATCCCCAGCAGGTGTAGGATCGTCGCGTGGAAATCGTAGATGGTTACCATGTCTTTGACCGTGAAATACCCCACATCATCCGATTCACCGTAGCTGATACCTTTCTTCACACCGGCCCCCGCAAGGAAGCATGTGAAGGCATCGGGGTGATGATCTCGTCCGGGACGATTGATGCCTTGGGTGGCCGGGCCGCGTCCGAATTCGGTATTCCAGACAAACAGCGTGTCCTCCAGCATGCCGCGCTGTTTCAAGTCCATGAGAAGGGCGGCGACGGGTTGATCCATACCGGAAGCCATCAGGCCGTGGTTCTGGACGACATTCTCGTGAGCGTCCCAGTTAATGCGCGGCGAGCCGAATGCTCCACCGTTAAAAACCTGTACGAATCGAACGCCGCGCTCCAGGAGACGTCTTGCCATCATGCAATTCCGCGCCATGCCGTTCGTAGCTTTTTCACCAAGTCCGTACATGCGCTTGATGTGTTCAGGTTCGGCGTTCAGGTTCACCGCTTCGGGAATGCTGGTCTGCATCTTCGACGCGAGCTGATAGGATTTGATCCTCGCTTCGATGTCACTGTTGCCGACGTTTTGGGCGGCGAAGGATCGATTCATTTTCTCCAGGACTTTCATGCTTTGCTTCCGGGCCGCCGCTGTGGTGTTTGCCGGAGTATTCAGATCGACGATGGGTTCTTTTGATTTGGTGTTGAAGGCGACGCCCTGATGCGAGGCGGGAAGGAAACCCGCCGTCCAGTTGATGGAACCACCTGCCGGATATCCTCGAGCGTCGGGCATCACCACGAAGGTTGGCAGATTTTCATTCATCGACCCCAGTCCGTAGCTCAGCCACGAACCCATCGAAGGATATCCGTTCTGCGTAAATCCGCTGTTCATCTGGAATGAGGCCGGTGTGTGGTTGTTGCTCTTGGCGACCATGGATTTGATAAACGCAACATCGTCGACGATCCCGGCCAGATGAGGCAGCAGGCTACTGACCCACGCCCCGCATTTGCCGCGCTTCTTGAAGGTATAGGGGCTTTTCATAATCAGGCCGGGGCGACCGAAGAAGCCCTTGTTCTCACCCTTGCCGACGAGTTTTTTGCCGTGGAGTTTCCAGAGTTGGGGTTTGTAGTCAAAGGTATCGATGTGGCCGACGCCTCCAGCGCAGAAGATCTGAACGATGCGTTTGGCTTTGGGGGTGAAATGGGGTTGCCGGACGAACGGCGTGTCTGCGGATTTCGATTCCGCCTGGGCCTGGCGATTCAACATCCATGCCAGAGCGATCCCGCCGATTCCACCTGCGCTATTCCACAGGAAGTGTCTTCGCGGTAAGGCTTCGCTCATGCGCCGGGCACCATGCGTCTGTGGTTTATCGTACATAAATAAACTCCGATGCGTTGATCAGCACCCACGCCATCTGTTCAAGTCCGTGTTTCTTTGCCAGCGTTTCGAACGTGTTTATCTCCTCCGCCTGTGCCCGCCGCCCAAACGCATGCCACACGGCCAGGTCAATAGCTTTGCGTAAATCCCTACGCGCCTCCGCCAATGCTCGCTCGGCCAACTTCTTCGCCTGACGCTGTACGAAAGAATTGTTCATCAACCCCAGCGCTTGCAAGGGAGTGACCGTCGTCCGTCGCTTGGGTGCTTTGACCGCAGGGTCAGGGCAGTCAAAAGCGTCCAGCAGCGGATCCTTACCGGAATTGACATTCATACGGTAGATCGTGCGGCGATTATATTGCGGGCCGATCTTATCCTTGATGTGGTAAAACACAGACCCGTGGCTGCTGGTATCAAAAGGTCTGAAGCTCGGCCCGCCCATCTCCAGATTGATCTCGCCGCTCACCATCAACATGGCATCACGCACAGCCTCGGCTTCCAGACGCCTCGGAGCATATCGCCACAAAAGTCGGTTGCCCGCGTCGACCTTCATTGCTTCGGCGTTGCCGGTCGACGCCTGGCGATAGGTTGCAGAAGCAACGATCAGTCTGTGCATTGCCTTGATGGAGAATTTCTTTTCAATAAACGTCGCCGCCAGCCAGTCCAGCAATTGCGGATGGGATGGACGTTCGCCGCTGACACCCAGGTCGCTTGGTGTGGCGACGATGCCCTTGCCGAAGTGGTAGTGCCAGATTCGGTTGACCATGGTGCGCGCCAGTGTTGGATGCCGTTTGTCGGTAAGCCAATTGGCGAAGGCGAGACGTCGCTGGCTTTCGGGTGAATTCGCCGCCAGACCAAAATCACTGTTGGGTGATGCGATGATAGATAATGCCTTGGGCTTGACGACCTGCGCGGGAGACTTCACGTCGCCCCGCACAAGCATTCTGGTGGGTTTGGGTTGGCGTCGCGTTCCCACGTAGGACTTGGCGGATCGCGGCATACGACCGATCTTTGCTTCCAGCGACTGGATCTGTTTCAGAAGATTTGTCCGTTCGCTTTGTTGTTGTGGGCTAAGGCGTGCAAGGACATCCTTGACCGCTACATAAGTTCCTCCGCCCGCCTGGTAGGATTTGCCAATTTCTTCGGCACTCAGTGCGCGGTCGTACAATGCCGCGGCGTCGATTTCGCCATTCAGGAATGATCTTCCGCCGCCGGTGTGTCGGACGCCGAAGATCAGACGTGAGCTTCCCTTGCGATAGACCACTGCGCTGCCGGAGGGTCGGTAGGTTGCCCCGTATCTTGCGCCATTGCGGTAAAGCGTGATCCGACCGTCTTCCTCATACACAATGGCCATATGAACCAACTCGCCGGATCGGGCTTTTTCCTGCGGAGCGTTTAAATTTCGCGTGCGACTGTAGCGGTCGCTGCCTGCCATCCACTTATTCGGCTGTCGTTCGGCAAAAACGATGGAGTCAAAGGTCACACCGTTATTCGTTTCCAGAGTGATCACCCCGCCGCCCCCCTGCTTCAGCGTCGGTAGCATGACCCACGCTTCAAGTGTTTTGGCCTTGATATTTTTGGTGAGTGGCGCCGACCGCATGACGGCTCCGCGACCATTGACGATCAGCCGCCCGTTGCGAATCGCTGCGCCATCGTGCAGTGTGCCATGCAGGTTGCCGGTCACATCGCGCGCCTGCCCGTCGTCGAACGTCCAGCGGGCGAACGGGGCCGGTCCGACAATCACCTTCTTGCTCCCGGACTTTCGTTCTGCCAGAATCGCCTGTCGAATACCTTCCTCCATCTTGCGGGTCTTATTCTGTAAGCCCGCGATTTGTTTGCGTAACCCTTCGGCTTTCTTTTTCCATGCGTTGATCTCCGCAGCACTGGTGATCGACCGTTCACCGTGATACACGCCTTCGAACACGGATTTGATACGGTAATAATCCAGCTGTGATATCGGGTCATACTTGTGTGAATGACAACGCGCACAATTCAGCGTCAATCCCATGAGCGTCTGACCCACCACGGAGATCAGATCCTCCAGTTCCTGTTCGCGTGTAATCAGCTTCTGCGTCTTATTGGATTGCGAGTTCCCCGCTTGGTCATAGGGGCCGCATACCAGGAAACTCGTTGCCACCACCCCGTCCCGTCCCGCATCTTTCATCACATCCCCGGCGATCTGCTCTCGCACGAATTGGTCGTAAGGTTTGTCGTCGTTGAAACTCCTTATTACGTAGTCCCGGTAATGCCACGCATTGCCGCGAACACGGTCATATTCAAACCCCTGGCTTTCGGTGTACCTTGCCACATCCAGCCAGTGTCTTCCCCAACGTTCACCGTAGTGCTTCGAGGCCAGCAGTCGTTCGATGACCTTTTCGTATGCTTTAGGATCTCGGTCTTGTATAAAGGCTTTGACCTCTCTAGGTGTCGGCGGCAGGCCCGTCAGGTCAAATGTCAATCGACGAATCAAAACGCCGCGATCCGCCTCTCCATTTGGTGTCAGCCCCCCGGCTTTCAATCGATTCCATACGAATTGATCAATTTCGTTTCGAGCCCATCCCTTGGTATTGTGCTTAGGTACGGCAGGCTTTTTCAACGGTTGAAGTGACCAGTGATCGGTCTTTAGTGTTCCCGCCAGCTTGTCGGGCCACACCGCTCCGTCGTCAATCCATTTCCGAAGAATATTGATCTCATTGGCACTCAGTCTGTCCCCCTTCGGAGGCATAATTTTCTCATCATCCTCGTGCGTCACCAGTTGAATGATCAGGCTTTCCCCGCTGTTTCCTTTTTTAATGACGCCGCCTGAATCACTATCCGAAAAAACCGTTGATCGGATATCAAAACGCAAACCTGCGCTCTGCTTTTTCTGCCCGTGGCATTTCCCGCAATGCCTGGTGAGAATGGGCTGGACATCCTTTTGAAAATCGACAATGTTCTTGCCAATCACAGCCGTTGTATTCGAAACCTTCGTCTCCGCTCTCGCGATCCCTTGCGACGAATCAATCTGGGACGATATCACACCGCCGCCAATACCGAGGACCGCCGCGGCCGCAAGGATTCGTTTCCATATCATGATGCAACACTTTCCGAAGGAGAATGAACTGATAGGGTTATTTTAACATCCCTTTGGCATTGCGCACAGCAAATCGATCGATTCACGCTGCGTCCACACGCCGGATGTCCCCAACCTTTGCCCGAACCCAACCCCCATCCTATCCTTCACTTCACCCAACGGATTACCTGATGAACGAATCAACCTCACCACCCCCGGAATTTTCCCCGGAATCTCCCCCTCCCTCAGACGCCCCCGCTGCGCTCACCGATACACCCATTCCTACCGACCCACAATCCGTCGCGGAATTCGAGGCCGCTCTCTCCGTCTCCAAGATTCTTATCGTGGATGACAACCAGCAGAATCTCGAACTCCTTCAGGCTTACCTTGAAGTACTCCCCTGTCAGATTCTCACCGCTACCAACGGCCTCGAGGCGCTCGCGGTTGTCGAGCAGGTCAAACCCGATGTGATTCTGTTGGACATCATGATGCCCCGCATGTCCGGCTTCGAAGTCTGCAAAAAGCTCAAAGCAGACCCGGAAACCCGTTGGATTCCCATCATTATGGTCACCGCACTCAACGAACTGGGCGATATCGAACGCGGCGTCGAGTCCGGTACGGATGACTTCCTCACCAAACCGGTCAACAAGCTCGAACTCATCACACGCGTCAGATCCCTCCTTCGCATCCGCCATCTCAAAGGCGAAGTTGCCCGCACGCGCGAATACATCAAGCGCGTTGAGGAACAGCGATCTGACTCCGGCTCTTCTGAAGGCGCTGCGGACTAACCCGCTGGTTCGACTGCCGTACGCTACCGGTTCGTAAAAATCAGCCCATTTCCTGCGATTGGATGCCATGTGTCAATCCGCTATCCCTACACTCGCTCCACGGCTAAACTACCCACCGAAAATCCGGATACAGCCAACCCGATCCCCAAGGAGCTTCCCATGCCTTCCTCCAAATCTCTCGTCGTAATCGCCCTTGTCCTCGTTGCCTCCCTCCTCACCGCATGTTCCACCAATTCCGCTTTGGAGTATAACCTCTTGTCCAGCCGATCCGATCGTCTCATTGTCCAGCTCAACAACGGCCTAGTCGTTATCGCCCAGGAAATCCCCACCGCGGACGTCGCCTCTGTCCACTGTTACGTAAAGACCGGATCGATCTACGAAGGCAAATACAACGGCCTGGGTCTCTCCCATTTCCTCGAACACCTCGCCTCAGGCGGAAGCACCACCACGCGCACCGAAGCGGAGAACAATGCCATCCTCGGAAAAATCGGCGCTTCAACCAATGCCTTTACGAGTCTCGACACCGTTGGCTATTACATCAATACCTCTTCCGATTACACCCCCGAGGCCGTCGACCTTATCAGCGACTGGATGCAACACAGCAAACTTGTCCCCAAGGAATTTGAACGTGAGCAGCAGGTCATTCGTCGCGAGTTCGACATGGGTCGCGGCGAGCCTGATCGTATCTTCTGGAAAGCGACGCTCCTTACCCGCTTCGACCTCCACCCCGCCCGTCATCCCATCATTGGCTATCTCGATGAATTCAACAAGACCACCCGGGATCAACTCTACGACTTTTACAAGACCATGTACGTCCCCAACAACATGGTTTTCGTGGTGGCCGGGAATATCGACAAGGAAAAGGTCGTCGATCAGGTTGCCTCACTCTGGAAGAATTCCAAACGCGGCAAACTTCCTACCGTCACCTTTCCTAAAGAGCCTCCCGTTACCAGGCCTCGCTTCAAAACAGTCGAAGCCGATATCGATCGACCGCGTATTCGCATGGTCTGGCCGGGTACGAAACTTGCGGATAAGCATGATTTTGAACTCGACCTGCTCGCCCAGATTCTCGGCCAGGGAGAAGTCAGTCGCCTCGTCCAAACCGTCCGAAATGAAAAGCGGCTGGTCACCTCCATCGATGCCTACAACGTGTCCTTCGCATGGGGTGAAGGCATGTTTGGCGTCGATTGTGTGGTCGAGGCAGAGAAAATGGAGGATGCCAAGAAAGCCATCCTCGTCGAAGTTGATCGTTTGCTCAAAGACGGCATTACCCGTGACGAACTGGAACGTGCCAAACGAAAAACCGTCACCTCCGTCGTCTATTCCGCCCAGACCGCTCACGACACAGCCGATCGGCTAGGTCGCGATTTCATCACCACCGGTGATCCCGATTACCTCAACAACTACGCCAAACAGATTGAAAAAATCACGCCCGAACAAATTCTCACCTCCGCCCGCACGCTCCTCAAACACGAACGCCTCATGACCATCACCATGATGCCCCGAAAATCCAAAGGCAAGATCCCCTTCCAGAAACGACCTGCCGATTCCAAACCAGGCATGGTCCCCACTACACCCGGTCCCACGATTATCAATCTCGATAACGACACACTCGTCCAGCGTTTCCACGCCCAGCAGAAAGATACCAAGTCCATTGCCTCTGCGGACGTTTCCTCCATGAAAATGCATCGTCTGCCCAATGGCATGCGTGTGATCATTCAGAAAAACAGTCGCCTTCCCATCGTGGCCATGCAGTGGTATCAACTCGGCGGTTCCCTCGCCGATACACCCGGCAAAGAAGGCGTTGCCGGTACGATGGCTCGCCTGCTTATCAAGGGCGCCGGAGACAATTCCGCCGATGAGATTGCCGCCACGCTCGAGAGGCTCGGCGCTCGCATCAATGCCTCGGCCGGTAACAGCACCTTTTCCGTCGCCTCCCAATGTCTTTCCGGTGACTGGCCGACGGTCCTCTCCCTCATGTCCGATATCATCACCAAACCCACCTTTACGCCCGCGGAGTGGGACAAACTCAAACCCCGCCTTCTCGCCGCCATCGATACGCAGAACGACGTCTGGTATCAGCAACTCCGCAACGAGTTTCGGGCCGCCTACTTTGGCGATCATCCCTGGGCCACGCCGTCACTTGGCAAACGCTCCGTTGTTGAAACGATTACGTCGGATCAACTCAGGAAATTCCACGTCGATCACTTCGCTGCCTCTGATTCCGTCCTGGCCATCTTTGGCGATGTCGATGAAAAACAAGCCCTGGCCCAGGCGACTAAGCTCTTCGCCTCATTGCCTGCCAAGGCGAAAGTTCCCTTCAAGCCGCTTTCTCCCCCAGCCGTGAATCCCGGCTACAAGGTGGTCGAATCCAAAAAACCGCTCGTTGCCGTCCAGATTGGCTTCGGACCCGGCATCACACGTGACAATCCAGACTACGCTCCATTGCTCGTTATGAACCGCGTCATGTCCAGCTTCCCGGTTGGTCGTTTTGATCAGGCTTTGCGCGGATCAGGTGAAGGTCTTGTCTACGCCGTCGGCGCCGGAACCATGACCGGTATCAAGCCCGGCTACTGGGCGGTCATGTTCAATACACAGTCCGCCACGCTCGAAAAAGCTCTCTCCGCTTCTCTCAACGAGATTAAACGCATCAGGACAGAACCTATCGATGCCAAGACCCTCGCCCGCGCTCGTACCAAAGTCCTGGTCACCGAAGCCACCTCTCAACAATCCGCCTCGCAACGTGCCGCCAATGCCGCGATTAGCGAGCTTTTCGGTGTCGGCTACAACGCTTCCGATAAGTTTATCAACCAGATCAGAAACACTACCGCTCAAGACATCCAACGTGTCGCCAAAAAGTATCTCGACAAACCCGTCGGTCTCATCCTCACCAATATCAAGCCCGAAACAGCCAGGCTACCTCCCCTCAAGTAAACATCATCTGACAGAGCGGCGCGACCTCGGATGTCCGGTGTTTCTCCATTTGCAACATGCCCCCAAAAAACAAGCCGCCGACCTTAACCGGTCGGCGGTTGTCCTGTAACTCACCACCACAAAGATTCGATTGTCAGCCTTGGTTGCCCGTCAATGACACTGCGGCGCAGCAGCGTAAAACTCCGAATCTAGTTTTGTCTGGTCATCGATGCGGCCGTCTCCGCCGACCGTATCCAGTAGTTGTGGACATCACGAGGTTTCTTACCGTATTGCAGATGTTGCAGATAAATATCGAGTGCATCGTCATCAAATCCCGCCAGAAAATCTTCTCCCGCCGTCGGATTGTGTCTCCTGATTTCCTCGATCAATTGCACTCGGCTCATACCCTGTACCTTCCCAAACTTCTTAACTGTTCCTCACGACCCGATGACCATCGACCATTGCCATCCGACCCCTTGAACGTGTAATCACTTCGGACCTCATTGGCATTATTTGGACCAACCGATGGCTTGTTCGTAAGCATGAAAGGAAAGTTCAGACGGTTGAACTGACACCTCACAGATCAGATTCATCTCCTGCCACATTTCCATTCCGAATCGGCTAAAATCTGCGACCCGTCATCCAGCCCGACGGTATACCTCACGAACACGATGCACGATCGATTACGCAACAACCTGTTGATCTGGTGGGCCGGGATGGTCTCTCGTCATCCCAAGGCCATACTTGTCATGTGTGCTATCGTTGCCGTCGCTTCCGTCGGGCTCTCCACTGCTTCCCTCCGTTTCCAATCCGACCGAAACGACCTGCTCAGCCCTTCCCTGCCGTGGAACAAGTATTACATCGATTACACCGATGGCTTTCAGGTGGATGACACGATCATCGTTGCCCTCGAAGTTCCCCAGGCTGAAGGCGGAAGAGAAAAAGCGGAGGAGTTTGTCGATACCCTGGTCAAGAACCTTGAAGCACGAGAGGCCATCAAGTCAGTCTGGTGGGGGTTCGAGTGGAATGAAGCCAATTCTGATCCGATCCTCTTGCGCATCGCCCCCAACGATCCGCCCGATAACGAATTTGAATCTTACCTCAACCGTATTCGGAGATACGCACCGCTTCTCAAGGCCCGAAACTTCACCCAGTTTATCGCCGCAGCCAATAAGCTGGGCGGCAATTCCTCGCCGTTCGACCCTGATGCCGTCTCAATCGGCGGTGAAAGGATCCGGGAATATCTGGCCACACAGAAAATTGAAAACGGTAAAGTTACCGGCGAGCTGCTGTTCGTTGAGATTGAGGGCGAATCCGTCGAAGGCGCCATTGACCCTATGGCTCCAACGGTCGAAGCCTCTCGCCAGGCGCTTGATGAGGTACGGACGCAATTCCCCGGCATCAACGCCGGTCTCACCGGCCTCTCCGTCCTTGAGTCCGATGAATCGACCGTCGCCACATTTGATTCCACGCTTTGCTCGATCGCCGCAGCGACCCTGATTACGCTATTGCTTATCTATGCATTTGGTACGTGGCGCGCACCCTTCCTGGCCGTCATCGCTCTCGGTGCTGGTGTCGCCCTCAGTTTCGGGTATCTCACGCTCGCAATCGGGCACCTCCAACTTCTCTCCATCGTTTTTACCGTCATACTGCTCGGCCTCGGTATCGACTTCGGCATACACATTGTCAGTCATTATGAACTGGTTCGTCATAAGTTCCCCGCCGGGGCCGAAGGATTCGAGCAGACACTCCGCGATACGCTGAAAACGACGGGGCCCGGCATCATTACCGGCGCCGTCACCACCGCTGTGGCGTTCAGCACCACGCTTTTCACCGATTTCACCGGTATCGCGGAAACCGGGCACATTGCCGGCGTCGGCGTTCTTATCTGCATGATGTGCATGATCGCCGTGCTTCCCGCACTCATGCGCCTCTTTCACTTCGACCTTCATCAGGTCAGGCCGTTTGCCAAACACAAGATCAATCTTCATGCGCTGGGTGTCTCCGACCCGCCGATGCGCAGGCCTGTGATTACGCTCATTTTAACGGTCACGCTATTTGCAGTGGCGCTTCTCGGCATGTTGGGAACGCGATTCGACAATAACCTCATGAATCTCTATCCCAGACACCTGGAATCCCTGCAATGGAATGACAAGATCGCTGAATATTCAGGCCTGGATATCTGGTACGGCGTGTCCGTCATGCCCAATCCCGAGTTCGCCGAAAACCCCGCTGAAGCCCACCGGAAGCTCCGGGAACGCATTAACGCCTTTCGTGCCAAACCCACGGTTCGGTCCGTGGGAGGCGTCGCCCGCCTCTATCCGGCCGATGAAGCGGAGCGAAAGCGGAAACTTGAAGCGTTGAAAAAAGAGCTTGGGCCGGCCGCGCTTACGCCGGTTAAGGATCCAGCCGACCTTGGCCCGCCGAAAACCGGGTCGTCGCTCATTCTTGGGCCGTTGGAGAATGCACTTGGGTTCAAAACCGTGTTTAAACGCATTCAGCCCAAGCTCAATGATGCCCGTCGCACGCTTGAAGCTGCATTTGATACTCAAAGGGAAATTAATCCCTCAGATCTCCCTCCGCAGGGCCAGCGTGAGATGGCAAGTCCGGATGGGAAACTGGTCCAGATCAAGATTTATCCGAAATACGACATCTGGGATCTGGATAACCTCGAGGTATTCCACAATGACCTGGTGGATGTCGATCCGGAAGTGACCGGCTCACCCCGTCAAATCTACGAATCCGGCAAACTCATGTATAGCAGCTACCGGATCGCAGGCGGATTTGCACTCGTTCTCGTCCTGATAATCGTGCTTTTTGACTTCAGAAACTTGGTTGATGCCCTGTTATGCATGTTGCCGGTCGTTCTTGGATTTGTAGCCATGTTCGGCATTATGTACGTGGTAGGCGAACCGATTAACCCGGCGAACATTATCGTCCTGCCGCTGATGTTTGGGATTGGTGTGGATGCGGGCGTCCATATTGTGCATCGGTATCAGCAGCACCCTCGCCACCGGCCGTATGGGCTTACCCACGGAACGGGGAAGGGGATTACACTGACCAGTCTTACGACGATGATCGGTTTCGCGACGATGATGTTCGCGAGACATCGGGGCATCAAAAGCCTCGGGTTTGTGCTTGCGGTGGGGATTACGATGACGCTGATCGGATGCCTGATCGTGATGCCGGCAGTATTGCGATTACGTAACCGGGCAAGAGCATACCGACGGTATAAGGCAATCAAGGCAGCCTCGACTAGCGCGTAGCTCCATTTTTTGCAAGGGTTTATACATCACAAGAGCAACGGTAAATACAACCGTTGCGGATTTGAGTGTTAGCGTCGGCATTTGGAGACTGGGCGTGGTGAAGGTGATTGTGCCTATTTCCTGCAACTGATTTCTGACAATTTGCCGGTTTGGATATCGTAGGCGAATCCGCGCAGAACCGTCTTTTCGGGGACCCAGGGGTGTTTTTTCAACGTCCGGACCTGTTTTTGGACGTGGGCAGTCAGGTCGGTGAAGGTATGAAAGGCGACGGGGCAGTCACCGGTCGGGCCGTATTGCCAGAGCATTTTGTCGTTGAGCTGGTCATCGGTTGCGGCCATCATGCCGCAGCCAGTATGAGCGATGACCATGATTTCGGTGGTGTCCATGAGGTTGGTGGAGACGATGACGCTGCGGAGGACGTCCTCGGTGACGACCCCGCCGGCGTTGCGGAGGAGGTGGGCGTCGCCATAGTTAAGACCGAGCGCATCCTGAACGTTGATGCGGGCATCCATGCAGGAAATCACGATGAGATTGCGTTGCGGCGGAGCTGTAAGATGTCCCTTGTCAAAGGTTTGCGCGAATGTGGCGTTGTGCTTGAGTACTTCATCAATCACGCTGTCATCCTGCGGCACGACCGGAATGAATTCGACAGGCTCAGGAGCCACATCTTCGGCAGCAGGAGGTGGGGTGACCGTCGTATCCATCGAATCCGGCGTGTGGTCGGCGGGCAGTGGGGGTGGCTGCGTATGGTCCGGACCGGTGTGTTGAGATTCGTCGGTATTCATTGTAATGGGTTTTTGCTGTTTTTTGCCAAAATGACACGGACTTGGGTGTAATTGGGTTCATTTTGGTGTGTTTTTGTTACTTTTTGCGTTTTTTTCGTGGTTTAGGTACTCGCCATCGTTTGCTGGGAACGTGGGATTCCTTCATCGCGGCGAGGGCTTTGGCGACGATTTCGGGGTGTTGGTTGGCGATGTTATTTTTCTCCCCGATGTCCTTTGAGACGTCAAAAACCTGTATTTTGCCGGTCATCATGGGTTTCCGAATGACCTTCCACTTGCCCATGCGGATGGCCTGGGCGCTGCCCCACTCGTAGAATTCCCAATATAAGTACTTGTGCTGTTTCTGTTTATCGTTGTAACCCATGAGTGTGGGGACGAAGCTGATGGAGTCGATGTCGGCGGGTGGTTTGACGCCTGCGAGGTGGGCGGCGGTGGCCATGAGGTCGCCGCTGTACCCGATGTGGTCGTTGGTTGTGCCGGGTTTGATCTTGCCAGGCCAACGGACGAGCATGGGGACGCGGATGCCGCCATCGTACAAATCGCGCTTTGTGCCTCGTAAGGGGCCATTTGAGTCGAATGTGGCGGCTTTATGGCCACCTTCGTTGTGGGGGCCGTTGTCGGAGGTGAACATAACGATGGTGCGGTTGTCGATGCCGTGGGTTTTGAGTCGGGCCATGAGGCGGCCCATGTCGCGATCGAGGCGGTGAATCATGCCGGCGAAGCCTTTGGCGGGTTCCGGCCAGTTTTTGTCGGCGTAGGGGCCGAGGTCCGGGACTTCCATGCCTTTACGACCGGCTTCGTTATTGGCGTGGGGTATGGTGAGGGAGAGATAGAGGAAAAATGGCTTTTTATGGACGGAATCGACCCATTTGAGGGCTCGATCCATAATGAGATCGTGCGAGTAATCAACTTTTTTGGATGCGACGCCCTGGCCGAATCGGCCCTCGTTGGGGACGATGTTGCGGAGTTTGACGCGTTTGCCATTGTGGATGAGGAAGGTGGGGTAGAAGTTGTGGGCGTGGTGCTGATCGAGGTAGCCGTAAAACTCATCGAAGCCCTGTTTGGTGGGAATTCCGGCGGATCCTTCGTGGCCGATGCCCCATTTTCCGAATTGTCCGGTGGCGTAACCTGCTGATTTTAAAAGCTTTGCGACGGTCATATCGGAGGGGCGGAGGTTATCCTTTCCGTTGCCTCGGATGAATGCGCGGCCGAGGTTTTTGCCGGTCATGAGGACGCATCGGGAGGGGGCGCAGACGGTTGAACCGGCGTAGAACTGGGTGAAACGCATGCCTTCCGCGGCGATTTTGTCGAGGTGTGGGGTTTTGACGGTTTTTTGGCCGTATGAGCCGAGGTCACCGTAGCCCAGGTCGTCGACCATGATGAAGACGATGTTGGGTTGTGTTTCGTCGGCCAGGGACTTTGTGGTGGAGAGGGCGAGGGAGGTGAGGGCACACAGGGCGGGAATGAGTGTCGTAAGTCTTTTTTTAGTCATGGTTTATGGCCTTTCGAGTGTTGCGGGTTGTGTGTATTTTGGACGGGTAGAGGTTGGTAGTTCGCGCTGACTGGACGGGGGATTGTCAGTTTATACGGGCGTGAGGTTGAGAGAGCGTTTGAATATTGAGAATGGGAAAAATCGTTGGTTTTGAGAGTTGAGGGTTTATTTTTGGGCGTCGTCGGGTGGTGGGAATTGTCGTAACCTGCTGTATCGTTTGTAGGTTTCGAAGATCTCGCCGCCGTCGAGGATGCGAGGGTCTTTGGTCTTGCGGAGGAATACGTGTAACTGCTTGATGAGACGGGATTTAGCGTTGTTGTTGGAAGGGTGGTCCTCGATGGGTTTGAGGCATGCGGGGTCTTTTTGGATGTCGTAGAGTTCGAATTTGGGTCGTTTGTCGACGGAGAGGTGGAAGAAAGGGGCGATTTTAGGGTCGTTACGGTGATTTTTCATGAATGTGAAGGTTGGGCAGGCGTCGATATCGTGGTAGGCGCCGTGCATTGGGCCGAGGATTTTTTTCTCGTTGCGTTTGGCGTATGAGCCTTTGCCGTATTTTTGGGGCGCTCCGGCGGGCCAGCGATTGGGTCGTAAGTTATGTATTAGCAGGTATTTGTGAGTTCGGATGCAGCGTTGGGGATAGGCGAGGTTTTTGTAGCGTGAGGAGGAATGGCGTTCGCGGGCGGAGTAGACGGCGGTGCGTGAGGGATCGATGATGCCGGATTTTGAGGAGGTGAGGATGGAGGTGATGGAGCGGCCTGTCATGGGAAACTTGCCGGATTTGGCGGAGGGGTGGGTGACGTTGGCGGCTTCGAGGATGGTGGGGGCGAGGTCGATGAGTGAGATGAGGTCGTGGGAGATTCGGCCTTTTTTCGCTGTTTTTGACACGTCAGAGGGGATTTTGGGCGTGGATTTGGGATGGAAGGCAGTGCCGTATCGGATGGCGAGGGGCATGTGGATGCCGTATTCGTAGACGTTGGCCTTGGCGCGGGGGAATGCCATGCCGTTGTCGGAAGTGACGATGATGATGGTGTTTTCGAGCTCGCCGATTTCGCGTAATTTGGCGATCATTTTGGCGAGGTGGTTGTCGAAATGCTCGATTTCGGTGTAGTAATCGAGGATATCGGATCGGATTTCGGGTGTATCAGGGAGGAAGGCGGGTACGCGGACGGATTTGGGGGATTTGCCGGATTTGATGCCGATTCCGAGGCTGAAACCGCGGTGGGGCTCGGCGGCGCCGAACCAGAAGGAGAATGGTTTGCCTTTGGGTCGTTTGGCGAGGAAGTCGTAAAAGTTTGCTGCATAATCATTTGCGCTCATGCCGGGGCGTCGTTTTGTCAAGCGTTTTTTGTTGTATGCGGGGCCTGCGGGGTTCTGGGTTCTGCCGGAGACGCGAAAGTTGCCGGGACTCCAGCCTTTGCCAGTGTAGCCAACGTGGTAGCCGTTTGATTGCAGTAAGTCCTGAAATGTCAGGTATTTAGCGTGGAATGAGGAGGCGTGGGTTCCGGCGTGTTCGAGTTGCCAGGGGTATCGGCCGGTGAGCATGGCGGCGCGGGAGGGGGAGCAGCCGGGGGATGGGGCGATGGCGTTGGTGAAGAGGATTCCTTCGCGGGCGATTTGATCGAAAGCAGGTGTTTTCAAGGACTTACAGCCATAGGCGGAGGCGTGGGGGTAGGACTGGTCATCGGAAATGGCGAAGAGGATGTTGGGG
>JANQQT010000200.1 GCA_028284925.1 Phycisphaeraceae bacterium | reverse complement strand
GGGGGGGGGCGGCCTGTGATAAGGAGGGAGTGAAGTCGACTGTGAAATGTGGGCCTTCGATGGCGAGTCGGATTCGGTCACCGGGTTTGAGGATCATTGGGGTGGTGATGCGTTGTTCGTTGAGGTATGTACCGTTTGATGAGCCAAGGTCTTCGAGCAGCCAGTTTGAGCCATCGAAGCGGAGTTGGGCGTGCTTGCCGGAGACGGCCCGGTCGAATTGAGGATCGAAGGTGAGTTCGTTGTCGGGGAGACGACCGATGCGGATCAGGTCGGTTTCGAATGGGGTTGTTGTGCCTGCTCGGCTGGAGCCTTCGGCGTGTATGAGTGTGATATTGTTGGGCATATCGATGGCGATCCGTTGGGAGGTTGCATTTGTTGTGGATTGAGTTTATCGGATTTGGGTAGGGGTTGCTATTTTGTCGAGAAGGTAGATTATGGCGGGAATTGGCGGGGGCCGGGTCTGGTGATTCAGGCGTTGAGTTGTTGGTGCAGCTGTGCGATTTCGGTATCGAGTTGTTGGAGAGAGTTGATGGCGGAGACGGCGTGTGGGTAGTGTTGGGATGCTTGGGCAGCGGGAGTGTTGGCGGCGATGAGCGTTCGGCCAAGTGCGATGTATGCGGGGGTCATTTGTTGTTGGAGTTCGTTGTTTTGGGATTCGAGTTCCGACTTTTGTTCGGTGAGCGTGTTGTAGGACCGGGTGAACTCGGTTTCGAGTGTTTGTTTCTTTGTGTTGGATTCGTTGAGGTTTGACTGGGCGGAATCGTGGGCGGCCTGGGCGGACTGTTTTTTTGCGAGGGCGGCGGATTGGGTTTTGTGGAGTTCTTTGTATTCATCGCCGGGGGATTTGCGGACGGTTTGGATGTCCTTGAGTTTCAGGGCGAATTCGTTGAGGGCGGCGTGGATGTCATCGGGGAGCGGGTTGTCGGATGAGGGGTTGAACCTGGCGGCATCGTCGGCGAGGGATTGAATGTCGTTGAGGGTGGGGGTGAGGTGTTCGATGAGGGGTCGGTTGGCTTCGGTGAACGCGGCGGAGGCATCGGCGAGGGGTTGGGTGGTTGCGTTTAGTTCTTCGGTGAGTTTGTCGTGGTTGCATTGCCAATTGGCGAGGGCGGTTTCGTGTTCTGCGGAGAGGGTATTAAGTTGTTGGGTGAGGTCATCGAGCTGGGAGGCGAGTTGGGTTGCCTGATCGGCGTTTTGAATGATGGTTTGTGCTTCCGGAAATTCGCTTAGCGTGGATTGATCGTTTTCCCATAGTTCGCGGGCGAGGTGTTCGCAGGCGTAGTCGGCGGTGTATTGTGTGGTGGGGCGATTGGCTTCGAGTTCGGCGAGGTGTTGTTTGAGGGCTTTGCGTTCAGCGTGGCGGTGGTACGCGGCCTTGATTTTTTTGAAGGGGTTCCAGCCTTGTTTGGGAGCGGGTTGGGCGGGTGCGCCTGCGGCGACGGGGTCAATTTGGGGATGGGGTTGTTCGGGGGTGTATTGTTGGGCGGGGTTGGGTTGTGCGAATGGGTCTTCGTGTGTTGGTTTGGGGCTTTGGATGGAGGGGAGGGTGACTTCGGTGAGTTTGCCGCAGGTGATGCAAGGGCGTTTTTGTCCGATCATGGCGAAGTTGCCCTGATTCGATCTTCCGCAATGGGAGCAGGGGAAGACGAACGTGGAGGAGCCTTCATCGGTTTTGTCGTTGGGGGTGGGAGTGGGGGCAGGGGTTGTGGAAGATACGGAGTCAATTTCGGTTTCCACTTTGAATGTGACAGCTCCGATCTGATTTGCGATACCGAGAGTGATGCGGTGGTTGTGTTCGAGAGGGGTGGGTTGTGTGATGGGTTGGTCGTGAAGTTGTGTTCCGTTGGTGGAGTTGAGGTCGTCGATGTACCACTGGTCGTTATCGTAGAAGAGTCTTGCGTGATGACCTGAGACGAGTGAGTCGGCGGTGGTGTCGAAGATGATGTCCGCATCGGGTTTTCTACCGAGGATGAATGATCCGGGAAGTAGTTCGCGTGTCTGGGGAGCGAGAGAGCCGGCTGAGAAGTGGAGTCGGATGATCGCGGCGGGCTTGGGTTGGTCGATGTTGGGTTGGTTCACGAAATGGTCCTGGTTTTTTGATGTGTCGGATCTTTTTGG
Organism: Phycisphaeraceae bacterium; assembly: GCA_028284925.1. GTDB lineage: Bacteria > Planctomycetota > Phycisphaerae > Phycisphaerales > Zrk34 > JANQQT01. The sequence continues at coordinate 6,968 of JANQQT010000200.1, read as the reverse complement.
TCCGGAGCGATTTGAGCGTGGTTTGGATTTGATTGATGCGGTCATGTCGAACCTCCCATTGCGAACGGAGAATCGGTTCCGTTGCAAGCGTGATGTTGGCGGTTCGGCGATTATTTGCCGATTATTGTACCTTTACGTGGTTTGATTTGGAAGATTTCATGTTGTGGAGAAAAAATCCCGCGACGGGTCATGAGGTATCGCAAGAGGTTTAAAGTTATCGAGGATTGCGGAAGGAGAGTTTTGAGGAGGGGTTATTTTGGGGCGGCGGTTGGGTTCTGGAGTTTTGAGAAAGGGGTGGCGGTGAGGGCTTCGATATCGGCGACGGCCTGGTGGTATTTTTCGCGGGCGGAGATGAGTTGGGACTGGACGGTATTGAGTGTGCGTTCGGCGTCGAGGACGACGAGGTAGTCGGTTTTCCCTTTTTGGAAGGCGTCCTTGGCGGCGTTGAAGGCGGAAGTGGCTGCGGTGAGGGTTTGGGTGTTTAGGGTTTTCCAGGCAAAGGCGGCGGAGGCGAGGTCGGCGTGGGCGCGGGTGAGGAGGGTTTTCATGTCGGCACGGGCGTTTTGTTGCTGAGCGTAGGCGTTGGCGAAGTGGTAGCGGGCAGCGAGTATGTTGCCCTGATTGCGGTCGAAGATTGTGAGGGGGGCTGAGAATTCGAGGAGAGCGGCGAATTCATCGGCATCGGGGAAATAGCGTAAGCCTCCACCGAGGGTGAGGTTGGGGATGGCGTTTGCGCGGGCAAGGTCAATGGCGCGGGATCGTTGTTTGAGTTCATCGGCCCAGCGTGCGATGCGCGGGTTCTGGTTGGAGGCGGTGACGAGTTGGTCGAGTGTGGGGTTTTTGGAGGGGGCGTTGAGGTTTGCGACGGCGGTGGTGAAGGATGGGGAGGTTGCGTTCCAGAGGGATGCGAGGGCGTGGCGTTTTGCGGTGAGATCGTGGGTCGCATTTTGGAGACTGATGGTTTGGAGAGAGAGTTGGACGACGGCTTTGTCTTTTTGTGCGTTAGAGATGACGCCTGCTTTGGCGCGTTGTTGGGCGATGTCGAAGACTTGTTTGGCGAGTATGTGGTTTTGTCCGGCGAGTGTGAGGCGTTGTTGTGCGGCGACGACAGCGATGTGGCGTCGGGCGACGAGGGCGACGAGGTTGAGGCGTGCGGCTTCGTAGTTCCATGCGGCGAGGCGCGTGTTCACGTTGGCGAGGTTGATGCGTTTTTGTCGTTTGTCGCCTAGTTCGATAATTTGGGAGATTCGTATGGTTTGGCGTTTGAGGAAATCGCCTTCGTTGGACGGGTCATAGTTTTCGATTGCGTAGCCCAGCGTGGGGTTTGGGCGGAGTCCGGCCTGAATGGCGGCGGCTTCTCTGGCACGGATTTGATATGCAAAGGATTTGAGGTTGGGGTTGTGGAGGAGCGTGAGGGCGATGGCGTTGGCGAGGGTGAGTTTGCCGGTGGGTTGTGGGGGCGATATTGTCGAGGTTGATTGGGCGAGTTGTTCGAGTGTTGGGGGCTTAAAGGTTGGGAGGTCGGCGGCGAGAGGGCGGGGGTTGATCCAGGTGGAATGGTGGGTGTTGTTGGCGCATGCGAGCATTGCGCCGCACGCCGCGGTGATGGCGACGGCGGCTGTGATGCGCGCGAGGTGGGAGCTAACTGTGGTGGGTTGGCGGGATGTCATTTTTTATCAGGCTCGACGTAGACAGCGGATGCGATGAGCGTAAGTGTATCTATCCCTTCTTTTTTACCGACCTTGCCGGTAACGGTGAGGGTGGAACCGGCTTTGAATTTGTTGGAGTCGGCGAGGTTGAGTTTTTTGGGGTTGCCGTTTTCATCGTTGAACTGGATGGTGGCGATATTTTTGTTGAGTACCTCGGATGCAGCGCAGCAGTAGTCCCAGGGAGTATCGCAGCCGTCACCTACGTGTTCCATGCATTTATTGGGGAGTGCGGCGTCGACGACTGTCATGACGGCGTTGTTTTTGACGAAGGGATCCTTTTTGCCGCCGACGATGACACGGAGGGTGATTTCTTCGCCTTCCCTGGAGAAATTCTTGGCGTCGATGACGGGTGTGATTTTGGAGGGGGCTTTTGTGACGAAGAGGTTATCGGGTAGTTGGGTTGCTGAAGAGGATTTGTCGTCCTTCTTCGCATCGTCCTTGCTACCGCCGCAAGCTGTCAGAGCGAGTGAGAGGGTGATGAGGCAGAGTGTTGTGAGTTTGTTGAGGTGGTTCATGATGTATCTCCTGTTTTTGTTTGGATCTCGTTGTTAGTGTTATGTGGCTTTGAGAGCCTGGGTTATTGGTAGTCGAAGGCATCGGAGTGTGGGGGGGAGTGCGCCGGCGACGCCAAGGATGATTCCGGCGGTTAGTCCGATTGCGATGGTTGGTCCGTCGAGGATCAGGCCGAATGCTCCCATTGAGAATTTGACGGCGAGTCCATCGAGGAGGAGTAGTGAGATGAATGCGGCGATGACGGCTCCGGCGGCGGAGGCGAGGAGTGATTCCTGGACGAAGGAGATGATGACGGCTTTGCGTTGGAAGCCGAGTGACTGGAGCATGCCGATTTCGCGTACGCGGGAAGCGAAAGCGGCGTACATGGTGTTTAGCCCTCCGAAGATGCCGCCGAGCGCGATGAGCAGGGCGGTGACCCAGACCATTATGCGTACGGGTTTGTAGAAGGTGGTAAGTTTGGCGTAATAGTCGGATTCGGTCATGGCGGTGAGTTCAAGGTCGGTGCGTTTTGCGGTGAAGATTTGGGTGGGGCCAATGTCGGTGTCGGTCGTTGTGAGGACGATGCATGAGAGTGAATCGCGTTTGGTTAGGATTTGGAGGTTGGTGAGGGGAGCCCATATTTCGGCGTTCATGACGGTGTTTGGGGCCTGGAATCTGCCGACGATTTTCCATTGGCGATCGTCTACAAAAATAGATTTTCCTATGGCGAGGTCTGATTTGTTGAAGCCGAGGCGTGTGTGAGTCAGGTCTCCGACGATTAGCTCGTCTTCGCCGGAGTTGAACATTCTGCCTTCGGTAATTTGGACCTGAGGGTGGACGAGGAATGCGGCTGGGACGACTCCGCGGAAGACGGCCTGGGTGTTTGATTTGTGGTCGGGGGTCAGGCCGACGGGAAGGGCGATATGTACTTCAGGTGAGAGGTAGGGTTGGCCAAGATTTGACTGTAGGTTCGTGATGGATGCTGTTGCCTGTCCGGGGACTGAGGCGTTGATCTCTGAGCGTTCGATGGATTCCTCGCTGCCTGTGCCAAGCAGAATGATGTTGTTTGGAGAGCCGCTTTGTGCAAGGCTTTTTTCCATGCCCCGGATGAATGCGGCGGCGGCAATGACGAGGATAACGACGAGGATTGAGCCGAGAAGACTCATGGCGAGCCTGAGGGGGGAACGTCCGAGGTTTCGGACGGCGTAATCGAAGGGGATGAGTCTCATGGCGTGGTGTAGGTCCTGTCTTATACGGCTCTGAAGCAGTGGGCGATGGGGCGACGGGCAGCTTGAACGGCGGGGACGAGGCCAGCAAGGGCGCCAAGGGTGACGGCGATGAGGAGGCCAGTGAGGAAGAGGTTGAGGTTTGCGTTGATTGGAATGGAGAGGCCATCGACGGAGAGGCTGAATTGACTGTACCTGATGGTGATGAGGGCGGCGGCCATGCCGATGGCGGCACCGATGAGTGAGAGGATGATGCCTTCCGTGATGATTAGGCGGCCGATGAGGGGGCCTCGGAAGCCGAGTGTCTGGAGGATGGCGTGTTCCTTGATGCGGCCCTGAACGGAGAGGATGATTGCGTTGGCGATTAGGGCCAGCACGGCGAAGAGGCAGCCGTATGCGAGGTATTGGGTGAAGTCGATGAGTTCAAGCATGTCGGCGGCGACCTGTGCGACGAAGGCTTTTTCTGAACGGGTGGCGGTGGGGTATTCGGCGGACTTGAAGAGTTGGTCGATGTCATCGGCTACTTTGTCCAGTTGTTGTGGGTCTTTGACGGTGACGTTGAATTGGGTGACGACGCCCAGTTTTTTGTCCGCGGTTTGCTGGAGGAAGTCGAGGTGGACATAGGCGACGTTCTGATCCTGGGGTTGATCGGAATCGATGATGCCGGCGACGTAAGCGGTGACGCCGGCGGCATCGAATCTGTCGCCGACATTAAGTTTTCGTCGTTTGGCGAGTGTTTGTCCGAGGAGTGCGGCATCGGAGCGTTTTTCCCAGTTCTGGGCGGAGCCATCGATGATATTGAGGTTGGGGATGTAGTTTTTGATAAATTGGTTTTTGGGTACGCCTCGGAAGGTGACGACATCGAGTGATGCGCGGCAGTTGTTGACGACGATTTTCATGGGGATGGCGGATTTGACGTTGGGGATATCCTGTATTTTGTCGACGTAGTATTCGGGGAGTCGCGACGTGAAAGGACAGAAGCGATCTTCGCGGTAGACGACGAGTGTGTTGTCTTCTGCAGAGGCTTGGGTGGCGGTTTGGGCGCCTGATTGCATGGCGGAGATGGCAATGAACAGGAACATGACGACGGCGATGCCGGCAATGGTGAGGAGGCTGCGCGCGGGGTGGCGATAAATCTGTTTGAGAATGAGGGGGATGTAGCGTGGGTGGGTCATGCGACGGCCTCCTGAGGTTGAGGTGATTGGGAGGTGGTATCGGAGAGTTGGCCTTTGTCCAGGTGCAGGGTTCGGTGGGCGAATGTGGCGGTGGCGGGGTCGTGTGTGACCATGATGAGGGTTTTGTTGAGTTCGGAGTTGAGTTGTTGGAGGAGTTGCATGATGGCGTGTGCGGAGGATTTATCGAGGTCACCTGTGGGCTCATCGGCGACGATGATCTGTGGATCGGTGACAATGGCGCGGGCGATGGCGACGCGTTGTTCCTGCCCGCCGGAGAGTTGGCGGGGGTAGTGGTCGTGGCGATCGGCGATGCCGGTGAGGCTTAGCGCGGTGGATACTTTCTCATGGCGTTCTTTTCTTGAGAGCGGGTGGAGGAGGAGTGGGAGTTCGATGTTTTCGTAAGCGGTGAGTACGGGGACGAGGTTGTATAGTTGAAAGACGTATCCAATGTATTTTGATCGCCATGTGGCGAGGGCAGACTTGGAGAGGGAGGCGAGGTCGGTGTCAGCGACGATGAGTGAGCCTGAGGTGGGTTGGTCGATAGCGGCGATGAGGTTGAGGAGTGTGGTTTTACCGCTTCCGCTGGGGCCCATGAGTGCGAGGAATTCGCCTTGCTCGACGGAGAGGGAGAGGTTGTGGAGCGGACGTATGGTGTTTTCGCCGCGTGTGTATTCTCTGGTTAGGTTGATTGCCTGGATGAGAGACATGGTGATAGGCCTTTAGTTTGTGGGATTGGAGGGTTTAACGCGTTGATTGGGTTTGAGGGAAGAAGAGGGGTTGTTGACGATGGTGTCACCGGGATTCAGGCCTGTGGTGATGGGATAGAAGTTTTCGGTGGTTTTTGGGCCGAGGGTGACGGGTTGCTTTTGGAGTGTGGAGGAGGCAGGGGTGATGATGTAGACAAAGGGAGCTTGCTCGGGGTTGAGGACGGCGGAGGCGGGGGCGAAGGTTGTTAGACCTGAGTTGTTGGTTGTGGTGGCGCCTGATGAGGCAGATGCGAGGAATTTGATGCGTGCGAGCATGTCGGGTTTAAGCAGGGGGGAGGGGTTGTTGATCTGAACCTTGACTTCGACGGTGTTTTTGGAGATATCCGCCTGGTGGACGAAGCGGGTGACTTTGCCTGAGAAGGTTTGGTTGGGGAGGACATCAACGACGATTTGGGCGGGTTGGTTCTGTGTGATTTTGGCGGCATCGGAGAGGGGGACATCAACGCGGACCTGGAGTTTTTCAGGGTCATAGAGGTGGATGATGTGGGCGGTGTGAGATGTGTTGTTTTTAAGCGAGACTTTTGAGCCGGGGACGGCGAGGCGTCTCATGACGATTCCGGCCGAGGTAGATTTGATTTTGGTACGGTCGTATTGAAGTTGGGCATCGTCGAGTCGCGCTTTGGTGAAGGCGAGGTCGGCCTGAGCTACGGCGAGAGCCTGGGTATCTGCGATACGGAGTTTGTAGTCGGTTTGTGCGGATGTAAGCTCCGCGGTGTAGCGGGAGATTTGGGCGTTGATGACGGGGCGCTGTTGCTGGGTGGCGTTCAGGAGTGCGGCCTGGGCGTTTACTTTGAATTTGGCCTGTTCGACGTCGAGTTCGGATGCGGCGTTGGGGCGGAGGGCTTTGATGCGGTCGTAGGCGGCTTTGAGTTCGTTGAGTTTGGCGTTTTGCTGAGCGATGGTTGCGCTGAGTTGGATGAGTTGGGCTTTGGATTCATCGAGAAGTGTTTTGTTGACGGCGATGTTTCGGAGGAGGAGGGTCGGGTTGTCGTAATTGGCTTGGGCCGCAGTTAGGTTTGCTTTTTTGAGGTTATAGTTGGCGGTGGCGCGGGCGAGTATGAGTTTGGCATCGTCGGAGATGAGGGTGGCTACGGTTTGGTTGAGGGAGACGGTTTGTCCTTCGAGGACGAAGACTTTTTCGACGACGCCATCGGTGAGGGCGGAGATGTAGATGGGGAATGGATCGGGTTCGACCCAGCCGGGCGCCTGGACGGAGACTGAGATGGGTTGTGCTGAGGAAGTGGAGGTTGAGGTCGGTTTGGCAACGACCTTGACGGTCTGAACGGGCGTGGCCGGGAGTAGGGTGTCGCGAGCGGCGTATGCGAGGAGGGCGGAGATGGTTAGGAGTATGGCGAGGGGGAGGATGATGCGCGTAAGGAATCGGCGGCGCGGCTGAGGGATGGGCGCGGGAGCGTCGTAGGGCGGGGGAACCGTAGAGGGATTGGATAACGAACGGATGTCCATTTGCGTTACCTTTTGGGAAGTCGATTCGTCGGATTTGTTGATGCGCATGTCGCGTGGTTCTTTGGAAAATGCGCGCGCGGGCATGGCATGTCGGGAATTAGCGCGGAGGGCGTTAATTCCGTGGATTGGGCAGAT
>JANQQT010000193.1 GCA_028284925.1 Phycisphaeraceae bacterium | reverse complement strand
ACCTTGTAGAGGATTTTGGCCTGGCCTTCGGCGTTTTGTTCGGCGGGTGTGAGCGGCGGGCGAGTGACGACTTCGCGTTGGAGGTCGCCCACGATGAGGTCTGGTTTGCCGTCGGCGTTGAGGTCGGCGATGGCGATTTGGGCGTGGCGGCCGCGTGAAGTTCCGGCGAGGCGGGGTTCGTGGCGTTTTCGTTTGAAGGTAGTATTGGAGACAGGTGGGAGGATGGTCTGTTCGGGGCCGAGTTTGGGTTTTCCTTTTGCGGCGAGGTTTTTGCACCATGTGACGCTGCCATCTGATTTTCCAATGATGAGGTCGAGTCGGCCATCGGAATTCCAGTCGGCGATGTGTGGGGCCATGCCTGGTTTGTTGAGTGTTTTGTTGTCGGCTGTGATCTCGATGGGTGGGGCGTATTTGGGGAGTTTTGTTGAGCCGATGTTCTGGAGGAAGAGGATGCGTGATCGTGCGCCGATGATGAGGTCGAGTCGGCCATCTGAATTCCAGTCGGCGACGTGGACGTAGCGGTTGTAGCCGAATTGTTTCTGGGGATATTTGCTTTGGGTGTAGATGAATGTGGAGGGTGGGCTGAATTGTGCGTTTTGGGAGTGGGGGTAGAGTTGGATTTGGCCGGCAAAGTTGGTGCGGTGTGTGGCGGTGCAGATGAGATCTTTTTTGCCGTTGCCTGTGAAATCGATGAATTGTGCAGAGGAGCCGGAGTTACAGAAGGAAGGAGTTTGGACGATGCTGTTGGAGGTACGGAGGAGTGTAGGTTTGGCGAAGCGAGGTTTCTGAAACGTGCCGATGTTGCGGTAGAAGTGGACGGGAGAGGATTGGTATGGACCGCGGCGGAATTCGCCGACGATGAGATCGAGGCGGCCATCGTTGTCGATGTCTGCGATGGAGGGGGCGGCTTTGGGGTGTGAGATTTGGTTTAGTTTGATGGGAGGGTGAAAATCGGTGTTGGGAGAGATGGTGGCGAATGTGGGTGATAGGGAGAACGCGAGTGCGCAGGTGGCGAGTATTGCGGGGATGAATTTGCAGGTGAGATGGGACATGGGCATACCTCGCGTTGAGAGGGCGCGGGAGCGATGACGGGATCATTATAAGTGGTGGAGGAGAGTATGGCTTGAGGTTGTCAATATGTTTTACAAAAGGTCAGGATTTGGAGTTATTGGATGTGGGAGGGAGTTTGGCGTTGGCCCAGCCGCCGAGTTTGGGGGCGTCTTTTCTGGACCAGAAGATGATGCAGAAGATGCCTGCGGCGAGCATGGCGACGGAGAGCCATTGTCCTCGCGTGAGGCCGAGCGCTTCGTATCCGATGTGTGCATCGGGGAGTCGGAATCGTTCACCGATGATTCGCATGATGGCATAGCCGACGAGGAAGCAGCCGCTGACGACGCCAGTCTTGCGTGGTTTTCGCCAGATGATGAAGATGACGACGAATAAGAGGAGGCCTTCTAGTGCAGCCTGGTAGAGTTGTGACGGATGGCGGGGGGTGAGGATGGAGGCGAGTTCGGTTTGGAGGGTGACGTTGTTTCTGGCGGTGTCGAGCAGGAGTTGGATGGAGCCAGCGCCTTCGCGAAGGCCGTGAATGGCTTCGGTTTTGGCGATGAGGGGTTCGACTTTATTGATAAAAAGTTGGTGGTTGGGATTGGTTTTGCTTTGCCAGGCGGCGATTTCCTGTGGGAATTTGACGGCGAGGGAGAAGTTGGGATCGCATGCTCTGCCGTAGAGTTCACCGTTGATGAAGTTTGCGATTCTGCCGAAGGTGATGCCAATTGGGCCGGTGAGGGCGACGAGGTCGGTGGCGTGCAGTTTGGGGAATTTGTTTCTATAGGCGAAGATGACGCATGCGAGGATGATGCCGATGATTCCGCCGTGGCTTGCCATACCGCCTTTGTTGAGTGCGAAGACGCCCCAGAAGGGCGCTTCGTCGTAAAACTCAATGAGGAGATGAGGTTTGTAGAAGATGCAGTAGCCGAGTCGGCCGCCGATGATTGTTCCTATGGCAATGGCGAGGATGAAGTCGGCGGCTTTAGCAGGCGGGACGAGGGAGCGTTGTCGGTTGGAGAGCCAACGGACGATGAGGAAGGCGGCAACGAATCCGGCGATGTAAGAGAGTCCATACCAGCGGATTCCGAGATTGTCGGAGAACTGGATTGCGAATGGGTCGAGTTGATGGAGGTAGGCTGCCAGGGACATATGGCAAGTGTATGAAGGGAATGGGGAGGTGCAAAAGGAGACGGGGATGCAAAGTTTGGAGGCGGGGATGAGGAAATTGGATGGAGGCGAGGCTTATGAGGCGGATTCTTCGAGCTCGACCATGTCGACGAGTTTGGTGATGGGATCGACGACGAGGGTTGGGCCGAGTGCCCGGAGGAGTTCGGGGTCGGGTGTACCGACGCGCCATATGGACTGAGCTCCTGCTTTCTGGGCGAGTTTCACATCGGTGACATCGTCGCCGATCATGGCAATCTGGCTGGGTTGGAGATTCCAGAGTTTGGCAAAGTGCTGGATGTGGTGCGGTCCTTTGGAGAATTCGTCGGTGGAGCCGAGTGTTTCGTCGAACAGTGTGTCGAGTTTGGTAAGTTCGAGTGCCCGTTTGATGTCATCGGGAGGTGTTGATGTGGAGACTCCGAGTCTGAAGCCTTTCTCGCGTAGTGTTTTGAATAGTTCGGGGACGCCATCGAAGACGTGGGTTTCATCGAGGCCGTCAAGGATGAGTTGGGAGTATCGCTCGTTAATACGGTAGTATGAGCGTTCACTCATAGGTCTGTCGATGATTTCGTATGAGATATCATTGAAGCGAGCGCGTCGGGGTTTTCCGGAGTAGAGGTGGTAGAGTTTGGCGACGCGTTCGGCTTTCCATTTGACGATTTCCTCGCAGGCCTGTCCGCAGCAGGCGGCTTTATGTTCGAGGGTATCGACGAGGGAGCCGTCGAAGTCGACAACGATGGCGGCACACCGAATTACCTGGGGTTGTTGCGGAGGTTCATTCACTTGGTTGGCCTGTACGCTTCGTATGCGCGGATTTTTTACGGGGTAGGGTTTGAATCCGGCATATGTATGACTTGGGTAAGTATAAGCGGAATTTGAGGTCGATGCATGTGAGAGAGCGGGTGAGGGGTGGTTTTGCAGGGCGTTAATGTGAGATCGCGCAACATTTCTACCCGGGAACAGGATATTGAGAATGTGTTGTGTCAGGCGTTTCATGGGTATTGGACTTTCGTTTCGGTCGGCCCCTGCTGGGGTCCGTTTTGGCCCGGTCGGTGTGGATTGACCGATGGGTTGATGGAGTATTGTTATGCTGAATGGTAGTGTGCGTATGTTTGTGATCGGTTTAATCAGGGGAGTTTCAGTGGCATTTACCTAATTCTGACTGTTCGCTTATGGGGTGTTTGCGCTTCTTTAACATTGGGCGTATTTGGCGGTTGAGATTGTTGAGGCGTGGTGGGTTGTTGGTGGATTCCGGGACGGTGGGGCGAGTGATGGGGGTCGCTAGAATGGTTGGTGATGGTACGCAACAGAGGGCAAGTGATGCAGCGGATGAATGCGCAGGTCTCGGCGATCGGGGGAAGTTCATCGGAGTCGAGTGTGGCGTTGCCGACGCTGGTGCTGGATGAAGGTGGGGCGATTACGCGTCTTGAGGAGATGCAACTTTTGTTGTGTTGTATTGGGGGCACGAACGGGCTGGATGATCGGGGGCGGGCACTAGCGGATCGACTGTTTGGTATGGAGAAGGCGCGGGCATCGTTTGAGGCGGCGGCGGGGGAGTTGGTTGGGTTGCTGGCGCCGGCGGCGAGTGGGAATGCGTATGCGAAAGAAATGTTGGCGAAGACGCGGGCCCATCTGGAGCAGACGCGTTTGAATCGGTCGGCCTATACGACGGACGATAAGTTGAACGAGGCGGCGGTGTTTTGGCCTAACCCCACGCGTGAGGGCGGGCATTCGATTGAAGGGTTGGATCCTTATGCCAAGCAATATGGGTTGATTGATAGGGGTACGGCGATCGGGTCGGCAGGTTCGTGTTTCGCGGTGGAGATTGCGGACCGATTGCAGCGGGGTGGATTTAATTATGTGGTGACGGAGGAAGCGCCATTGCCTCCGTTTGAGCATGCGTATGCCTCGGCGCATTGGGGGGCGATGTATAACACGCCTTCTTTTCGGCAGTTGATTGAGACGGCGTATGGATTGAGGGAATTGCCGCCTTTGTTATCGACGAAGACGGTGGATGACCGGCAGGTGTATCGTGAGCCGTTTCGGGATTCGGTGGCGTTTGAGACGGTGGAGGAGTATGAGGCGGATCGTGCGAATCATCTGGCGGCTGCCCGGGAGGCGTTATCGAAGGTGGAGGTGTTTGTGATGACGCTGGGGCTGAATG
>JANQQT010000182.1 GCA_028284925.1 Phycisphaeraceae bacterium | reverse complement strand
GGGGGGGGTAATTGTGTGGGCGGTGTGTGATTAGGTTGATTTTGGTTCGGGCATTCCGGGCGAGAAGGCTGTGGTATACTGTTTATGGGAGGTTTGTCTTTCTCCGAGTTTCTTGTGAGGCCAAAGGCCCGAGGTGTCTGTGATGCGTATTGGCAAGAGAAGTTGGTTCAGTTTGGGGTTGTTGTTTGTGTTAATCGGTTGCGCTGGATGGGGAGAGAAGGCCTATGCGGCGGAGGGCTTGGGTGTTGAGAGGATTAAGGTAGAGGGGAAAGGGAAGGTATCGGGATTCAAGTTGTCTGAAGGGCTTGATGAGGTGGTATGGGCTGGGGACGATCGATTGGTTTTGCTGACGCGCGCGCGTAACGCCGCGGGTCGACGGAATCGGAAGTTGGTTTTGTTTGACACCAAAAAGGGGAAGGTGGAGCGTGTATTGATTGAAACGACGGAGGTGATTTTGTCGCCGCGTGCATGGATGGGTGGGAAGAGGATTGGGTGTACACGTTGGGGTAGTGGGAAGGGTGGTGTGTGTGAAGTATTGATGTGGGATGGTAAGACGGGGAAGGCGATGGGGGCGTTGCAAGGGGAGAAGTTAACGGGTCTGGGTGTGGCGTTTTCATCTGATCCGCTTGGTTTGGCGGTGTCGAGCGATGGTCGGTATGTTGCGGCAGGGACGAAGATTGTGAATCAAGGGCGTTTGACGGGGGCGCATATCGGCGGGGAGGTGTGCGTTTGGGATGCTCGGGAACGGCAGATCAAATGGTTTAACCGTGTGACGCATACGGATGATGTGGTGGCGTTGGCGTTCGCATCGAAAGCGAGGCGATTGCTGAGTGGGGGCAAGGACGGGGTTGTTCGGGTATGGGATGTCGAGAGTGGAAAGCTGGTGAAGAGTCTTGTGGGGGTGGGCCGAGGAGGCGTAACGGGATTGGCGGTGAGCGGGGATGGTAAGATTGCGGCGAGTGGGGGAAGTGGACTTGAAGAAGGTGGGAATGTTCATTTGTGGGATGTTGAGAAGGGGAAATTGAAGCATCGATTCCCGGCGTTTCGCAGGCATTCATCGGTGCGTGTGGCGTTGTCTAAGGATGAGCGGACGATGTATGCGGTGGGGCAGGCGCGAAATTCGACGCAGGGTGATGTGAGATTTCGTATCTGGTCGTGGGATGTGGGGAGTGGGAAGGTCAAGGGGAGATTGCTTGAACATCGGGGATATGCTCGATCGATTGATGTTTCGGGTGATGGGGGGAGGTTGGTGGTGGGGACTGTTGAGGGGGAGGTGTTGATTGTTCCGTTAGGTGGATAGGCGTTCGATCAGACTTTGGTTTTGGTCCATTTGCCGGAGAGGAAGATGGTGAGGAAGGTTACGCTTCGGACGACGAGTTCGATGTAGGAGGCGAGCCAGATGAGGGTGAGTGAGCCGTTGTAGTTGTATGCCATGAACCATGCGAGGGGGAGTCGGACCAGGTAGATGCAGAGGAAATTAATGAACATGGGTGTGCGCGTGTCGCCAGCGCCTCGCATGGCTCCGGAGAGGACGAGTGTGGTGGAGAAGGTGAGTTGTCCCCAACCTGCGACGAAGAGGACGGGGGCGGCGAGGTCGATGTAGGCTTTTTCGGATGAGATTAAGGAAACGAGAGATTCCGGGAATAGCAGGAAGAGGATGCCTGCGGAAGTCATGATGGCCGTGCCGTATGCCCAGCAGGCCCAGGCAGATTTCTTAGCGAGGGGAATGTTTTTTGCGCCGAGGTGTTGCCCGGTCATGGTGGCGGCAGCGAGGGAGAAGGCGATGCCCGGGAGGAATGAGAATGAGAGGAGGCGTATGGCGATGATGTGTGCGCCGATGACGTCGTTGTCGCCGGTGTTGAACCGGGTGATGATGATGAGGACGATGAAGTTGCCCATCCAGAAGATAAGGTTTTCAGCGAGAGAGGGGATGCCGACGCGGAGGATACGTTTGATCATGGACCCGTGGATTCGGAGGCGATGGGCGTGAAGTTTGATGCCTTGTGACTGCTTGAACAGGAACGCGAGCATGAGGATGGCGCCGACGATCCAGGCGATGACTGTTCCGATGGCGATCCCCCTTACGGCGAGTTGGCCGATGGGTTCGGGGGCACGGACGAGGGTGAAGGAGATGATGATATTAACGGCGTTGACGGCAAGCATGATGGTTGAGGCGGTTTTGAAGTCGCCAGCGCCTCGGAGGCATGCGCCACCAATGAAGAGGATACACATGAATGGTGCGACGGCGGCGGTGTAACGGAGGTACATGGTGGAGAGTTCGAGTGCTTTACCGGATAGACCGGAGATTTGTCCCAGGAAAGGTGCGGCGATGTAGAAGAAGGCGCCCATGATGATGCCGGCGATGACGGCGAGTGTGATGGCCTGGCCGAGCGCGGCATGGGCTTCGCGTTTGTGTTTTGCGCCGACGGCGCGTGCGATGAGGGCGGTGGCTCCGACGCCGATGGCTCCCTGGAGCATACCCATGAGCCATGTGAAGTATGAGGCGGCGGAGATGCCGTTGGTTGAGGGTTTGAGGTCGGTAGAGAGATGTCCGGCGAGGTGGATGTCGACGAGGCCGACGAGAGATGAGAGGAGTTGCTCGAGGAGTGGCCAGAAGGCAAGAAGCCAGACCTGTTTGTAGAGGGGTTTATCGGAGTCGACGATCTGGGATTTTCGCCATGCGCGTCGGGAGGGTGTGGCGGTGGGTGTTGCTCCCAGATCCTGGGTTTCGATGGATTCGGTGTTGTGTTGTTCGGTGGTCAAGGCGGGTTGAATTGTCCGTTGAGGTTTTGGTAAGGTTGGGAGAGGAGGATTGTAGAAGGTAGGGAGTTGGTGTACAAAGATAGTTGGAATGTAGTCGTTTTTATAAGGAAGTGGCATGTCGAAGAAGGCGTATTTGGCGATTGATCTGGGAGCGGAGAGCGGCAGGGCGATTGTGGGGGTCTTGGATGGGGGGAAGTTGAGTTTGCAGGAGTGTCATCGGTTTTTGCATTTGCCGCGGAGGACGCCTAGCGGGTTGCATTGGAATTTGATGGGGTTGTGGGGGGAGATATTGGAGGGCGTTAAGAAGAGCGTGGTATGGGCGAGGGAGGCGGGTGTGACGATCGGATCGCTGGGTGTGGATACGTGGGGCGTTGATTGTGGGTATGTGGGAAAGAGTGGTGAGGTGATCGGGTTGCCGCATTGTTATCGTGATGAGCGGAATGTGGCGGCGATGGAGGGGGCGTTTGCGGCGGTTGGGAAGGAGTATCTTTATGCGGAGACGGGGATACAGTTTATGGCGTTTAATACTTTGTACCAGGTATTGGCGCAGCAGACGGCGGAGGAGAAGTTTTTTGATGTGGTGGACAAGATGCTGTTCATTCCGGATTTGTTTCATTTCTTTTTTACGGGGAGGGCGGTGGCGGAGAGTTCGATTGCATCGACCAGTCAGATGGTGGACCCGAAAAGTGGAGCGTGGGCGACGGGGATGCTTGAGCGGTTGGGTGTGCCGCTGCATATTTTGCCGGAGATTGTGGAATCGGGGGCGGATATTGGTGGGGTGTTGCCGTGGGTTGCGAAGGAGACGGGTTGTGATGAGGGGATGAAGGTGATTGTTCCGGCTTCGCATGATACGGGGAGTGCGGTGGCGGCGGTTCCGGCGAATGACGGGGAGGAGTGGTGTTATGTTTCGAGCGGGACGTGGAGTTTGATGGGGGCGGAGTTGGATGAGCCCTGTTTGAGTGATGCGGCGCGGGATGTTCCGTTTACGAACGAGGGTGGGGTTGGGGGGAAGATTCGGTTTTTGAAGAATATTGCGGGGTTATGGCTGGTGCAGGAGTGTCGGCGTCAGTTTGAGCGTGAGGGGGAGGTTTATGATTATGCAGAGTTGACGCGTTTGGCGGGTGAGGCGGAGGCGTTTGGGACTTTGGTGGATCCGGGTCATGAGAGTTTTGTTTCGCCTGGTGAGATGCCAAGTAAGATGGCGGCGTTTGCGCGGGCGACGGGGCAGAAGGAGCCGCGGAGTGTTGGGGAGTATGTGCGGTGTGCGTTGGAGTCACTGGCGTTTTGTTACCGGCAGACGCTGGAGAAGCTGGAGGAGGTGTTGGGTAAACGGTTTGGGGTGATGCATATTGTGGGGGGAGGGGGGCGAAACGGGTTGTTGAATCAGATGACGGCGGATGCGATCGGGCGGCGGGTGGTGGTTG
>JANQQT010000180.1 GCA_028284925.1 Phycisphaeraceae bacterium | reverse complement strand
CGGGGGGGTTGAAGTTAAGCTCGGTGATGCGGAGGAAGTCCTCGAGGGGGCGGTCGGAGGCGGTGGAGGTGATGGTGATTAGGTTGGGGTGCGGGGTCGTGATTTCATTGCCCTGGAAGTCGAAAGCACGGAACTGGAGGGTGTTTTGACCAAATGAGACGGGGATGTCGGCCTGCCATGATGTTGTAGACGTCCATGTGACGTCAATGGGATCGGATTGGCCATCGATTTGGATCTGGCGTGCGTTAACCCAGCCGGTTCCGTTGATGGTGATGAATGTCTGGTCGACGGTTTGGCTGGAGGTGGAGACCTGGAAGTCGGTGACGGGGGGCAGTTGGCTTAGGACGAAGTTGGAGCGTGTGTTGATCCATGAGGTGATGGAGGTGAAGTTCTGACCGGGGAGAAGAGAGTCGTAGTGGGCGACCCAGTCGGCCATGTAGGCCTGATTGAAGGTGGTGGTGACGTAGTCGTGGAGGTGGCCGAGGAATGTGTGATTGTTGTGGGGTGAGGCGAGGAGCTTGTTGAGATCTCCGTTTGCGGAGAGCGGAGCAGTGGCGGAACGGATGAATGCGAAATCCATGTCGAACGGGATGAGTAGCATTTTGCCATCGTCGGGGCGTTGGTAGAAGAGTGCGTTGTGTTGCGAACCGGAGTTGTAGTTGTCGTTGGCACCGCTGAGGGAGAGGGCGGCGAAGGACCGGAGCCACTGGTCGACGTCGATGACGTTCCCTACCTCGTTGAGGAAAGTAGAGCCGGTGAGGCTGAATACCTCGCCGAGTGCGATTATTCCGGAGTAGTTATCCTGCTTCCTATTGTTCTTGATGAGGTAGTTGTGTCGGTATGACTCTTTGTTGGACCCCATGTTGCGAATGTTCACGCCGAAGACGGAGGGGCCTTCCTGAGCGACTTTTACGGATTCGACACCCGCGCTGGGAAGCATGGTGTAGATGAGTTCGTACTCGTAGAGGTCGCCATCGGAACCGTTGTCGAACTGAGAGTCGAAGTAGATATCGTCGAATCGTGCCATCTGGAGTATTGCGCTGCCGGGGGAAACGCCGGGGCCGTCTACATAGATTAAGTCGTTGTATGAGGATGGTGTGTTGCCTGCATGGTTGATGAAGTGGTTGATGATGATTTCATCCTGACCGAATTGAGTGCCGAAGCGCCAGCCGCCTGAGCGGTCGAGGCCAATCGAATTGTGGATGCCGCGGAAGAGATCATCGGCGTTGAAGGTGAGTGCGTAGCCGCGTCGGGAGAGGGAGGCGCGTCCGTGTTCGGAGCCTTTGAGTCGGACGCCGACATCGTAGTAGATACGTCCTTCGTAAATGACGGTGGCACCGACGTCATCGTTGGACATGAGGTTGGTGGGGGCGTTGAGGAATGCGGCATCATCGGGGGTCATGATGATCTGGATGCTTTGGAGGCCTGGGGAGGGATTGGCTGAGGAGTTGACCTTGATGAGGGCGTGGGAGTCGGGGCCGGCGGCGGGGAATGTGGAGGTTGCGTTAAGATTGTCGCGACCTTCGACGTAGAACTGGACGACGGCACCGGAGGATTGTCCGGGTATGGACGCGGTGGCTTTGCCGTTGGGGGCGATGGTCATGGGGATGGCATTGAATGGGCCGTTGTCGATGGAGTAGTGGAGGGTTAAGGAGGCGAGTCCATCGGGATCGGCAGCGTCGACGGAGATGTTGATGGGCTGGTTGGCGTTGGGCGAGACGGGGAAATGGGTGAGATTTTCGTATGTTGGGCCGAGGTTGGCGAGGGCCTGGGAATTGGGGGCAGCGGGAGTGCCATTTTGCGTTGGGGTGTCGAGTATGGTTGTGCGTGGGAGGAGATTGAAGAAGAGTCTTGAGGTAAGTTGGGGTGTGCCGGTGAGCCATTTGGCGCGGAAGGAGATTTCGTATTCCTGGCCGAGTTGTACGGATTCGAAGCCGATTGTACTTCGGAGGGTTGTTTCGACGTGGTTGGCGAGGTGCTCTTCCGTGCCGTTGGCGATGAGGTGAAGGACGTTGTTGGCGGCGTTGTCTGGGTCGACGGTGATAGAGCCGTGGTGTGTGCCGATGATGCGCCACTTATCGGTGTTTCCGGATGCGAAATCTGAATTCTGGATGAACTGGACGGCCGTGCCGTCGGGATCTTCGATGACGGAAATGTCATCGATGAGGATCTCGCCTGAACCGAGGAGTCCGAAGATAAATTCGTTGTAAGTGGAAGGGTTGTTGGAGTTTGGCGGGTTTGAGGCAATGCCGCGGTAGGTGACGGTTTGCCATTGTGATTTGGAGGCTTCGTCGCTACCGGCCCATGCTTCGGGGGAGGCGTTGTCGGCGAAGGGGTCGATGAGTTCAAGTGAGGAGCCGCCGCCGTCTGCTGCGGAATCCCATCGGCCGCCGTCGAAGTAATGGACCTCATCGGCGGGGTTATTGTTTGCATCGCGCAGTTCGATGATGTCCGAGGAGTTTGAGAGACTTCGATCGTAGTCGCCGATGATGAGAGCGGGATCGACGGAGGGGTAGCGGGATTCGGTGGCGAGCTGGTCGCGGGCGATGACGAGGTAGCTATCGGGCTGGATGATTGTGCCGAGAGGGAAGTCGTATTCGATGGCGTTGTCAAATGACCAGCCGGTGAGGTCGACGG
This sequence comes from Phycisphaeraceae bacterium, assembly GCA_028284925.1. GTDB lineage: Bacteria > Planctomycetota > Phycisphaerae > Phycisphaerales > Zrk34 > JANQQT01. Next base: position 5,963 of record JANQQT010000180.1, on the reverse strand, counting down.
GTTCAGAGCCGCGGTTGTAGAGTTCGATCCATTCCTCGTCGTTGTCGGAGAAGGGGGTGTCAGGCGTGCCGGGATCGATGGTTTCGACAGCGGTGAGTCTGGCTCCGAAGACGATGTCGCTGCTGGTGGTTGAAGTCTGGTGGACTTCGACGGAGAGGCGATTGACGCCTGGCTGGAGGTGTTGTTTGGGGAGGGAGATGGTGGATGAGTAGTTTGCATTGTCCACGCTTGGCGCGGCGAGTGTGAAGGGGGTGAGTCCGTTTTCGTCGAGGTTAAAGCTGTAGATGAACTGGCCGTTGAGGTAGAAGGCGGCTCCATCGTCGATGATGTGTTGGAGTTGGAGGTCTATGGCGTTGATGTCACCATTGAAAGTGAATTCGGTTTCAAAGTAGTTGGTGGTGACGTGGGGCGAGTTGGAGAGGGGATTGTTAAGTGAGGTGAGGATGGGTTCGGGCAGGGAAGATGTTTCGAAGCCGATGAGGGCAGGGCCCTGAAACCAATTGACGTTGTCGACGGGATGCGCGGATTGTGCCCAGTCGGAAGGGAGGCCAGCGTTAGAAAGGTTTTCGTTGTATCGCCAGGAATCGTCAATGTCGATGAGGGTGGTGGTCTGGAATGTTGGAGGAATGCCAGAGATGGGATAGTTGGGGATGGTGTGGTACATGATCTCGTTGATGACGATGTCATTGTTGAAACTGAACGAGTTTTGGGCATCGGGTGTGGGGGAATCGGGGAAGAGCCAGCGGTTGTTGTGGGAAAAGGAGCGACCGCGGAGGCGGTCGGTGATGCGGCGGGAGTCGAGTACGGTTTGTCCATCGGGTGTGAGGAGGGTGACTTTGTCACCTTCGAGCGGTTGGATTCCGAGGTCAGTGGATGAAACGGTTTGGAGTTCGCCGGGGTTGATTGTGATCTGGCCAAATGTGAATTCGGTTTGGGATTGGCCGTTGATGGAGAGGATGTAGTTTTCGAGGTTTATGGGTTGGGTGTCATCGTTTTGGATTTCTATGAAGAAGTTTTGATCAGCGGCGGAGGTGACTTCGTTGATGGCGAGCTTGATTTCCGACGGGTTTATGGTTTGACCGGTTGCGGAGAGTCTTGGGATGATGAGGAAATCGTTGTTGTTGGCATCGGAATTGAGGCCGTGGATGGCGAGGATGTTTTGGCCGGGTTGGAGTGCGCTGACGTGAGCAGAGAGATCAAAGGTTTGGAATGAGAGGTTGTCAGAGTTGGATCGATTGGCGGTGGCGGTGGCATCGAATGTGAGTAAAGCGGGGGCGTTTTGTTGGGCGACGAGTTGTCCGTTGATGTAGGCGACGAAGCCATCGTCGTATTTCATATCGAGTGTGAGCGTGTCGATTGCGGCGTTATTGGGAATTGAGAATGGGATGCGCATGTAGGCGGAGGCATTGATACCGGCCATTTCGTTTTGGATGTTGGTGTTGATGAGGTTGGTGTAGGGAAGTTCGACGGCGTCGGAGAAGTAGTTGACTCCGGCCTGGGTGTTGCCGAAGTGCTGGACGATTTCGGCTTCGGAGAGGGCGGCATCGTATATGGCGACTTCGTCGAGGATTCCGGTGAAGGGTTCGACGGCGTTTGACGCGCCGATCATGGCTGGGGCGGCTCCACCGGATGACATGGAGAGGTTGTCGCCGAGATCTACGGAGCCAAGGAGTTGGCCGTCGAGATAGATTGCTTTGACGCCAGATGTGGCGTCGAAGGTCGCGACAATGTGGTGAGGGTTGCCATCGGCGACCTGGGCGAGTGTGGGGCGGCCATCGAGACCATCGAGGGCGATGTCGAGTTCGCCATATGCGCCGTTGACATTGAGACCGAGTGAGATTCCGGGGACGTTGGGCGTTCCGACGAGTTGTCCAAAGTTGTTATTGGTTTGGAAGGCGTTCTGAAATGAGAGGAGGATTCGATTTCCGCCGTCTTCCTTTCGGAAGAATTCGGATTGGTCGGAGCCGTTCCAGTCGGTGATGAACATGGCTTCGACGGTGATGCCGGAGGTAAAGCTGTAGCCGGTGGCGCCGACGTTTACGGCGTCGCCGTTGACATCGTTGAATTGGGCAGCGCCGAGGCCAATGAGTCCGGAAGTGCGTGTTGTAGTGCCGAGGAAGGAGCCATCGCGGTCGGCTTTTCGGTCGTAGGCGAAGTTGAGGAGTTTGCCTTCTTCCGGGCCGTCCGCCTCGTCGAAATCCCAGAAGGAGACCAGGGAATCGGGGAGGTTGGGAAGGTCGCCGGGGTCATCGTGGGGGACGGGTTGCGGGAGTACATCGCCGGAGCCGCCGACCTGGAAATTGTCGGTCCATGTGCGATTGCCACCCGCTCCACCTGCGCCAACGACGGCGTTGGAGAAATTCTGGTAGATGCCGCCTGCGAATGTGGTGAGATCAATGACGCCTCTGGAGACCTCATTGACGAAGATTTCGACTTCCTTGTTGATTTGATCAAATCGGACGGCGTAGTTGTGCCATTGGCCGGACCCTGTGATCCCGGTATCGAATGTGGGGATGATACTCTTGATGGGTGTATCGACCGAGCCGTTGAAAAGGGAAGCGTTTCCTGAGCCGTTTCCGCGGAAGAATACGGAGAGTGAGTTGCCGGAGAAGATGCCGAGGCTTGCGCCTGAGGAGATATCGATGCGGTCGGTTTGTTGTACTGCGTCGACCTGTACGATGTATTCGTTTCGAAGGCCGTAGTTGATTCCGTAATCTATGGCACCGCCGGTTTGCGTGAAGCCGGTGCTTGAGCCTGAGCCGCTGGAGTTGCCTCCGACGACGAAGGGGTATGGGGGCGTACCGTTGACAACGCCCGGGTTGGTGATTCCATCATCCGCGGCGAAGCTGAAGCCTGCGCCGACCTGAAAGGATTGGGGTGGATTGCCGTAGGTGTCTTCGACGGGCATGGGGGGTTGTGCTGCAGCGATGTAGGGGCGATTGGGGAGTCCACCGGAGTCGGTGCCGGTGAATGTGTCGCTGTAGTCGAGTTGTTCGATGAGAGAGGAATTGCCTACGGTGACGCCGGAGCCACCGCCAATGCCCTGGGTGACGGTGGCGTCTCCCTGCTGCGGGTCGGGAGGCATGTAGAAGCCGACGCCTGTTCCAGTGGTTGTGGCGTCGATCCATGCGGATTGGTCAAAGGGCTCGTTTGCGCCGGTCCAAGTGTCGGCGAGAGTGTCGTTGGTGGGGACGAGGACGTGGGCGGGGGCACCTTCGTCTACGAGCGTGAGATCGAGGACGGTGTCGTTAATGTCGGGGAAGTTTTGGGCGCCGGGTGTGCCGCCTACGATGCTGCTGTGTGTCCAGTTGGCGGGATTTTCGGTGGCGGTGAGTTCATCTGCTTTGGCGAGCGTGGCGCCGGAGCCGTCGGGTTCGACGGGCCAGTCGCCTGCGTCGTTGTAGTCGATCTGGTCCATGAGGCGGTTGCTGTTGTCGCGCAGGTTGATTCTTTCGCCATCGTTTGCGAGTGAGCCGGTGTAGGGGCCGATCGCGTCGGCGAAGCCGGTCTGGTTTTGGAGTTCGGAAGGGTTTGCTGCGATGACGATGTAACCTCCTCCGGGTATGGTTGTACCGGAGGGAAAGGTGAAGTCGATTCCGCTTGAGAGACGCCAGCCGGAGAGGTCGATGTCGATGGCCATCTGGTTGCGGAGCTCAACCCATTCGAGCGCTTCGGAGGTGGAGGGTGGGTTGTAGTTGAGTTCGTTGAATACGACGACTGAGTCGGCGGAAAGGAGGAGACGATTCTCGAGTGATTCGAGTCTGGTTGGTGTGCACGAGCTGTTGGGTGACTGGTCGTGTTTGCGAAAGCGTCGTGAATCTTGCTGAGAACGGCTGAATGGATTGAATGTTTGGTACAACATACTGCTCCTCCGCATGAGCAAGAGAGTTTGGCGGGGTGGGGGGTGTAAATTGGCCGGTAATGGTAATTAAGTTGGTGTCTCGGCGTTTCGTGGTGTTATGGTATTTTTATATAACCCAAGAACCGGAAGAATAGGATTTATTCTTCCGGTTCAAAGGTATAGGTGGATATCAGGAGTGTCTTGTTTTTACATCCATGAACTTCTCATTAGCGTGCGTACCGTCGTCTTCCGAGGAACCCAGCCACGCCCAGGGCGAGTGCACTGAGGGTGGTTGGTTCGGGGACCATGATCCAGACGTTGTCGAAAGCGACGACCTGGCCACCTGTCCATGTCCAGAGTCCGGCACGTCCGCCGCGGTAGGTGTCGTCTACGACGTCAATGATAAGTTGGCCGTCGGCGAAAACCCGTATTACGTCACCGAGAACGCTGATTTTGATGTGGTCTGGAGGTTCGGGGAGCGTTGCGCCGGTGCCGCCGGGTGGGTTGAGTACGGTGATTGCGGCACCGTCGAAACGAGCGAGTGTGAGGCCGAAATCGGTTGCCCGATCAATCCAGAAGAGGTTATAACCATTGCTTGCGCCGTTGAATCGATCTGCGGAGGTATTCCAGTTGAAGACGGCGCCAGCATGTTTGCCAATGGCAGGATTCGAACCTTCGGAAAGGTACTCCCAAGTGAATTCCATGGAGTAATCCTGGGGTAATTCACCGGCCGGGACACCAGCGAAGATCATGGTTTCCTCGTTGGTTGGACCAATAACGAGGCGTCCGTTGTCGATGTTCCATTGTCCCTTGTGGGTGGTCCATCCGTCGACCGGGCCGTTGGGTCTTTCAAATTGGTCATGGAACATGGAGAGGTCTTGCGGGGCCGGAGGAGGTGGGATGGCGCCATTGCCGCCGACCTGGAAGTTGTCGGTCCAAACGCGGTTTCCGCCTGCGCCGCCGGCTCCGACTGTGGCGTTTGAAAAGTTTTGGTAGATTCCGCCGGAAAATGTGGTGAGGTCGATAACGCCTTTGGAATCCTGGTCGACAAACAATTCGATGGTTTTGTTAACCTGATTGTAGGTGGCGGCGTAGTTGTGCCATTGGCCGGCGCCGGTAATACCGGTGTTGAAACCGGGAATGATGCTTTGAATTGATGTGTCGACGGTACCGTTGAAGAGGGAGGCGTTTCCTGATCCATCGCCTCGGAAAAAGACGGAAAGGGAGTCTGGCGCGAAGATGCCGAGGCCGGCGCCGGAGCTGAGGTCTATGCGGTCGGTCGTCTGAACGGCGTCGACCTGAACGGTGTAGACGTCCCTGAGGCCGTATGCGATTCCGTAATCGACAGCACCGCCTGTTTGGGTGAAACCGGTATCGCTACCGGCGCCACTTGCATTGGGAGCCGCGCCTAGCGGGTAGGCTGGAACGCCATTGACGAAACCCGGCGTTCCCGGGCCGTCAGCGGCGAAGCTGAAACCGCTGCCGATCTGGAAGGAGATGGGGGGATTGCCGTGAGTGTTCTCAACCACGTATGCGGGCGCCGGCTGGACAGCGGGGATGAATGGGCGATTTGGGGCGCCTCCCGCATCCGTGCCCGTGAATGTATCACTGTAGTCTGGGGTATCAAAGAGTACTGAGCTTCCAACGGAGACACCGGCACCATAGGAAGAAGAGGCTATGGCAAGGGAACTTACCGCGCCCATTAAGAAGGCCAATCTTAATTTTCGAGGGGTGATCATCAAATGTTCTCCAAGTTGACATATTTCATCTTTCTGCGTCGCCTAGACGAGACGAAGGAAAGTCAAGCATTTAGTACATTCAAAATATTATAACGTAGTTGGGGAATTGTGCAAGGGGTTTTTTACAGAGTGAACAACCGTTGATATGGCGAAATTTCAGGGGGTTTGTAACGAATTTGTATGATCTACGGCAGGATTCCGGCTATTTCAGCCAAGAGATCGACATTGCCACTTTGCCCGCCCTGACTTTCCGGCGCTGGTGGGTGGGTCTCCGTTCGGGCGTTGTTGGGGATGGCGATTTGGTTGAAGGATTTGCCGATGGCGGCGAGGAGGAGGTTGAGGTCGGTTTGGTCGACGGATTGGTCGTTGTTGAAGTCGGCCCA
>JANQQT010000176.1 GCA_028284925.1 Phycisphaeraceae bacterium | reverse complement strand
GGGGGGGTGTGAGTGAGTGTCGGTAATTTAGTTGTGAGAAGCGCCCGGACCACTGAGGTACGGGCGCTTTTTGTTTGGAGGGTAAATGTGAAAGGAAGTGACGGTACAACCCTTTGGATGTATGGGGCAGAAGACCGGTAAAAATCTCAAGAAAAGGGTTGGTTTATTGGGCGCGGGTGGTGAGTTGATAGAGACAGATGTGAGGTTGGAGCAATTGGAAAGGCAAGTGTTTTTGAGCGGGAACGGGGTGGCGAATGAACGAGTTTATGTGACGGATCAATTATTTTAGCCTGAGATTGAGCGGGCGTTGTGTCTTGACGAGGCGATGGGGAAATTGTTATGGACGCGTAAGTATCCGGTTGATTATGAGAAGATGGAGAATGGGAACGGTCCTCGGGTGTCATCGACGGTTCAAGTGGGAAAAGTTTATACGTTTGGGCAACAGGTAGTATTATGTTATCCGGGCACGGTATTGGGAAAGATGTTGTGGCAGATGTACGGCAAGGGACGACATACTGCGTGTGGCGTTCTCGCCTGATGGGAGGAGATTGGATGTGGGCGAAGTGGGAAAATGAGATTTGAGGGAGGATGTGTCAAGATAAACAGGTCATGAAAACAGGTTGAGTGGGTAAGAACATTCTGATAGGTTATTGACCATGAACAAGGTCTTATTAGCGTTTGGGGTATTGATTCTAATGATTCGTCCCGGATATGGGGTTACGGATGAGGATCGTCGTGAATTTGATTCTCAGTATGGCGGTCGGATCAAGAAGGTGAAGGCTTCGCGCGGTCGAGCGGATGATATCGATCTGGCGAAGGAGTTGTTGGGCGTGGCGCGGGAGTCGACGAATGAGGTGGGGATGATGGTCTTGATGTGTGAGGGGGCGTGGGGACTGGCGAAGCAGGACCGGAATGCGTGTGATGTGGCGGCGGCGGCGATGCGGCTGGTGGCGGCACATGATTCGAAATTGCGATCTGGGGCATTGGAGAAGGCGGCGCATGCACAGCGGATCTTTTTTGCATCGCGGCAGGATGAAGATTCGCGATCGAGCGCGGGGCGGCGATTGGTGGATGACGTGTTGTTGTTGGGTGAACGTAAGTTGAAGGAGAGGGATTTGACGGGGGCGGGACGATATGGGCGTGAGGGGATGCGTGTGGCGAAACTGATTCATGATGTGACGCGAATGAATCGTGTGATGGTGTTAAATGAAACGGTTCGGCGGCGGACGAGCGGGAAGCAGCGTGCGGAGTTGATCTTGAAGCGTTTGAAGGCGCAGCCGAATAACAAGAAGACGATACGCGAGTTGGTTTTGTGTTATCTGGTGGAGGTGGAGGATGCTGCGAAGGCGAAGGTTTATTCGCCGTTGTTGGGGGACAAGAAGCTGGATGTGATCATCGGAATTGTTGGGAAGCTTGAGGGGGGATTGGGATTGAGAGACAAGAAGACGCTGGGGTTGTGGTATCAATCGGTGATCCCGGAGATTCCGGCGGTGGTGCGTAAGGGTATTATCCGACGGGCGATTGGTTTTTTGGAGGCGTTTGTCGAGGGATCAATGAATGAATTGGAGAAGGTGAAGGCAAGGTGGGCGATCAAGAAACTGCGAGTTTTGTCAGGAGATTTGAAGCGAGATTTGCTACTGCATTATACGTTTGACAGGGTGACGGCAGGCGGAACGAAAGTGAGGGACGTAAGTGTGAGGGGGAAGCATGGCACGACGAAGCAGAAGATTCGGCTGGTACGGGGGAAGATTGGGGAGGCGATTCTTCTGGAGCAGGATGATCGGGTTAACGCGGGGAAGGGTGTGGTGTTGCGATCGAAGGATGCGTTTTCGTTCGGGGGCTGGTTTTACCTGAAAGATATGGAGCGGAATGTTGGGGTATCACGGATGAGTGAGAACGGGAGACACCAGGGATGGGATCTTTATTTTCGAGGATCCACGATTCAGATCCATCTCATTCACAGGTGGAGTGGTGATGCGAAGAAGCTGGATGCGATCCGAGTGACTTCAGGGAATGTGCTGAGAAAGAATGTGTGGTTTCACGCGTTTGTGACGTATAACGGATCGAAGAAGGCGTCGGGCTTGAAGGTTTATTTGAATGGAAAGCCGGTTGTGTATGAAGAGGTGATTGATCAGTTGAAGGGTGAGATTAATGATCCAGACAATCGACTGATCCTGGGGCGTCGAGGCACGCATGATCACTGGTTGAATGGGATGATTGATGACTTGCGGGTTTATGGTAGGGTGTTGTCGGAGGCGGAGATTAGGGCGTTGGTGAGTTTGGGGGAGGAGAAGTAAAGAGGGTCACAAATCTTATCTGGAGTCGATGGAAATGCACAAAGTACGTGATGAGTATTCGACGTTACGCGAGGAACTCCTTCAAGCGAAACGCTATTTATTTGAACGCCCCTTGCTAATCGTGGCGTTAGGAGTTGGTGGATTCACGTCTCTTAAAGTTGGAAAAGATGGAGTAGCGGGAGCGGCGGGAGCAACGGGAGCAGCGGGAGTAATGGCATTCCTTCTGACGAGCTTAATTCTGTTCAATCAGATATTTACCGTTAGTCGATTCATGAGTGCCTCAAGGATTGTGGCATATATCCAGCTTGCCCTAGAGGAACGCGTGGCGGGGTCAGACTTGGGGTGGGAATCAAGCCTTCGCTGTTACCGCATGTGGATTAATCGAGGTGAAAAGAAAATTAAACGAATTATGGACGCCAAGATAGATAAGAAGGCAATACCAAATTCGACGTTTCTATATCCACTTGTGTATTACTTTCATATCCTTGTTTTCGTCGGAACGGCAGCGGGACTCGTTTACCTAGTATGCATCGACTCCAGCTTACTCAATGTATTGTCGTTGATCGGTGTGGCTCTGATAGCCATCTTTTTCTCAAGGTATTGTAAAAGTCATCCTCCGTCGGAAATCTGCAAATTGGATGAGAGAAACCGTGTGCTGTGGAATTACGTTTTCAGGTATATGCGCTTCAAACGAAACAGATCATGCTGCAATACTTCCGGAGCGATAGGCACCATTTTTGGCCGCAGTCGGAATGCTCAACCAGGCAGCGGGATTATTGGTTTGGGACGAAATCGGAAGTCAGGAATGCCGTAAATTGCTCTAATTCGGTTTCAGAATAGATATAGATAAAGAGTGATTGAGATTAATGACTGTCAATCATGTACGACTGATGCCCCTCTGAAATTGCAAATCTTGAAAGAGCGTTGTGTAGTACATTTTTGAGTGGAAAAGGAATTTGTAGGATATTGGTGTTATCGGCCGATGGAGGGGTTATGCCTCCTGTGATAACAGCTGGGAAGATGCTTCAGTGGCTTGTGGTCACGTTGCTTGGTTTTGCGGTGGTGATGGTGACGAGTGCGGGGGTTAGTATTGCAGGGGATGGGATCACGATTGAGGGATTTCTGGGGAGTCGGGTGGTGTTGTATGCATTGGGGGCGATGCTGGTGATGTCGCTGGCGTCGCATGTGGATGTGAAGCGGATCGCGGGGCAGAAGGGTTTGTTTTTCAATAAGGTTTACTGGGTGGTGGGGATCAGTGTGGGGTTGTGTTTGCTGGTTTATGTGCCGGGGATTGGTAAGCCGGTGAATGGGAGTTATCGTTGGATTCGGGTGGGGCCGGAGAGTTGGAATTTCAGTTTTCAACCGAGTGAGTTGGCGAAGTGGGTGCTGGTGATTGGTGTTGCGTGGTGGGGGGCGAAGCGTGCGGAGGGTGTGAGTGGATTTTGGAAGGGGTTGTTGCCGCCGCTGGTTGTGGTGGGCGGGGTTTGTGGTTTTATTGCGATAGAGGATTTGGGGACGGGGATTTTGATTGGGTGTGTGGCGGTGGTGATGCTGGTGGCGGCAGGGGCGAAGTTGTGGCAGATGGGATTGTTGATGGCTCCGGCGGTTGCGGGGATTGTGTACCTGGTGTGGGTTGAAGAGTATCGGATGCGGCGGATCATGACGTTTCTGGAGCCGTGGAAGGATCCGCAGGGGGATGGGTATCATCTGACGCAATCGCTGGCGACGATTGCATCGGGGGAGGGGGCTGGTCGAGGGCTGGGGAACAGTGTTCATAAGTTTGGGTATTTGCCGGAGGATACGACGGACTTTTTGTTTGCGGTGATCTGTAATGAGTTGGGGATTGCGGGGGCATGTGTGGTGATTGGTTTGTTTGGCGGGATTTTCTTTGTGGGGTATGGGATTATCCGTGATACGAAGCATTGTTTTGGGAGGTTGCTGGCGTTGGGTGTGATGGCGACGATTGGATTGCAGGCGTTGATCAATATGGCGGTGGTGACGGGGCTGATGCCGACGAAGGGGATTGCGTTGCCGTTTTTGTCGAATGGCGGGACGGGATGGATTATGGGGGCGGTGGCG
>JANQQT010000175.1 GCA_028284925.1 Phycisphaeraceae bacterium | reverse complement strand
CCCGGGGTATTGCCGTTTCAGGATCTGATGATAGAACCTTACGTGTGTGGGATTTGGATTCTGGCGAGTTGAAGCGGGTCTTGGAAGGACATGAGAGTCGGGTAAATTCAGTGGTCTTAGGCGAAGCCCGCGGCATTGCCGTTTCAGGGTCTGATGACCGAACCTTACGCGTGTGGGATTTGGATTCTGGTGAGGTGAAGCATGTACTGGAAGGACATACGCGTGTGGTAACTTCAATGGCTTTAAGCGAAGGACGCGGATTTGCCGTTTCAGCGTCTTACGACAAGACATTATGCGTGTGGGATTTGAATGTGGGCAAGGTCGGGACGAGAATCAGATTGGATTCTGCTCCGATATCTGTGGCGTTAAGTCAAGGCAAGCTTGTGGTGGGAACGAACAACGGCCGCATAGGGATTTTCAAATGGTCGCCGCAGGCATCCTTCACAGAACGTCGCGTGCGTGGGATTTAGATTCCGGCGAGGTGTAGCATGTCTTGGAAGGGCATAAGTGTCCCATAATTTCCAATTATGTTTGATGGGGAAAGCGGGGACGCTCGGAGTAGGACTGCAATCGAGATTGCGAATTACTTCGACATCAATCGCCTGTTGTTTGACGAGAGCGTGGCTTGCCTACCACACAAGTCATTTCGAGCCCTTTTCTGAGACTGTCTTGACAATCTCCATAAACTGACTTGGCTGTGGTGCGTCTCTGCTGTCCCCATACCCTGTATTCACCTGATTAAAGATACACTGCGCCGTCCACTTACGGTATGACCGCCTCATCGAGATTAAACTCTTTCACGCCGCCTCGTGATACAAATCGAATGCGGTCGGGGTACTCAGCCATCAGCCATCCTGTGCTAGGAATATATATTACTCCTGGCAAATGAATCTCCAGATATACCATCTCCGGATCACCCCGCACTGTCACCGCAATGTTCAGATTCCTTATGCTCAGTAATTCAGAAGACCGTCGGGGGCTCTCTACGTTCTTGCCATGAAACGAAAATAGTCTAAATGAACGTAGATTAGGTGCATGGAATGCCAAGATTCTCTTAAGTCGAGACAATCTCGCTTCTTGAGATGCCCAATCTATCGGTTTCGTTAACTTTTCCTCTAACTGATCATTCAACACTCCAGCCTTCTCAGATTCTGACCTCAACAATTCAGGATAGGAAAATACCCAGAGTGATTTAGACTCATTTCTGTCTGGTATTGCCCGCACAAGTTGATGGCAGAACAACTCTAGACTGGAATGAGGGGAGCGTGCGTGCGTACATCCGGCGAGCAAACTGATGATCAACAATAAAATTAGGCGGGTAGACGACATATTCATGTTCGCAATCTTCCGTCTTATAGCGATCGGCAGGCGAAATGCCAGTCCCGACGAGGAGGCATTGTGATCATTTCAAGTTCAACATTGTGATTACTCGACAATCTTGACGCGGTTAACACCTCTCAGTTGTTTTGTAGTATTGGCATCTCTTGTATTCGTGGTTCAGCATGCATCGCCATCGATAACTACCTATACATCTGTAATGCCCATCGCATGGCGGTGTGCCGGTGCAGGAGGCTGACGTAAGCCCAACTTCTGAGGCCTCTTCGTCTGTGACCGGAACGGCTTCATGCCTTTCACCGTCGACTTCGTACACGATCATCAATGTTTTTGAAATTGACACATCATTTTTCTTATCAATACTCATTGTATACGCTCCTATTAAAGTTGTACTATTTTGGAAGATCAGCAGTTGCCTGGGCGACACGGGAATGAGAATGTGTGTTTAGACGTGCCGACAATCTTGCCAGCGCCGCAATCCAAGCACAGGTGGAGGCGAGCGCATACATCGCGAGCGCCAGCGATTAATTCGCTAGATTCGATACTCGCCTCAGCTAGCTGATCAAGCCCTGCTTTCACAACGGAGTGGTATATCAATATCGCTCCATTACGAATGAACAGTTGGCCGTTCTCTTGTTTGGTATCATCCTTCTTGAATTCCAGAATAACTATATTTTGTTCATCGGACGCCCTGATATTTCCATCCAATGTTTCGGATACGTATGCCGCTTTGCAAGGGAGCCATTGATCTGGCATACTCGCCCTTTCGAGTTAGTTGATGGGGTGTTATGAAAATCAAGGTATTATTGGTAGACATCAGCAGAAAGTCACATGGATAATGGTGGAGTTACGTTGGTCGCTATAGCATCGACGTCTAAATTGGCCGGTAGGAGTACGTGGGTCATTTCCAAATTTGAATCAAGACGATAGCTTCGGTGATAGGTAAGCGGGGGATTGTGATCAATTCCTTGTTTAAGTTATTGGCCTGGTTTCACAGTCTGCTGTTATATCGCCTATGCATGTGGTCTGGAGAATCACCGTTATTTCATTCGTGAGTTCTATTGAGAGGTACGATAAGTGCCATAGAACATGTGGCCATGTATCAATCATAATAACTTGAAAGCTGTTGCAATCGATGCCTCCTTGACCAGTATGTCAAGAGTATGTACATTCGTGGAAAGCGACCATCTGCTGTGGGTGGCCCAATTGGTTTCCAGTCTCGAATAAGGAGGTACTCCTAATGTCCAGAGAAAACGTTGTATTGTTGGTTTGCGCTTGTGCAGTGCTGACAGGCCTGCCTGGTGAGGCCAGAGCAGTTGAACGGAAGCGAGTTGTCACGCGGTCGTGGTTGGCGCAGGCAGAAGGACAGACGAAGGCGATTGGTACAACCGGAATGGTAATTCGAGCAAAAAACGTTTCGGTGAAGCATGGATATGCTGACTTCAACATTAAGGACAGAACCGGGAAGACAGTGTGCCATTTGTCCAGGGTTTATAGGGATGGCGTGTTAAAGTTTGGTCACAAGAAAAAATCTTACAGCCTGAAGCTATTGAGAACAGAGTTAAACAGCAAACGTTATCGGGCTGAGATTGAAGTATTTGTAAGGCCGAAGCCATCTCCAATAGTGATACCTAGGACTTGGTTCGATCAAAATGAAACACCTCTTCAACTTAGAGGCACTAAACTCAAAGTCTCGTTGCCGAACTCTGGCTTACAGTATGGCGTTTTTACCGTAACGCCACCCGGAGTACGACCCATTCTAAAGGACTCGGAGATCAGAAAGGATAGGTATGAAGACTTCCGTCACGGCGATACTCGCTATCGACTCACTGTTACGGGTCTTGAGAGGCAGTCCAGCGGTGTATTCCGAGCGGAGTTCACGATAGTACGGCTCGAGAAATAGCATCGATTGACTAAAAGGCGAAATGAGGGAACTTGCGGTACAGTTGGCAAGTTCCCTCTTTCATTAAGATACTGCGTGAAGCGGAATTGTACGAAGTCGCGATCGCGCACGAGCTATAAAGGGCAAGCGTCCGATAATGATAGGTTATGTGGTAGGAGCACCTATTGAGGGCGCGCACCCCGCGCGCAGCGCGCATCGATCTCCGCGCACGACCCCGTTTAACGCCTCCGAAAACACCGAATAAATCCGGTTTCAGTGGTGAACTTTGACCCGATTTTGGTCCCGAATCCGGTTTTGTAAATCGCTCCATTTCGTAGTGCCCATCTCCGTAAGTCCTTGCCCCGCTGGGGTTTCCACCAAAATCCATCTTCCTCCACCTTAATCCGGTTTTACCTAAAAGATTACGTTCGCTATAAGCGCACAACGATAACGAACGCAATCTTTCATCGAATCGCTAATCATCCACCACGGCCCGGTCGATATATATCTACCTATCACGGGGAAGCCCTCAAGAGAAAGCGCAGGCAGTATGAAAAGCGGCGACTTCCCCCACTTTTCGAAAAAAATCCATCAACATCTGATTTCCCTTGGCCCTGATTTCCACGGAAACAAACGGATCAACATGAGGTTCGCATCTGACCTCCGTCCGTCGCTTCAGCTCGGAAACCTCCCTTAAAATCAACATAATACAACGGTCGTTGATACGGCAACGATTGTACTGGCGGCGCCCCATCCGGTACCCGCCTCGTATTGGCCTGATTGCCCAATCTCATATTCAGCGGTGTCGTACCGTTCGTCAGCCATAGAACTAAAACCGCAGCCTTGGAGCCACGTAGTGAATACTCCATCAATCATAGAAATGCGTTCATTCGCACTGGCCGTAGCCGAACGCATTGCTCACGACATCGAAGAAGGCACGCCGGTCGACCCGGTACTTGCCCTGGAAGTATACAAGGATGCTATCCGATACGGCTTCGATGAAGAATGCGCACGGTTGATCGAGATATTGGAAAACCACATAGATACATGCACGCCTACCAGGGCTTCGCCCGCGACTTAACGCAATGGGCCGCACGATCAAAGGTCAAGTAAATCACATGCGATGAGACTGAAAGTTCACCGTCATGTTTCATAGTCCTTTCTTTCGTGATATGCCAGATCATCTCGCTTAATAACACCCGTGATGTCCATCAGCATGCCGCCCTTCCGCGTGGGAACTGCCCTGACTCGTCTAAGTTAGGGCTTTTTTACATCTACTTCAGTCAAGGGGATTTTTATAAAATCTAGCCGGCTATTAGCTTGCCGCTCGGACTCACACAATTTGCAACGCCGAAGCTGTCACATCCCACAAATCACGCGGCGCCCCATTAAGACTCTCGGGCTCTATGGACCGTCACCAACTGGTCCAATAACGGCAGGTGGTGGATTCCCTTAAATTATTTTAGGTGAATCATACCGACCGATTGCAGTGACCCATACATGTCGTCGATGATAATTTACGCATCAAACGCATTTCCGGGCCGTCCAGATGAAAGATTAATTGTTCCCTCCAACTCTCTGAGGTGATGGAGGCGTACCATGGAGAAAAATGATCTTGAACTGGCGGACCACATTCTTACCTGGCTTCAATTTGTGTGGCGAAGGTTGGCGATCAAGGCACCCCTGTGCGCATTCGATGACAATCTTCCGTTACGGGAGTTCGATGATGTAATGGATTACCTTGACACGTGTCAGTCTTGGACCCAGCTCATTCAGTGCGTGCGTTCCCGCGAGAACAATAACCTCAACGCCGTAATCAGCCACTCGCTCTTGTGGGCGATCGAGGAATTTTCCCACGGAAGGTTTCGCCCCAAACAGTTGGGTAGAGGGCTTGCGACGGTTCAGGACGCAGTAAACGCGTGTAGACAACACATGAGAGCAATAAATAAGGCTGAACGAATTGCTCAGACATGAACATAGACATCTCAGAGATGGCTGGCCGATGCCATGATGCAGTATCGGCTAGCCTTTTTAAGTTGAGGCTGGCGGTAGTATATTTCGCGTGATGGGTCTACCCGCAAACAAAACCCGGAACATATCATCTCATACGTATCAAATACCCCTGAATTGCGGTCCCTTTCGTTTCTTGCCGTGTAATTCTCCGCCCGCCTCAAATTACACCAAACCTGATATGGTCATACTTGCGAACAACCCAACATACATACAAGTTTACAACGAACCCGCAATTACAGATTTAACTCAATCCTCCGCCCAATCCTAATCCCTTCAGCTCACGCAAACACCTTAACTTTCCCAAATCCCCCGCCCAAAACCTTCCTCGAATCATACCCCAACCACTCATCCAGAACCGTCGCATAAACCTTCCGAAAATCCGTATGAAACTTCAAATCTCCCTGGTCCAGATCCGTCATCGATGGATGCTTCCCGATCAACCCCTTCTTCACCGCGCCTCCCGCCATAAACAACGGCGCTGCCGCCCCATGATCCGTCCCTCTCGATGCATTTTCCTTGACACGCCTCCCGAATTCCGAAAAGCTCATCAGCGCAACACGCTTGTCATGTCCGCGCTTCTTCATATCAAAACAAAACGCGCTCACCGCATCACCCAGTTGCTTCAACAGCGCCGCATGAGTCTGCGCCTGGTTCGCATGCGTATCAAACCCTCCATGCGTCAGATAATAGATCCGCGTCGTCATCCCCGCCTCAATCAGCTGCGCCACCGTCTTCAACTGATCCCCCAATCTCGAATTCGGATACTTCACCGCCGGCTCATAATCCTTCAACGCCTCCTGAATTCGTTCACTCGATCCCATCGCCGAAGCCGTCGACCGCTGCATGAACGTAAGCAAATCACTCCCTCCCGCTCGATTCACCTTCGCCCCGGTCTCCATCGCCTTCTTCAACTTCCCATCCCCACTCGTATGCAACTTAAACCCCTCCAGCGACTGAATAGATGGCGTCTGCACCTTTGTCCCCGCCAGCGCCAAAGGCTGACGCGAATCCCCAAGATGAATTCCCGCCACATCATTCCTCTTTCCCCGCCTCCCCGACGTCCCATCCACATACCGACCCAGCCACCCCGTCGTCCTCCGGCTGGCGCCCGGCCTGGCCGAATGCCAAATATCCATCGAAACAAAATGCGACCGGTTCGGATTCGGATAACCCACGCCCTGCAACACCGCCAGCCGCCCGTCATCCAGCAACTTACCAAACCCGTCCAGCGATGGATGAAACCCATGATAATCATCAATCTTGATCGCCGACTCTTTCCGGATACGCGTGATAAACCGATTCTTGTGATACACATCATCCCCCACCGGAACCACCGTATTCAACCCGTCATTCCCACCCGATAGCTGCACCACCACCAGCACATGGTCACCCTTCCCCTTCTCTTCCGCCGCCTTACCCTTCGACACAGCCTCCGCCGTCCCCACCAGAAAATGCGGCGCCATACCTCCCATCGCAAACAACGTCCCAGCCCCGCCCGTCCCCTTCATAAACGCTCGTCTCGTCGCCTTCTTCATCATGTCATTTCCTGACACACCCATACACCGCTTTTCATTAATCCCTGACAACCAACTCTACGCCAACTGAAACTCCGGCAACGTCCCCACAGCATGCACTACCTTCCGCACGCGCTCATCACCATCCTTAATCCCCTTCGCCAACTTCACCAACCCCTTCGTCACATCCCCAGGCGGCTCTACCGCCAACAGCAAATCATAAACCCACCTCACCAATCCCTCAGCCCCGTCGACACCCGCCCCCGCCGCCACACGACTCAACCCGCGATTCCGTCTCATCCCAAACCGCGCCCCCTTTTCACCCAACAACTTCCCAACCAGATTGGCCCTCCCCCGCAACGTTGATGAATTAATCCACGTCCGTCCCCCATCCCACCCCTTCACATTCGGCGGATAATACAACCCCTGCCCCAACCGCGCAAGCGCACGATCCAACTCCGTCGTACTCCCACTCCCCCTCAAACTCCGCAACAACCCCACCGCCATCTCCACAGGCGACTTCACCCGCCTCCCCACCGACATCCCCGAATAAAACACCCTTGACATCAACAACCGCTCCATCACAGGCCCCATCTCATAATCATGCTTCCGAATCACCTTCGCCAACCCCTCCACCACACCATCCCCCAGCTCCGGCTCCTCCGCCACAAAATACCGGCACAACTTCTTCGCAATAAACCGCGGCCCCGCCTTCTGGTCCAGAATAATCCGCACCGCATCATCACCATTAAAATTCCCCACCTTTCCCAAAATCCGCTTCTCCCCCTCATCATGTTGCCGCTTGTTAAACACAAACTTCTTCCGCCTCACCTCCCAACCCGTAAACGCACGCGCCACTTCCTTAATATCCTTTTCCGTATAATTTCCCTCACCCAGACAAAACAACTCCATCACCTCCCGCGCATAATTCTCATTAGGCCGAATCTTACGATTCGTCGTCGAGTCCAGCCAAAACAACATCGCCGGATCCTTCGACATCGCCTGCACAAACTTCCGAAAACTACCCTTCGCATACTTCCGCAACAACTCATCATGCTGCTTCATCATCCGGATATTCGTCACCTTCGCCGCACTCGTCGCGAAATGGCCGTGCCAGAACAACACCAGTTTCTCCTGTAGCTGGTCAGGCGTCCCCAACATCCGATGCAACCACCACGCTCCAAGATTATGAACATTCCCTGTATTCATCGCCATCGCCCCTAGCTCCGCCGTCTCCTTTTCAAACGCGCCTAAGTTCACGCCGCCTTCCCCGGCCCCTGGATTCAAAATCCCCTTGACCGCCTTCTCCATCCCCATCTTTACCGCCGCATCCAACGCCTCCGATGTCGCCCCAAACCCCGCCCGACGATACAAATGCGCCGCCATACGCCGATCAAACTTCCAGTCTTTCCCTTCCTCCCGAACGCCCCACGCCTCCTTCGCGCTTACTTTGCTCTTCTGCGTCGCCATCGTCTTGCCGCCTTATCTAATTCTCTTTACAAAACTCGCAATTCGCCGCATACAAATTCCAGCTTCAATCCACACCACCTCACTCTCCCACCTTCTTCTCCTTCATACTCGCCGAAACCTCCAGCCGCATCATCGCCTTCGAAGATTTCAACTCAATCGCCGCCCCCTTAAACGCCTCCAGCACCTTCAGCATCCCGTCAATCTCATCCGTCGCCTCTTCCTTCGTCTGTCCTTCATTCAACTGATTCTGCGCAATGAGTTGATTCCGGTTATCCCTCAGCATCGCCGCCGCAACATCCGCATAAATACGCATCTCCGTGTTAAACGCCGACACCGCCGCCTTCTTACGCTTCATCACCTTCTCCAGCAACTCCCGCCCAAGCTCCTTCGTACTCGCCAGGATCACGTAATCCTTCACTGCCGCCATCGTCGGTGAGAAATTGTAATAAATCTCGCCCCCTTCTCGCTTGCCCTCACCTTCCTCAAGATACTCCGCCGTCGTAATACGTCCACCACCCGCCACGCGCTCCGTCGTCACATCAAACTGGGGCCGATCCTGCATCCCCGCCTGCAAATTCAACAAACCCATTAGCGACTTATATCCAACCTCCAGCTCCCTCTGCAACTTCTTCGCATCATCATTCACCCGCGCAATCAATGCAAACGCCGGCAACTTGATCGCAGGCACAACCCCCAACCCCTTATAACGCTGACGCGATACCACAATCTGCATCTTCGGCTTCATCGCCGGCAAAATCTCGGCTCCAAATTTGCGCCCGCTGAAAAAGATCCCCAAATCCGTCTCCGACTTCGTCATCTGCGCCACCACGCGTTCATCAAACAACTTCTCCGCACTCAGCCACATCTCCGCCGTATCGCGATGCATCGTCAACGTCATCGCCGTATCCTTCACCGCCAACGCCTCATCCGCCTTCCCCTCTCCACCCGCGCCAAAAAAGAATTCCCGCTCCTTCAACGTCTTCTCATTATGCGGTAACGCCATCCTAAGCGTCAGCTTGTTCTTCTTCATATCCGCATTCAGCGACACCGTCCCATACTTCGCATACTTCAGATTCCCCATAATCCCGCCAACCAGCATCTCCGCCGCCGGATTGTCCGTCTTACCCACAAATAGCTTCTCAGCCTTACCCCACTTCCGCACCGCCTCAAGATCCACATACCCCCACATCGTCGTCTTTCCTCCATCCATCTTCCGCGCCGCCTGATACCTCTTGCTCATCCCAAGCGACCCCTTCCCACCATCCAGCAACCGATCCAGCATCGCCTCACCCTCATCCCCGTCACTACATGCAAGCAACCACTTACCCGCTGTCGCAAACCCCATCGCTCCGACCTGATACGTCTTGATCCCCCGATACTTCCCTTCAATGATCGGGTCCGCATTTCCCTTCCGATCCGCATCCGCGCGAATAAACGCCAGCACGCCATCCCGTATCTTCTTCAGCTTCCCGCCATCATCCGCCTTCATCATCAGGCACACCACGTTCGTATTCACATCAAGCGTTACATACATCCCGCCCGCCGTCAGGCTTCCCATTGCCTTGTCCCATTTCATCCCCACCGCCTGCTCAAAAATCGCCAATCCGAATTTCAACCCCAGAATCTTTGTATTAAACTCCTGCCGAAACTGCGGCAACGCCTGAATCGTCTTCGACAATTCACTCTCGCTCACCAGCTTCATCAAGTCGCCAAACCCCTTCACTTCCAGATACACCGTCGCGGAACCCGGCAACACCTCCAACGCACTCCGCTTATTCGCCGTCTCCTCCACATCCCCTCTCACCAATTCCCCCATCCCCAACACCAGCGCAAACGACAACCCCAATACCTTTAAGCAATTCATCATGATCCTGCCTTTCGATTTCTGAGATGCACAAGCTACATTCTAACCGATTTGTAGCTTCACCCTCTCCCTACCACACCCCTCCAAACACGGTTGCATTTCCGACTTCACCCATACCCATCGCTCACGTTCGACGCTCTTGAAAACGTCCAATCCCCAAAAATCTCCAATTCGATCGTACATTTTTTACCCACCAATCCTCTTTCAACTGCATTGACATCGTATGTGTTGTTACATTCAATACACGCCGACACTTATGCCATACCAACAGAACATCCATGTCAGCTTCAAATACCCCGTTCACTTCACCCAGGGTATCTTCACGCGCACCAGCAAAACCCTCCCCAACGCCGTCGGCAAAAAACACCGGTGCCTCTTCTACATTGACCGAAACGTCCACAAACACCACCCTCACGTCAAACCCTTCGTCGAAAAGAAATACAAAACCAAATGCTTCATCACCCTCGGCGGTGAAGCCATCAAAAACGATATCCAGGGCATCCAACGCATCGGACAACACATCAAAGACGCCAAACTCGATCGACACGGCGCCATCGTCATCATCGGCGGCGGCGCAGTCCTCGACGCAATAGGCTTCGCCGCTTCAATCACCCACCGCGGCATGAGACAAATCCGTATCCCCACCACCGTCCTCAGCCAGAACGACTCAGGCGTCGGCGTAAAAACCGGCGTCAACGCCTACCAATCCAAAAACTTCTTCGGAACCTTCGCCCCGCCCTCCGTCGTCATCAACGATGCAAACTTCCTCACCACACTCCACAAACGCGACTGGATCGGCGGATGCGCCGAAGCCTTCAAAGTCGCCATCATCAAAGACCTACCCTTCCTCAATTGGCTCGACCGAAACGCAACCAAAATCGTCAACCGCGACCTCGCCCCGATGAAAACCCTTGTAAAACGATGCGCCGTCCTCCACCTCGACCACATACGTGAAGGCGGCGACCCCTTCGAAACCGGCTCCTCCCGACCACTCGACTTCGGCCACTGGTCCGCACACAAACTCGAAATGCTCACCGACAACACACTCCGACACGGCGAAGCCGTCGCCATCGGCGTCGCTCTCGACCTCGTCATCGCCGGAAACCTCAACCTCATCTCATCCGATCAACTCGAATTTACGCTCAACGCCATGCAGAAATTCACACTCCCCCTCTACCACCCCCTCCTCGAAACACCCCAACTCCTCCACGGCATTCAGGAATTCCGCGAACACATCGGCGGCGAACTCTGCCTCACATTCCCAAACCCACTCGGACAAAAAACCGAACTCAACAAACTCACCACACCCACCATCAAAAAAGCAATCAAACAACTCAAATCACTCGTTACCTGACGCCTAGCTCTTAATGTCTGTTAGAACCCACTTGGCTTTATTCTTGTCGTAACTGAAAAATAACGTCCATCGCTCTTTTTTCTCACGCCCCTTCGAATTAGATAGTGTTTTGGCTAGGTCTGTTTCTTTATCCGCCGCTTCACGAACTTCTTTCGGATCACTCTTCAAAATGGGGCGAAGATTCTCCTCTCTTACGTTCGTCAGGCGATACACCAGTCTCTCTGAGTCGGTCTGACGCGCCCGGCCCGAACTATAATAGTTTGCGTTTATCAATCCCTTATTCAGCATTTCATCCAGTGTAAGTCGTCGATAGGACTCCGGTATCACTTCTTCGACCTGTACCTGCCGCCCCGCTGTTCGATAATCTGTCCGTTTGATGGTTACATCGATATTGGCTTCAAAAGGTCTGTGGCGTGCTCCCGTCCTTTTAACCGAAGCACTTCCACTTACCCTGATCACGAATTGCCTCTTAACGGCGTGAACGTCCCATTGCCCATAATCCACTGATTTGACTACCTCTTTAACTCCAGTTTTTGGAGCCTTGGGAGTTACGTAAGTGATCCTCCCTTGCGAGGTATTGACTAAGACCACCGCCTCGTCGTTTCTTTGACTCAGTTTACTATTCACGTCAGCCAAAACGCCATCAAGATGCCGCCACGCCGACTCTGCAATCACCTCGTTTTCCTGCGCCTCCCTCTCCGCCAACCCCTCCACCGTCATCTTACTTCCCCCACACCCCCCC
>JANQQT010000167.1 GCA_028284925.1 Phycisphaeraceae bacterium | reverse complement strand
CTCCAAACAACCCCCCAAAACCATCGCGACTATCACCAGCACTCCAGACTCTACCCTCATCAACATCCACACCATCAACACTAACCACGACACGACTATCCACATCCAATCGCTCATCCTTCAGCAGCATCAGCTCACCCCGCGTCACAAATCTCGGAGACCACCCGTTAAGAATATAGCTGAAATCTCTATACGCCTCACGCGCGTCAACCGCGACCAACTCTACCCGCACATCCTCGCCACGGTCCAACTCCAACCACATGCCCCTCACACTCGAATCCATACTCACATCGTATAACACCTCATTCACGTATACCTGCACCAACCGCTCCCCCTGACACATCGATCGCCATCCCAACCACGCCAGCCCTCCTACCAACGGCTCACTCTCGAAAAGCAAAACTTGACCAAATACATCTTGCGTCGCTTCCAACATACTAGCCTGAACTCCTCAACCCCATGTCCTCTATCATCACCCCACCTGCAAATACCTCACCTCATAGTCAACCGCGATCCGTATCCCCACCTTCCTCACGTTCCCTGGTTCAAATTCAATCATCAATACATCCTCAAACCTTCGCCCCATATCATCCACCAACACACCCGTATTCCCATCCATCGCCCCTTCAATAGCCTCAACCAACCCCATCAAATCATCAACCACATCCGCCACCAACGTTCCTTCCTGAACAAGCTCCTTCCCCCCTTTGCCCAACGTCGTCACACGCAAACCATCCGCTCCCGCCTGTTCATGCACCTCATGCCGCTCCTTCAAGCCACCCATCCGAATTCGTGACACGCCACTCCCAAACAAGTTCTGTCCCTTGTAACTGCTCATCACAACTCCCTACTCTCTCACAAGCTTCCCAACCCCAGACCGTCTCACAACATCCGCCTGACCATCGCCATCCAGATCAATCATCACCCGTGCCCCATTTAACCCGTCTTCATATCGTTTCTGATAAAGCAGCCCCTTCTCTCGAACCGCCTCATTCTCCCCAACCAAAGATATCGCAGCACCATACACACTTGCCAAAATCCCAAACACCTCCAACTGTCGCATCACCCCGTTAGACACCACAGCTTTATCATCCAATTCTTCCTCCGAATCATCAACATCAATACCAATCGCCCTCATCAATTCGTCATGCACCACCTCTCCCTGACGACCAAAGCTACTTGATATCACCTTCAGCCCGCTGTTACTACTAAGCCCAACCACCACCCCATCTAATACCAACGTGTTGTCATCCGTCACAGCACTAACCCCATACCCCGCCATTTCCGAAACATTCCCACCCAAAACAACCACATCACCCGCCGCTATCGCGCCAAATCCTCCGGCAACACTCGTCACCGTAGCCCCGCTCAACACCCCGTCTTCCACCGAAACTTTCCGCTGACCAGCAAACGGCAAGTCCACAAAAACATTCGGCTCATACGAAAGTAAATCCCTGTCCACTGAAAATCGTCCCATCTCACATCACCTCACTCAGCGCCAAATCAACACGCAAAAGATCTGCCGGGCGCTAACCCGACAGACCCGACCACACCTCAAAACACTAACTCGTCGCTAATCCTTCAATCAGGCCATGGGCATTCTCATTACGCAATTCAATCGTGTACTCACCAATAACCTGACCCACTTCCTTATCACCATCAGACGCCAAACGTTTGAAATGAAAACTCCTCCCCGCCAACGCCAACACATCCACACGCGAACTATCAAGCAACAAAACCGTATCCGCAGGAATCCAACGGCTCAAAACCACCCGACAAATACCAAAGTCACTCTCATACACACTCACCAGATCCTTGAACCGCGTCTCAGTGCTACCAAAACTTCGGCCCGAAGTCACAAATCCATTGATCTTACGCTTCTGCAACCCGTTCACGACGATCGTGTCCACATTGCCCGATGACTGCTCCCAAACCTCGCGCAATGCAGTATTCAACTGCTCCTCCGTCAAAGATGCATCCGCAGGAAAACCACCAACACCAGGTGTAAATACATTCGTCGACAAGCTCGGAATAATTCCCTGCATCGTCCTGCGAATCGTCCCGGATCCTTGAGGCGAGCTTGATGCCGACGTCCCGTTAATGACGCAGTTCTCAACATCACGAATCAACTCACGCAACCGCTCCTGCTTCTGGTAATCAAGCTCATCCGCAATCCCCAACTGACTCACCGCCAACTCGGTACCACTCACCTCAACCGATGATGTAAAAATCTGAGTCCAGTTGCTCTGTCGAACCCGATTGGTAAACCGCGTCGCCGGACGGTCACCACCCTCCAACGCCGCATTTCCCAGAATCTGAATCACATCCCCAGCCGCCAGATTCTCGGCCGTCGTTCCGCCATAACCACGCGTCACCGTAAGAGTATCCGTCGAGACACCCGTCACAAACATCACTTCACGCGATCCGTCCGCCTGGATCTGATCACCAATCTTGAACCGATCACCGTTGTCCACATCAAACGTCGTGTCAACATCTGCGTCAGTAAACACATGGCCCGACTCAATCGCATCACTGTTCGGCAACAACGCATCTTCCAACCACTCATGACGCGTGCTCGTCGCCGAACGATTCGGATCCCCCAGATGATCCAGCAAAGGCGTCTCAAACGGACTCACAATCCCCACAATATCTGAAACATCTTCCGCAATCTCCGGCAAACTCGCACCAGCCGCATAACTCGCTTTACCTGTAAATGCCATTCTCAAATATCTCCATTAAATTACTAATTCAATTTCAAATCACACAGACACCCTTCCCAATCTAACTCACGAAGTACCAATGCGCCGCATCCGCAAGTAACGAAGCAAATCTCCCCGGTCTCCACTTACACTTGCCTGCTCCGCCGCATGACGCAAACCCTGCGACCCTCCCTTACGACTCCGTACACCCATTCCCCCGTTTACCTTCCGTCCCTCGCGAACCGTTTCCCGAAATAAGTAAGGACGCTTCTCTCGCAAATCCTTCACAGCCTCCTCAACATCTTCTTCCTCCATACTCAATACCGCCGCTTCAGTCAGCAACCTCGCCGCCTCCAAGTCCAACACATCAGACTCCACAAGTAATGAATCAATCTGCTGACGCCTCTCAATCGCCGAGATCGCCGCTCGCGCTGCCTCCAGATCAGACTCCACCGAACGCAAATCACGACGCGCTATTTCCAGCTTCCGCTCCGCAGCCTGTGCTCTACGACGATAACGTATGGACTCACTCACTGGCGACATCCGTCGCCCCTCTCCTTCTCGCTCCTCCGCCCCTGCTTCTGAACCCTCCTCCATATCTACCGCTTCCTCATTCTCGTCCACCGCCGTAACACCACATTCTTCCGAACCCGTCTCTTCGCCAATCACAACGTCTGCTTCTTGCATCACGAACCTCCAATTAAACGTTTAGAACCTTCCCTCGACTTCAAGCCGACAAACCTGTTCAAGACCCGACTAACCGCTCACCTTCCTCACCTCCGCCCCATAACCCAATTCCGCCAGCACCACGTCGCGCGGTACGCCTATCTCCAACTTCATCTTCGCCTCCGCCAACCGCTCCTTCTCATCCGCTGGCAAAGGGCTTGGCCAATGTAGCTTCACCCGCCGCTCCGAATCCGTCGTCTTCAACACGCCCGCCACATCCAGAATCTGCAGAACATGCTCACAAATCTGGGCAATACCCTTCCCATACGTCACCCGTTTCTTTTCCGTCTTCGAGATCAAACCCATCAGCGTCACACGCAGCGCGTTCGCGCTCGTCAAGTTCCCCACCTTGTTCCGCAACAAACCCGCTGCTATCGCCGTGACGCTCGAAGTCTTGTCCATCGCCTCGCGAATTTCGTCAATATGAGTTTCTTCACTAGGATTCGCCCCGTCGCCCCCAAAGGCTTCAATCGATGCTTCTGGATTGTCTGTCATCCACATCTGACCAGGCCCAACCAATCGCTCATTAAACTTATCAATACCCTTACCCAGATACATCTTGAACGACTGCATCGTCACACGATTCGCACGATCGCTCAACCGGGTATTCAACTCATCCTGCAGCGGGATTAACGCCTCTACCTCGCTCAACCCTTCATAGAAGAACGGCTGGGACAAATTCTGAATATGCGTCACCGGCAACAACCCCAACACATTCTCCCGCTCGTCAACCAGAACATCACCATGATAAACCCGAACCGAATCTGCCTCCCAAACCTCCGTCACATCCACCGTCGCAAGGCTCGTCCGCGAAATTCCCCTCCGATCTACAAGCCTCGACAAAAACGTCCCTTCCTCAACCTCATTCAACTCCTGGGTGTAATGCAAAAGATACCCAACCAATCGCCGATAATCCGTCGGGTCCAACACAGGAATCGCACGCGGAGCCTCGACCGTCTCAAGCACGATTCGCGAAGCGACCTCCCTCAATCGCTCGCCCTCTCCTGACTTAGACGCAGACCCTTCCGACGCGCGATCCCCTGCGCTGAACCTGTCAAATCGATTCCTCTCCGGTCGATTTGATTCCTGATCATCCAACACGTCCTCTCCCCGAACCAACACATCCACATAACCATAAACACTCCCCAATAACGCCATGTCCTGGAAGAAACACGCCCCCCCGTTCGCTTCAAATACATTCGTCAAAACATCCTCGATCAATCTCCGTTTGTCCTCATCCTCCACCAAAGATTGAATCGCTACCGGTTTACCAAACATGAAATCAACCAGCGTATGAATCCGCCAGGCAATATCATTCTCCACTACCACCTCACGACGCCCACCACCAACATCCGCCAATCGATGTGCAGACCGCGGTCGAGTCAAACGCCACGGCAGCCCCATCTCCTGATTGGCTCGATACAACCGCTTGTCATCACCCAAATCAAAATCCAATGTGTTCCGATAATAACCCCACAACCTCTCTAGCGCCGGTCGGACCTCCTCCCGATGCTCCCCAATCAGGTGTCGTCGCAAACAGTCATTTACAATCATTTCTGAACCTGCTTCACGTCCGGTCTCGGCCATAATCCAATGCCTCCACCTTTGGCCCAAAATACTCCCTCATGCGCACACCTGATTCGTTCTCTTGACCAAACCTCCACCTAACTCCAAGTCCTATAAACACTTACACTTTCTCAAAAAACTCCTGAATCCCCCAATCCCCCACTCACCCTATGCGCGACACCTACCCAATCCACGCCTCCAACTCACCCACCCGTATTTCACCACCCACACCTCGAATACCCCCCGCTTAGACGGGTACGCCCCCACCCGCAGCCCGGAAATAAACCACATAAGGCGGCACTTCCGAACGGAAAGGGCCGGAAAAACGCAAGTCAAGAAAGCAACGCTGAGCGACGATAAAACCAAAAGCGCATGAGCCATGCCTGCAGCGTCAACCGCATTACAAGCTAGGCCGCGACTAAGAACCAAAAGGGGAGAAAGAAAGTGCGAAACCCGCCAAAAACGACACCAAATGGGGGCAAAAAGACAAGAAACAAAAATTTAGGAAGATGAACGGGAATAGGGGTAACAAGGCCGGGGAAAACGCGAAGCGACTAGGGAAGATAAAGATGGATCGGATTGACTTGACAATCATCAAACCGGGAAAAGGATCACCGGGAAATTTGTACGATCGTCAAGGAAATCTCCTGATCCCAAAAGGACAGGTAATTACGAACAAAGATCTCACGCGGGCGGTGGAGCGCGGGGCGGGGCAACTCTTTACCAATGATACAACAGCGTTTGCGAAAGCCATCGGTATTTTCTCCCTCGATGACCCTGAGGCAAATCCGAAATCCGGCATGCATATCAATACGCCGATTCCGGCCGGGGCGTCCGAAGCAGCGCAGCGCATGGCGGACGCGATCTCGCCGGCAAGTGAACTGCATACGGACTCGACGCGCCGACTGGATGAAAACCTGAGTCACGGTTTTGGAAAGAAACCCAAGCGGCCAACTAAACCAGCGCGTCGTCTGGGACTGGCCTGTCTGCGCGCCGAAGTGGAGCACGCTCACCAACAATTCAATCGAACCGTCTCGGAAATGTCGATGGTGATGAGTGAAGTAGAGCGGGGGAAGGATCCCAACATGTCGATGCCGAAGGACGTGTTGAATCAGTTTGCCGGATCCATGAATCGTGACCCAAGCCTGGGACCACTGGCAACGCAGATGGCCAATACAGACCAGGGATATTTGACGTATCACGGCCTAAATACAGCCCTTTTGTTGATGACGGTAGCCATTCGCCAGGGCTATGGTATGGACGAAGTGGTGAACTCGGGCGTAGGCGCAATGTTCCAGGATATCGGGATGATGCGCATACCTCAAGACATGCGATCTTCTCCGAATGAACTGACGGATGCGGAACGACATAACGTGGAACAGCATCCGGTCTACTCCGTGGATATCCTTGACAGCACGGGACTGGCGAATCCGCTGATGTTGACGATGTGTTATGAATCGCATGAACGATGTGATGGGTCGGGTTTTCCGCGGCGGAAAACCAAGCCGAAAATTCATCCGTTATCGAGGATTTTGTCTGCGGTGGATGTGTATACGGCCATTACCAGTCGAAGCTTACATCAGAGGGAAATCACGCCTTATGAAGGTATGGTAGCGCTGTTGAAAGAGGTGCAGGCCGGGCGTCTGGACGGCGAGGCGGTTCGGGCGGTCCTGGACAACCTAAGTCTATTCCCAATAGGGAGTTACGTGGAGTTGTCGGATGGTCAGTTTGCGCGTGTGATTCGGGCGAACGGACCGATGCATACGAAGCCGGTGGTGGTGGGCGTGAGTGAGCGGGGCAAGGAAGACGATTTCGAGTTAGATTTATCGAGGGAAATGGACCTGAAAGTCGTGCGGGGGCTGTTGAAAGACGAGGCGATGGCACCTCGGCAACCGGTCGTGGAACCCTTCATTTAGGCCGAAAACAGGGGTGCGAAACAGGTTGAACGGGTTAAATTTGTACGGTTTTTGACGTCAAATCGGGTCGAGATGGGGTGAAATGCGAAGTTTTTGACCGGAATAACGACCTGTTTATGCGCGCCCCAGAACTTGCGGAACATTCGAGAGTAATTTCGGTTCATCACTACAAATCATGTAACGCTTTGCGATTCAGAAGGTTAGAACGGTGGTTCAGGAGGGAGACCCAAAAGGCGCGCACCAATGTTGCGCTGAGGCGTGATCCAAAATTTTGAGGAAATGGATGGTCCATCAGGAGGAACTGCGGATCGGTTTTCAGGCGCTTTTGCGCGATCCATCGCGGGTGACGCTGACTGAATATGTCGACAGGTGTGTTGGATTTTTTTCGATGTCAACTAAATAACGGTAACGGTTATACCGATTGTAAGGTATGGAGCGAGGCACAAGCCGGCATACCTCACCGGGCAATCACTCCAAGACTTCCGGGGGTCAATCGGGTTTCCAAGATCTGAGGTCCGAGTTCGGAGGTCCAAGTGCCGAGTTCCAGACATTCCGGGCTAACGTCTCTGGGGCGTATAGTCTAGAAAAAACGAGAGCGGGCCCTGCCTTCCACCAGGTCCGCTCTTTTTCATGCGCTGAATTTGTTATGGTTGAGGCATGCACAAATCTACCTGTTTGTTCGTATTTTTTATTAAGTTCGAATGTACAGATCCGGACCGTGCAGACTTGCCCGCCTTCGGGGGTAGCTGCAGATACATGTGTCAGCCCGCATCGCGGCTGCGCGATATGGGTTTTTCTCGATTTCCCAAACTGAGCTTAAGCGTTTTGGACAATCTACAGCGATATCCAGAGTTCTTCAAATGATTGAGGCAGTCCGAAGCATCCAACGGCTAATCTATGCGCTGATATAACTATGATTCAGTGTGGGAAATCTGTTCAATGTTACAAATCTACCAATCGACTCCGTATGAGATTTTCATCTTCCTGCTTGTCAAATTGATCTACAAACATTAGTTTGTTGAACATCCGTATTATTAATAGAAGCTAATTGTATAGAGACTCGACTTAAATCCGTGTTCCCGGAGAATCACGATGGCAAAGAGACTGACCGTCCAGGAGTTGGCGCTCGCAATAGGTAAGGCGTCTGAGCAGGCCAATGTTGAGATGCTCAATGAGTTGCAGCCTTATTTCTCGCATGTAGAAAACCAGGGGATCCTTCCGTTCTCGACAGGTGTCACATTTGATGCCGAGCTGGTCGTGGATGCCGAGGCGATGCAGGAATCTGAAGCCGCGTTGGTACTCGCTAACGCGTGGTGCCGTGCTCGTCGCGGCGCACGATATCGGCGTAACAAGCGCAAGGGTGTTCGTCGTCCGGTCATCGTCGAGGAGGGTGACAGCTGGCATCAGTATCCGATTCGTCTAGATGATGTGATCGATGTGCTGATGGATGAGTACGATTACCAGTTGTTATCACTGAGTGCCGCCGGCGACCTGTTGAGTAACATGGTTCGCGATGGCGAATACCTCCGGGCAGTGAGAGAAGAGGACGCAGACTTCCTGCTAATCAGCGCCGGTGGCAATGACCTGCTAGGAGGTGGGCGTCTTCGCGAGTTTCTCAAACCCAAACCTGAGGGCGCACCGCCTGAACAGTGGCTAGACAAAGATCGTTGGCAGTCTTTTGCCGACGAAATGGTCAATCTTTACCGGTCAATATTCAGTGCCACGACCCGGATGTCGCCAAGGACTCAAATCTTATGTCACGGGTACGACTACGCGTTACCCCGTGACCAGAGATGGCTCGGTAAGCCATTGGCGGATTTTGGCGTTCCTGAGGACGAGCGTGCGGAGGTTGTTGCATCGCTTATCGATTGGTTCAATCATCGGCTGATCGATCTGACTGGCGAATTTGAGCAGGCTCATCATGTCGATTGTCGGCGCGTTGTTGGTGATTCGCATTCCTCGTGGTACGACGAGTTACATCCGAAGAACACCGGCTACGCCCGCGTCGCCGAGCGTTTCCATGAGAAGATTCAGGACTTGTGGAACAGCCGGTCACAACCGGGGGGCGAACTCGAATCGAGCACTTCCAGCGAGTCCCATTCGAAAGAATTGATGTATGCAAGCAGTCGTCTGTCGAACCCGACGCTAACCCACGCGGGTGCGGCGACGGCTCAGCCGGGATCGATCGGCCCGGCCACTGAGGCGATCGTGTCCAGCTCATTCGGGGCGACCGCCAAGCAACTACAGCAGATCAACGCGCCGGCGATCTCACCGGCACTGCTGAAGGAGCGTGGTGTCGTGCCTGCTTTAACTACCGGACCTTCTGAGCAGCGAGCCATCGGGTTACCCGATGTCGTCCGCGTTAGCGAAGGAATCCGAATGGCAATCCGCACGGTTTTGGCCGAACATGTCATTCCCGAGTGGATTGTTGATCCCGAAATGCGATCGATCCCCGGACCAGTGGACTCCGCTGAACATCAGTCAGGCCGAGTACAGCCGGGCGATGATCGGGCTGCTTTGTTACGTCGCCCGCCATGTGAGTCTCTACGCATCTGGCAGGCGCACGTCAGTGAGGATCCTGAGAATCTGCTTGCCTACGAAGAATTCCGTTTACTGCAGTTGCAGTTTGATGAGGTGGAGGAAGCGAGTCGAATTGAGCAGCGTCGCCGCTTGCTGCCGATTGCACAGCTCGCGCCGCAAGAGCGGATACTCGGCGAATCTGATCTCTTTCAGGTGAACTACCTGACTCGCGGCTCTCTCGCTGCGCGGGCGGTCGGCCGCGTATCGGTCTTCAACGAGTACAACATCCCGCTCGGTTCTGGAACAGGTTTCCTCGTCGGACCTGGTTTGTTGCTGACCAACCATCACGTGCTTTCCACTCGCAATTTGGCGGCACACAGCCATGTTCTGTTCGAGTACGAGTATGACGAGAACAACGGTTTAAAAACTACTGAGCGATTTGACCTGACCGATGAAGTTTTCTGCACCAGTGAAACACACGATTTTACCTTCTGTTCGGTACAGCGGACAGGCTCACTCGGCCATTCGTTGTCGGCGTATGGTGTCCACACATTGATCCGAGAGTCTGGTAAGGCGGTCAAGGGTGAGCCGGTGTCGATCATCCAACACGCGAGTGGCCTGCCGAAGCAGATTGCTATCCGTAACAGCAGGATCATCGGTCGAGCCCGCCAGTTCGTTTACTACATTACCGATACAGAGCAGGGCTCTTCCGGGTCGCCCGTGCTGAACGACCAATGGTTGGTCGTGGGACTTCATCACCGCAGCGTTCCACACTTTTTTAAGACCTGTGAATATGTGGCCAATCGCGGCATCCGAGTCAGCTCTATCTATGAAGAGTTAGAAGTAATATCGGGTGGCGGCGACCGAGACGCCCATCGAGTTTTGGATATCATCGAGCCATCGGCAAGAACGTCCAGCATTTCAACTATGGCAGTCGATCGATCCAGTGACACCGACCTGATTGAGCGTAATGTTGAGCCATTTCATGAAGTGCCTTACAGCAATCGCAAGGGTTTCGATCGAGACTTCCTCGGTATTGAGATACCTCTCCCTGAAGTCCACGATATTGATAACGTGGCGGCGCCACTGCTGGGGACGAGTGGGAGTCCGAAGTATGAGCTTCTTTACCAGCATTTCTCTATCGTTATGAATCGACATCGTCGGCTGGCCCTGTTCACCGCAGCCAATGTGAGTTTTCTGGATCGCGATCGGCGCCCCGACCCTGAGAGGCCCGATGCCGACTACACCCGCGACGGACTCGGCGGACTTGGCAGAAACGATCGCGAAAAATGGTTTCTGGACCCCCGTTTGGCTACGGAGTACCAACTCCCTGATATCTTTTATAACCGCGACCGCAAGGCGTTTCATAAGGGGCATCTGGTTCGACGTGACGCAGTGGCCTGGGGCAATAGTTACCGCGAACTGCGTCGGGCAAATGGGGACACGTTCCATGTCACCAATTGCTCACCTCAGGTCGGTCACTACAACATGGCGAGTAGAGGAGGACTCTGGGGAAAACTTGAAAACAATATTCAGCGACAAAGCCGAACCGAACGTCTTTGCGTTCTGTCCGGCCCCCTGTTCTCGGAGCAAGACCGTGAGTTTAGCGGGGTAGACAACGATGGAGATATCATTGTACCGATCCCTTCGGTCTTTTGGAAAGTCGTTATCGCACGAGATGGGAATCGCCTCCGCGCTTTTGCATTTTGGCTCCAACAGGATCTAACCGGGGTTGAGTTTGAATTTTCTGTATCAGCCAGATGGAAGCAACACCAAGTCTCATTGTCTGCACTTGAGCGCATGTCAGGCCATCTCGCATTCCCCAGCATTCTCCATAATGCGGATCAAGACGGTTGACAAGAAACCAGAGTGTTTTGCATATTTTTTGGCAATACCCCTAGCTCTTCGAATGACTGCAGCCCTCCTTGCTCGAGAACTCAATGATGACACATCGCGGAAATATGCGGAAGGTGGTCTTGGGGAATAATCCACTTTCCGGGACTGTTGGAATCTTGTGAATGGTGACTCGTTGGGAAGGTTACGCGGCCTACTCGTTGACCTGCGTAATCCGCATGCCATCACTTTACCTTCTCCGGGATGTCAATATTTTAATTCCATACGGCCTGCGCGAGTTTTGACGGGTACGGTGGTAGAGTGAGGGGAATGAAGATCAACGGTGTGTGGTTGATTTGTCCTTTGGGAGTATCTGAGTAGGCGATTTTCCTAGGGGAATTTCGTGGGGGAATATGCCTGCGCAACTGTATGTCTTTGGTTAATGGAATGGTCCGGTAAACACTATCCTGATTGAATGGAACCGGCTTTTGTTGCTGCAGGATTAATAGATTGACTGGCAGTTAAGTGCGCGGCTGTCATAGTCGATGTATCCATTTGGCGTGGAGGGTGTTTTTAGGGCTGAGTGTTCAAAGAGTCATCGGGGCATTCGGATGATTGTGGGGGGTGTTTCCGGAGCTATGTCGCATTGGTCGAGTCTACAGACGGCGTAGTGTGAGATTGGGGAAATCAGGCGCGTTGGATGAAATGGGTGAAGTCATCGAATCAGCAGGCAAGGTGGGCGCAGGCGGACTGAGGCACAGCGCAGCATGAGAAAGATCGATTTACTTTCGATTGAATTCGGGAAGCCGTTACCCGCAGACTTGTTTGACAGCGAGGGGAATCTGTTGTTGCCCAAAGGGCATGTGGTTGGGCATACTGATCTTCGAAAGTCACGTAACCAGATCACCAACGGCGTGTTCACAAGGGACGATGACGCGGACCAATTTGGGAATGAACCGGCACCTACAGACGAGAGCGATGACCATTCGTCGGGGGGCGAGAAAGGCCACCGAGGGCCGGATTCCAAGCCAAGGCTGAAGGCGTTATTTAGTCAGGAAATCGTCGGAGAAGAAGTAGGGTCAGCGGCTGAGACCCATCTGGCATCGACGCTTCGACTGGATGCATTGCTTGACCAAGACAAGGGTCATGCAAGAAAGCGTCCAGCCTCTCCCAATTATCGTCGTCTTGGTCTTTCGTGCCTTCGTGCGGAGGCGGAACATGCGGCGGAACATTTTGGACATGCGGTCGATGAGATATCGAATGTTCTGCACGATGTCGAACGCGGGAAATCGCCGAGCCTGTCTACATCGGGCGAGATGATAGAACAGTTTGCCAGCTCGGTGTCGCGTGACCCGAGTCTTGGCCCCTTGACGGCAGCGATATCCAGTGATGATTGTGACTATCTTGTTCGTCATGGATTGACTACGTCACTGCACCTGATGACGGTTGTAAGCCAGATGGATTACTCGCCTGAAGAAGTTGTGCAAGCAGGTATTGGAGCGATGTTCCAGGATATCGGGATGATCCGAGTCCCGCGGAGTATTCGCCTTGCGCCGCGCGCTTTGTCGGGAGCGGAGCGTCGTACGGTAGAACGCCATCCGATCTATTCCGTTGATATGCTGGACAAGACGGGACTTGCGAGCCCGTTGACCCTGATGATGGGTTATCAGGCTCATGAACGTTGCGATCAATCGGGGTATCCGCGTCGTCAGCAGAGGGACGGTATCCATCCACTGGCAAGGATTTTGGCCGTGATCGATGTGTATTCGGCCGTGACGAGTGACCGGCCTCATCGAAAGGGCATTCCACCGTATGATGGGATTTTGCTTTTGCTTGAGGAAGCTCAGGCGGGGCGTCTGGATGGGGAAGCGGTTCGGTTGTTCCTGAACAGTGTGAGCCTGTTTCCCCTGGGGAGTTATGTGGAGTTGTCGAGCGGCTCGTATGCGCGTGTTTTGAGGTCCAATTGGGGGAACCACACCATGCCCGTGGTGGTTATGCTCGATCAGGAAGGCCAAGAGAGCGACGTGGAAGTGGACCTGTCGAAGGAAGATGAGGCACGTGTGGTAAGAACCATTGACAAAAAGGAAGTAAGAAAGTTCTGCGAGAAGAAGAAGTTGGAGTCGGAACTTGCAGAGATTCGAGCATGGAGCGGATAGCGGTCAGGTAAAAAAGCACGGCCTTACAGATTAAATGTTATATCTATCGTGTCGATAAACAAGACTGACCAGCCAAAAGCAAGGGACCGATAACGCGGGGGAGGACCGGAAGAACATGCAACAGGAAAACATGAGAAAGATTGATTTGCTGGGGATTGAGTTCGGCGTTCCGCTTCCGGCGGATGTCTATGACAGTTTTGGTGAGTTGTTGTTTTCCGAGGGGCACCAAATTGGGCCTTATGACTTTCGCAACATGCGTGATCGTATCGCCAAGGGTGTGTACATCCGTGAATCGTCCGTGAATAAGTTTGACCCAAGCCTGTTTGTTGAGGCTGAAGCGGACGAAACGCCCCCCCTTGCGGGCTCACAGGAGGTTGGCGGGGAGGAGCAGGAGGCGGAGAACGAGCAGAGTGTGACGGGGGAGGCCGAGTTTGAGACAGGCGAAGCGGCTGAGAATGAAGCTGATCAGGAGGAATCAGAATCGTCTGAGGCATCGACGGCTGAAAGCGGTGATACAGAGGTTGTTGATGCATCGGAGATGCATGTCGAATCGACGCTTCGACTGGATGAGCAACTGACGAAGGAGATAGAGCGTCCGATAGCTCGACCGGAGCGCCCGCAGAGCCGTCGTCTGGGATTGTCCGTACTTCAGGCGGAGGAGAAGGCGGCCAGGGAGCAATTTCAGAGTGCGCTGGACGAGGTATCGAACGTGTTGGGTGAAGTGGAGCGCGGGAAAGCTCCTAATCTGTACGGCGCGCAGACGTTACTGAGGCAGTTTTCGAGTTCGGTGTTGCGTGATCCGAGTCTTGGTCCACTGGCGGCGGCGAGCGGTTGTGAGATGGATGATTATCTGGTGGAATATGGGTTGACGACATCTTTGTATTTAATGACGGTTGCGACGCAGATGGGATATTCATCGGATGAGGTGATCGATGCGGGGGTTGGGGCGATGTTTCAGGATGTGGGGATGATGCGATTGCCTCGTGAAATTCGTCATGCGGAGCGTGATTTGACTGAGGCTGAGCGTGCGGAAGTTGAGTGTCATCCTATCTATTCGGTGGAGTACCTTTCTGAGACCGGGGTCACGAGCGTTTTGACCTTGACGATTGCCTATCAGGCGCATGAGCGTTGTGATGGGTCTGGTTATCCGCGTAAGTGCCGAAAGGAACAGATCCATCCGTTGGCTCGTGTGTTGGCGGCGATTGATGTGTATGTCGGGATGACAAGCGATCGACCTTACCGGAAGGCGAAGACACCGTTTCAGGGTGTGGTGCTATTGTTGCGTGAAGTTGAGGCAGGTCGGTTGGATGGTGAAGCCGTGCGGCTGTTCCTGAGCAGTGTGAGTCTGTTTCCGCTTGGGAGTTATGTTGAATTATCGAATGGGTCGTTTGGGCGTGTGGTGCGGGCCAACGGTGAGAACTTTGCGAAGCCGGTGGTGGTGATCATGGACGATGATGGCAATGACGGTGATAAGGAAGTTGACCTGAGCAAGATGCGTGATTTGCGAGTGGTGAAGACGCTTGATGCAAATGGTGCGCAGAACCTGAGTTCGAGGCGTAAGGAAGAGAAGCAGGAACGGGAGGAAGCGAAGGCCCGCGTGCAAGAGGAAGCTGATGTCGAATCTGAATTGGCGGCAAGCGAAGAAGAGGAAGCGATGGAGATGGCGGAGGCCGTAAAGACGCATGGTGATGTGGCGGGTGAGTGAGTCCGGATTACGCGAGGGTGGGTATTCAGGTGGATTGGTGGTGTGCTTTTCTACTTAACCAGAGGTAAGACAGGACGGAGGTGGTGATGATGAGGATCGTTGCGCCTGCGAGGTAAGGTGCGAGGCGGTCTGCGCGCTTCCATGCGAGGAGGCCGAAGACGAGGGGACCGGCCATGTATCCGAATCCGACGAGTGCTTCGAAGATGCCGATGGATCGGGGGCGCGATTTAACATCGGGGTCTGCATTGCAGTAGAAGATTGCGGTGAATACGGTGATTGAGTCTGCAGTTGAGACGATGAAGAGGGCGGTGTAGATCAAGAGAGCAGAGGTCGTGAAAGGGATGATTAAGAGTCCTATTGCGCCGAAGAGGAGAAGGGCAATCATGATGAATGGGTGGTGGAGCTGGTGTCTGAGTTTTGCCCAGAGGATCGCTCCGAGGGGTACGGGGAGTGAGAGTGCGAGTACGCCGATGCCCTTGTCGAGGTGTTCGTATCCGGGCAGGATGCAGAGGGCGGGCCAAAGGTTGGAGTAGATTCCTCGGTAGCAGAGTGTGGTGACTGCGGTGGCGATCCAGCCGATGCGTCGGTGGAGCGGTGTCGAGAAGAATGCGATGGTCTGCTTTTCTTCGTGATGGTGGTGGTTTGGGGCGCGGGTGGCGATGGTGTTCAGGACGAGGTGCGCGGCGGCGAAGGTGAGCGCGATAGGGAGGAAAAAGAGGAAGGAAGCGGATTCGTTTTCAGCGGCGATGTATGTACCGACGGCGGCGCCGGTGGCCCATGACATGTTGTAGAAGGCGATGGAGAACGCGAGTGTTCGGAAGGGTTTGACGTGTGACATATTGATCTGGAAAGGGACGTAGTGCTGGCCGACGAAAGCTCCCATGAAGAACGAGGCTATGAGGAAAGTGGGGAAGGCGTCGAAGTAAACGCCTAGCAGGCCGGAGAGGGTGGCGCCGAATATTGCGAGGATCATGAGGTATGGCGCGCGGTTGGTGGTGGCCCATTTCCCAGCGAGGATTGAGGAGAGGCAGTAACCGCCGGAGCCGGCGGCAGCGATGAACATGACGGTATTGGGTTGATAGCCGAGCGCGTAGGCGCGGACGATCATCCAATAGCCCATGAGGTTGACGGATGCTTCGATGACCATTGGGCCGAAGGTGAGGAAGGAGAGTTTTCGTATGGAGACGCCTCGCCACATGTGGGGTGGTCCTTTGGAGATGAGGTTGGGAGGTTACGAAAAAAGGCGTCACCGTACGGTGACGCCTTGGGGTATTTTGGGGTTTTCCGTGGGTGGGATTAGCCGGTGGAGATGTCGGTCACCTTTACTTTGATGATCTGCTGACGGTGGCCTTTTTTGCGTTGGTAGCCTTTGCGTCGCTTGAACTTGATGACGGTGATTTTGTCATCGCGTTCCTGTGAGAGAATTTCGGCGGTTACTTTGGCGCCTTCGACGTAGGGTGCGCCGATGGTGGAGGAATCACCGGAGCCGACGAGGAGGACGCGGTCGAATTCGATGGTTTTCTGGTCGTCGGCGATGTCGCGATGGTCGATTTTGATGACGTCATCCTTGCTGACCTTGATTTGCGAGCCGCTGTCTTCGATTATGGCGTACATGGTGTTATTTCCTTGGAAAGTAGAAGAGCGAATAGTAGGTGGGGTTGGGGGGAAGGGCAAATGGGTTTGGGAGAATGGGGGCACGTGGCAGGGAGAGGGTTGTTGAGGTTGGGGCGGGGGTTTTTTCGCGGTTTTTGAGATTGAAATGATGTTTTTGGGGATCAGACGAACTGTTGGAGGGTGAGGGATTGGGTGTTGGAGTCGTAGTAGGTGATGGTGTTTGCGAGGGGGGCATATTGGGCGAGGCGGCCGGCGTTGGTGGCGAGGGTTTGGAAGGACCAGGAAGAGGTAAGGGGGAATTGGGTTGAGGTGGCTTGAACGAGGGAGTTGTGGGTTTTGTTGTAGTAGAGGATTT
>JANQQT010000269.1 GCA_028284925.1 Phycisphaeraceae bacterium | reverse complement strand
ACCACCCTCTTTTATAAACCCCTCAACCCACAGGACGCCGTCGTGTTTCGTGGTAGCGTTGCCGTCCTCGCATTCCTTGCGCTTGCACCAAAGGTATTTGGACTTTTCCCAGGCATTCTCCGTTCATGCCTTACACTTAAAACGCTCCTCCCTGAAGCAAGCGCCCCCGGTTGGATTGCAGTACTCGTAGCGCCGTTTTACGTCCTTTTCTTTGCCGTCGTTCTCGTCGTTACCACACAAGCTGCCCCGACCGTCCTTCTACCGATTGGCGTCGCGTGCTTCGTGATTGCTCCGCTCTTCTTTGTCTTCAAAGCAAAACGACTCATGCAGCCTGCGACCCCCGAAGAAGGTCACAAAGTCGTTTCAAATTTACGAGTCACGACGATCGCCATTATTTCTGCAGGTATTCTGTTTTGCGTGCTATTTCTTATCATTGATATACAACTCAAGAACATTAACTGGGTCAAGGTTTTCGCATTTATCTTCGGCCTCATCGGCAACATCCTCCTCCTCACCGTCGTCGTCTCCGACATGATGATCGGCCTCTTCAAACAAGCCTCCGCCAATGCCAAACACTTCGCAGGCACGCCCACCGAAGCACAACTCGAAGCACGCTTCGCAGACCTCACCTCCGCGGGCATGGCCAACCTCGACCTCGGTGAAGGAGCACTCGCCCAACGCATTGGCGCCGCCGCAAAACAATTTGTCAACCCCGGCCAACAACAACCCATGTACCAGCCGCCGTCAGGCCCACCTCAGCCGCCACCACCGAACGCCCCACCGCCTCCCAATCAACAACCGCCTCAGTACCCGCCGCCGACTGCTTGATTAGGACCACAACAACCACAAGTTCCTCACCGGCGCCCCACCTCTACGCTATACAATGCGCCTTGCAGGCAAAATTCAACACCAACTCCACATGAGCAAACCAACATGCGATTGATCCCGCTAACACTGCTGCTCCTTCTGGCAACCCTGCCCACTCCCCTCGCCTACGCCGCCAAACCTCACATTCTCGTCTCCCCCGGTAAAAACCACACACTCCGCATCGACGGCACACTCCTGACCCCCTCCCCATCCTACATCCAACTCAACGGCATTGGCGGCTGGCAAAACACCGCATCAACCACCTTCGGCGTTGGCGAGGGTGACTTCCATTTCACAACCAAACTCCGCCTCCGAAACCAAACCGAATCCGCCGCCGGAGTCAAACTCGGACCCAACTTCATCGGCTTCGAAGGAAAACGAAAACGCGAATTCTTCCTCAATGGCCCCATCTTTGGCGGATTCAAATCGCTAGGCAACTCCTCCAATTTCTTCAAATCCGAATCATGGATCAACCTCACCGTCACACGTGCGGCCAACAGGCTCACCATTCGGATCAACAACCAGACCATCCACACCCAATCCAACGTCAAGGGAAACCTGGGCCAGATCACATTCGTCCCCTGGCGCGCCCACATGCAGATCCAATCCGCCCAATACACCGGTCCCACCGTCAAAATCCCCACCCCACTCTCACGCGGCTATACCATTCCGACCATCGACCTCGCCAACCAAAAACACCGACAAATCATTGTCGACCGTGAGCCCGGCCAGTACCTCGGCCACCCCACCACACTACTACTCGAGGACAATAAAACCATCCTCTGCGTCTACCCCAAAGGTCACGGACGCGGCAGCATCGTCTACAAACGATCCACCGATGCTGGCCTCACATGGTCCAAACGACTCCCCACACCCTCGTCATGGAGCACATCACTCGAAGTCCCCACACTCCACCGCGTCATCGCCCCCAACGGCAAAAAACGCGTCATCATGTGGTCGGGCCTCTACCCCGCACGCCTGGCCGTCACCGAAGACGACGGCAAGACCTGGTCACAACTCAAAAAAGTCGGCGACTGGGGCGGCATCGTCGTCATGGGAGCTGTCACCGATCTCAAAACCGGCAAGGGCCACTACATGGCCTTTTTCCACGATGACGGTCGCTTCATCGGCAAGAAAAACCCCAACCACGGCAAACGGAAATTCTTTGTCTACACCACCCGATCCACGGACGGCGGCCTCACCTGGTCATACCCCCGCGTCATCGCAACCCACCCCACAGCACACCTTTGCGAACCCGGCATCATCCGTAGCCCCGATGGCAAACAACTCGCCGTTCTCCTCCGCGAAAATAGTCGCCGACTCAACTCCTTCGTCATTTTCTCCAAAGATGAAGGCAAGACATGGACCAAACCCAAGCAACTCCCCGGT
This sequence comes from Phycisphaeraceae bacterium, assembly GCA_028284925.1. Lineage (GTDB taxonomy): Bacteria > Planctomycetota > Phycisphaerae > Phycisphaerales > Zrk34 > JANQQT01. The sequence continues at coordinate 7,069 of JANQQT010000269.1, read as the reverse complement.
GCCCTCACCGGCGACCGACATACCGGAAAGTACACACCCGATGGCCGACTCTTCATCAGCTTCCGCGACACCACACACGCCAGTCCCACCAAGGGCGACTGGGTCGCATGGGTCGGCAAATACGATGACATCGCCAAGGGGAAACAGGGCCAATACCGCGTCCGGCTTATGGATAACACCAAAGGTCGCGACTGCGCCTACCCCGGCGTCGAAGTCCTCCCGGATGGCACGATCGTCACCACCACCTACGGCCACTGGACCAAAGGCCACGCGCCTTACATCGTCTCCATCCGGCTCAAACTCTCCGAACTCGACAAACTCGCCAAAAAGCAACCCAAATCCAAAGGCAATTGATCCAATAGCCACAGAAACCCAACAACACCTTCGAGGACTGTCACCCTCTCTCACCAATGACCACACCCACCCACTTCACCGACTCCCGACTCAATCACCTCATCACCACCTACCACGATGGCCTGCTCCATGACACGCTCCCCTTCTGGATCAACCACGCTGTCGATCACGAGTATGGCGGGTTCACCTTCTGCCTCAATCGCGACGGCTCTCTCCTCGACGATGACAAGGGCATCTGGCAAACCTGCCGCTTCACCTGGCTCCTCGGCGAACTCTACAACACCGTCGAGCCACGCGACGAATGGCTCAACCTTTGCCAACACGGCATCGACTTCATCAATAAATATGCCTTCGACGCCGATGGCCGCATGTTCTTCCAACTCACGCGCGATGGCCACCCCCTGCGCAAACGTCGCTATATCTTCACCGAAGCATTCGGTATCATCGCCCTCGCCGCCCACGCCCGCGCCACGCAAGACGATATTCCCCTACAAAAGGCCATCCAACTTTTCGAGTTGATCATCAAACACGTCACCACACCCGGCCTCATCCCCCCCAAAAACAATCCCGATACACGACCCTCCAAGTCACTCGCCATCCCCATGATCCTCCTGGCCACCGCGCAGGAACTCCGCAAAGCCACCAATCACCCTGTCTGCAACGAATGGATTGACCGAACAATCCATGAAATTCAAAACGACTTTATGAACCACGACCACCGCGCGGTCCTCGAATCCGTCACACCCGATGGCGAACTCATCGACCACATCGATGGTCGTATATTGTGCCCAGGGCACGCCATCGAAGCGGCGTGGTTCATCCTGCGCGAAGCGGAATACCGGAACAACGACCCCGATCTCATTCAACTTGGCACGGCGATCCTCGACTGGATGTGGACATTCGGCTGGGACACGGAATTTGGCGGCATCCTCTACTACCGGGATGTCAAAAATCTCCCGCCGCAGGAATACTGGCACGACATGAAATTCTGGTGGCCCCAGAACGAGGCCATCATCGCGACCCTATACGCCTATTATCTCACGAATGATCCCAAATATGCCCGCTGGCATACTCAAATCCATGATTGGGCCTACCGGCACTTCCCCGATCCGGTTTACGGCGAATGGTTCGGCTACCTCCACCGCGATGGCCGCATCGCCCAGCATGCCAAGGGCAATCTATGGAAGGGTCCATTCCACCTCCCGCGTATGCAATTGACCTGCTGGCGGCTTGCAGAAAAACTCGCCAATGGACGCGAGAACGCCTGAAACACAACCCAAAACACCACTTTCCGACGCTACACTGGTGCAACCACGGACGAGACGCTAACATCTGAAATGGTAATGGAATGCCGCACGAACCCACCTCACAGACCGAATCCGCGATGATCGCCGACCTGACCGATGCGCAGCGACAGGCCGTCCTGCACACTGAAGGCCCCCTTCTCGTTTTGGCGGCCGCAGGCTCGGGTAAGACCCGGGTGATCACCCAGCGGGCGGCCCACATCGTCAACGAAATCGGGGTTGCCCCGTGGAATGTGCTATGCATCACGTTCACGAACAAGGCTGCGGGCGAGATGCGCGAACGCGTGGGACGATTACTGAGTGCGCGGCGCGCCGAGTCGATGCCGATCAGTACATTTCACGCCCTTTGCGCCAAATTACTGCGAAAGTACGCGCAATACGCCCATATCGAGCCTAATTTCAGTATTTTCGACACCGCGGACCAGAAGCGCGCCATGAAGCAGGCGTTCAAGGATCTGGATATCAGCACGGACCACTTCAAACCCGAAGCGGTCCTCAACGCCATTTCCAACGAGAAAAACGATCTCATTGACGATGAGGCGTACGCGAAGGGCGCGACTGACTTCTGGTCGCGCAGCATCGCAAAGTTATATACCAAGTACCAGCATATACTTACAGACTGCTCCGCCCTGGATTTCGATGATTTACTGTTGAAAACGGCGCAAATGCTACAACGTAACGAGGAGATCCGCGCCGAGCTGCAGGAGCGGTACGCATATGTCCAGATTGACGAATATCAGGACACCAACCATGCCCAGTTTGTGATCGCCCACTGCCTTGCGGCGGCGCATCGGAATATCTGCGTGGTAGGTGACCCGGATCAGAGCATCTACGGGTGGCGCGGGGCGAATCTGCGGAATATCCTGGATTTTGAGAAGCATTACGAGGATGCGATGGTGATTCAATTGGGGCAGAATTACCGATCGACACCGGAAATCCTTAAGGCGGCGGACACACTGATCAAACACAATAAGAAGCGTAAGGACAAGGCTTTATACACGGAAAACGATGGTGGGGAAAAGATTCGGGTGATCCAGACCGGGGATGAGGAGCATGAGGCGGAGCAGGTGGTGGAGTACCTGCGCAAGTATTACGATGCAGGCATACCGTGGTCCCAAATGGCGGTTTTTTACCGGATAAACGCCCTTTCCAGGACGGTGGAAGACATTCTGATGCGGTCGAGCATTCCCTACCAGATCGCACGCGGCACGGCGTTTTACCAGCGGAAGGAAATCAAGGACGCCATGGCGTATGTCCGGGTGCTGGCGAACCCGGGGGATGAGGTATCGCTGCTTCGGGTTATCAATACACCACGTCGCGGAATCGGCGATACAGCGGTGCAGCACATGCGGGCGTTCGCGGTGGCGAACGGGGTGTCACTTTGGGACGCAATGTGTAAAGTCAGTGATATCAGTGCCTTAACGACGCGGGCGGGGAACAGCGTACGGCAGTTTGTGGGGATGATTGAGGGGTGGAGCAGGAAGGTACGGGAGGCCAACGTGGAGATGCTGGGATTCGTGCCGGCGGTGCGGGATGTGGTGGAGATGGTGCTGAGGGACAGCGGGCTGGAAGCGTTTTACAAGGATGAGAAGACGGGGGATGAGGAAAAGCTGGCCAACCTGTATGAACTGGTGACGGCAGCGCAACGGTTCGACGACGGCTATTTCGACGATAACCTCTTGCTGGAACAGAAGTTACACGACTGGCTGGAGCAGGTGGCGTTGGTGAGTGATGTGGATGGGGTGGCACAGAATGCGGGCGGCGCGACTGACGAAAACAAAGCCGGAGAGGGCGATACGGCAGCGGAATCGCGGGAGACGGGCGGCACGGACGCGGATGAACAGCCCGACGCGTCAGCACCAAATTCCGGGGGTTCCGGAGGGGGGGGAGCGGTAACGTTGATGACGTTGCATGCTGCTAAAGGCTTGGAATTTCAGGTGGTTACGATGATTGGTCTGGAGGAGGGATTGTTGCCGCACAGCAGGGCGAAGGACGATTTGGGTGAGATGGAGGAGGAGCGGCGGCTGGCGTTTGTGGGGATTACGCGGGCTGAGCGGCACTTGCAGATGTCCTATTCGCGGTACAGGACGGTGAGGGGGTTGAGGGAGCGGACCATACCGAGCCCGTTTCTGGCGGAGATGGGGAGGGATGTGGTGGAGTTTGAGGACCTGACGGATTACGTAAGTGCTGGCTGGGACGATGGTTACGCGACTACGGGAGGTGGTGGATATGGGCGTAAGGGCGGCGGGCGGTATGGGAGAAAGGGAGATTATGAGGATGACTTTGGGGACGGCGTCGGGGGAGGTTCCGGGGGAACTTCCGGGGGGGGGGGAATTTATGGAAGATGTTGTGGGACAAGGACTTAGGGTGGGTGTGAAGGTGAGTCATCCGAAGTTTGGGATGGGGAAGGTGATGGCGTTGTCACCGGTGCGGGCGCCGAAGAATGCGAAGGTCTATTTTGAGCGGTTCGGGGCGAAGACGCTGGTGCTGGAGTATGCGAAACTGGAGATTTTGGGGTAGCGAAACGGCTCGAAAGTCAAAAAATGGGATGGTTTTGGGTGTGCAAATGGTGCGAAAGTGTGTTTTTTGGGGTGTTTTTGGGTCGAATCGCGAACCATATATGCGCTCTGGCCCCGGAATTGGGTTCGGGCGGACGAGGACTTTCGGATGGAGGTAAGGTGCTGGTAGTTAAAGGGTTAGGTCAGTTCGCCATGTTTTGGCGAAAGCGTGGTGCGCACAAGCGGTTCGTTTTTACATGTCAAGCTTTTTTACCCCGTTGATGATGGTGAGTAGAAAACGAATCAACTGTGCGCGCGGAGGGGATGGGGCGAAATCCGGGTTCGCTGCAAGTGACCGGGTAGATGGAAGTCGTAGTTTCCATCACAGCGTGAACATCTCCGGATCAGCATAACAAGACATTCACGTGGTGAAGGAAACAGCAATGTGACGGCAGTCAAAATAACCCCTTGACAACGTCGGTTAATGACATGCCCGAGGGTGACCATAACAGGGTTGAGAATTTCTGGTTCTATCCACACCTCAGACGACATGTTGAAACCCTGCAAAGGGCGATGGTCATCAGAACGGCAATGAATCCAATGGAAGTGGACGGTTCCGGCACGAGAGCGAAAACGAAGGGGAGGCCATCCAGACCATCCCAGTTTCTACCGGTAACGTAGATCAGGCCATCTGCTCCGGGGACGACGTGTTCAAGCTCTCTTCTGTAGCCCATATCGAATTCCCAGAGGTCTTCACCGGTGAGCGCGGAGATTGACTTGAGTGGTCCATAGCCTTCGGCGTCCATTTTCAATGCGACGATGATCTGGCCATCGCCCGTGAGTATGGGTGGGAAGGTGGCATTGAGATCTCTGGACCAGAGCACGTTACCATCGGGGTCAAATGCGTAGAGCCACGTTTCGGGGAGATAGAAATATGAGTTGCCGTTCGGGTCGGCCATGATGTAGGAGCGCCCCAGGTTGAAATTCAGATCAGAGGCGATCCAATCCAGTTCACCATTCGGCAATATGGACATTGGGCTGACTGTGGATGACCCGACAGTCAAGATATTTCCCTGATCTGTAATTACAGGAGCGGACGTGTTGTTGGACCCGTTGGAGGTGTCGTATGTCCAGTTGATGGAACCATCGAGGGGGTTGACGGAGTTGAGTGTGTGGTCCAGATCGGCGTATACCGTGCCATCATCGTCTATCGCAATCCCTCTCGACCACTTGCTGACATCGATGCTCCATCTGAGTGCGCCATCTTCATCGTTTGCGATGACCTTTTCCATGGAGGACGCCCTGAACACCGCTTCGTCGATGGGACTGATATTGACTTGTGAACCTTTGGGGATCCCGGACTGTATGACATTCCCATGCCGGTCGAATCTTCTGGCTCCGACTGTTCCGGCGTTGGAGGCGTAAAGCCCACCCTGTCGGTCTGCGGTGAGTCTATTGAAACGTGTCTCTCTGCGAAACCAGACGATATCCCCGTCGTTATTGAATGCGGCTATCCCACCGAGATTCTGAGTGGGGACAAAAAGCAAACCGTCCGATGAGACGACCGGATTTGCATCGATTCTTGAAGAGATATCGAAAGTCTCATTACCTTCAAACACCCATTTGAGGACGGGTGTTGTCGGCCCACGGAGGGGAGTGTAATTTGTATTTCGATGGTTGCCATAGATACCTTGCCAAACCGGGTCACCGGCAAATGCGGTGGAACCTGTGGCAATTAGGGTAAGGCAGGCGATAACGCGCAATCCATGTATCGCGCGGGACTCGGAAGTGATCATCTAGTGCTCCTTAGGGCCATTGGTGTTTGAAAGAGCTTTTGTAAGTACCAAGGTAGGGTAGCGAAATATGAATTGTGAGTCAACAAACTTTTCGGCCAATGATTTGTATCTAAGGTAATGTACGAATGTGATTGTGATTATTAGCGAGCGAAACGTAAAGTATCCAACCGTTATATACCCATTGGCCTGTGAGCATTCGTAATGGAAAGCCCAGAAGAGTTGGTACAGAGGATTTTTCCGGGGGTAAGTATCAGTACGGAGGATACCCGCGTTATTCTGCGTAATCTGTCAGGTTATTGGCCGGAAACAAGTCGGTCGGCGAAAAGCCATATACAAGACCTGAAACGAATAGGGTATTCAGATGAAGAGATCAGGCAGTGCGATATCCGGCCAGCCCGTTTTGGAGATATTGGGCCTTCAATCCTGAAGCTTATTCTGGATTACGACAAGTGGTGTACGGGCGAGATTGAAGAGGACTGGGATCTCCTGATTGATCACATTCTGTTCGGAACGCTAATGCAATGGCAACTGATGAAGCTGAAGTATCCGGGAGATCAGTTGATTACGGTAATCAAGGAGCTGCATGCCCGGCGATTGCGAAAGTTTCGTGGCGTGAATCGACAGGAATTTTGTTTTCTATTTTTGTTTTCACGATCATTGAACTGGGCCGAAGAATTTCGAGACGCTTTTGACGGCGCGCATTACGGATTGGCATCGCTACAAGAGATTTGCAATGTGTATCCGAAAGGCGAGAGGATTAGCGCCTTGCTGGCGGAAGAAGAGGCATTCGATCCTCCTGAGCGTGCGTACGGCGTGCGATGGTTGACAAGCTTGTTTGATCTCGGGTGGTATGAATATGATCAATGTTGGGATGGCGAGCCAAGTTCATTTATACAGTTTGAGTTGCGGGATAGTTTACTTTACGAGAAGAACGTGGAGAAGTTGGAGGGGGAATTGGAGAGATTTGTGGGGATGTAATTGGCGTGAGTTAGATGTGCCGTAGGAGGTGGATGGCGTGCGAGACCGGATGTGTGGAAGGTGGTTGGATTTGGGGCTGGTTTGGCGCTGGTTTGGGAAACTTTTAGAGGCTTATTGGACTGTTAAGTGGGGGGTGGAA
>JANQQT010000249.1 GCA_028284925.1 Phycisphaeraceae bacterium | reverse complement strand
CTTCCCCCACTTTCCCCTTCAACCACCCCTCAACCTCCTTCACCAATACCTCATGCACCACTATCTCCTCATGCTCATCCCCGCCCCCGTCGCCCACCTTCTCCACATCCCTCGCCAGATAAAACCGGATCTCCTCATCCGTAATCCCTGCACTCGGAAACCCGTCAAATAAAAATGTTATCTCACCGGCACGGTACCCCGTCTCCTCCTCCAACTCTCGCCGTGCAGCCTCCTCAATATCTTCATCCTCTTCTCCCTCAACATCCCCAACCAGTCCCGCCGGTATCTCAATCACACGCTTACCTACCGCTGGCCTATACTGATCCACCAAAACCATCTTCCCCTCCGTCGTCATCGCCACGATTCCCACAATCGCCCGTCCCCTGACCCGCTCTGCCCACTCCCAACCATCTCGCCTAACTAACCTCACCCACTTACCTTCTCCTACAACCTCTTTGGATTCTGCGTCGGTCATACCAGCTTTCCTTTCCATCGATGCATAATACTACTCATCGACCTTTCTGGTTCTCATGCTATCGTGAGGCTTTGTTTTAATAAGGCGCTTCTCTAAAATTAATTCTGCATAACCTTGTGCTTGCATACAAGGCCGATCCAAATCTTTTGAAAACAATTCCATGCTTGAAGTCGACTTTGCAAAATTTTCCAATGCACGAATCTGGATAAACGAAACTCCGGACGTTCCTCCAATTTCTACATCTACTCTGGAACACATCCTTTCCGCGTCCACATTTCAATTTGCCTCAGTCGTTTCCGCAACTCTCGAAGTTGCCATCCCGACAGGTTCTCGCATCATCTACGGCCTACTCGGTGCGACCTTTTCGCTTCAATCAGGAACCTCCAACCTTCATATCAGCACATCTGTCTATGATGCTGATCCAATCCCCTTTCTAAACTCATTGGCCGTTCAACCCGACACCGCCACCATCGGTCTCCAACCCCAATACGCAAACATACTTCACGCCAGTTTTCTCAAAAACATAGACCTTCACACCCTCTCGCCGGGCACGCTCCATTTCTCCCACGCCGCCTGTGCCGACATCGGTTCTACCGCTGATATCTTTATCAAAATCGCCACCGCGATAATTCATCTATTTTCTCATGACTTCCCTGAAAATCGAACGAAATGGGTCTCGTGGTTGACTACTCACTTTCATAACGAGTAACCCGCCATCTAACCGCCTCCTCAGCCCAATTCCACGCTATCCCTGCCAATTACATTGACTTAATCCTCTCCCACACCTAGACTCCCCGCTCCTTACAGTGCCTTGGTATCTTTAAAAGAATTCGGCCAAACGCCGACCCCGCCAAATAAGCACTACAGGACGCGCTCCTTTCAGCCATCAAAAGGCCAATCGCCCTTCTCTTCGCTGCGGATCGCACCCGAACTCTGCCGATGTAACGCAGACTTCGCCGGACGCAGCGAAAAGGGTCAACCGATCCCAACGTCGCACAAACCGGAACACAAACACCCAATCCGAATCAATCGGATCGGGCATACCCCACGTTCATCACGTGGCCTCGGAGCAAGCCACATGCAGTTCACCGACCTCAATCTTGACCCCGCCATCCTCCGCGCCGTCGCGGATAAAAACTACACCACCGCTACACCCATACAGGCATCCACCATCCCCCTCATCCTCGATGGCCATGACATCCTCGGCTGTGCCCAAACCGGAACCGGCAAAACCGCCGCATTCGCCCTCCCCATACTCCACCGACTTGCAAACTCCCCCAGGCCCAAAGGCGCCAACAAACGCCCCCGATGTCTAGTCCTCTCACCTACACGCGAACTGGCCAACCAAATCAGCGAATCCTTCAAGACCTACGGCAAACACCTCAAACTCTATCACACCGTGTTATACGGCGGCGTCTCCCAAACCCCTCAAATCCGTGACCTCAGACGAGGCGTCGACATCCTCATCGCCACGCCCGGCCGACTCATGGACCTCGGCGATCAGGGCCACATCGACCTCTCCGCAATTCAAACCCTTGTCCTCGATGAAGCCGACCGAATGCTTGACATGGGCTTTATCCCCGACATCCGCAAGATCGTCCCCCAAACCCCCTCCGACCGACAGACCCTCCTCTTCTCAGCGACCATGCCTTCCGCCATCCAAAAGCTTGCCAACGACCTCCTCACGAATCCTCGCGATATACGAATCGCCCCCGAATCCACCACCGCCAATCTCGTCGACCAATCTGTCTTCTTCGTTCAGCCCCAACACAAAACCCCATTGCTCACCCACCTCCTCAAATCTGAATCCGCCTCACGCTCCATCGTCTTCACACGCACCAAACGCCGCGCCGATCGTCTTGCCAAGCAACTCCACCAGAAAGGCTTCAAGGCAAAAGCCATCCACGGCGACAAATCCCAGTTCCAACGCCAACGCGCACTTAACGCCTTCAAACGCGGTCGTTGCCGAATTCTCGTCGCTACCGATGTCGCAGCGCGCGGCATCGATGTCAACAACGTCTCTCACGTCTTTAACTACGATCTCTCTCACGAACCCGATTCCTACGTCCACCGCATTGGTCGCACCGCCCGCGCCGGCAAATCTGGTAAAGCCATCACACTCTGCGATTGCGATGAACACAAAAACCTACGCGCCGTCGAACGCAGCATCAAAATGAAAATCACCGTCCGATCCGATCACCCCAACGAAATCCCCGCAGGCAAACCTCCCGCTTCCGACACCGCAGGCGCCGGCATTTCCAAATCCCGCAAATCAACCAAGTCCGACTCCACACAAGATTCTGATTGCCCTCGAAAACAACGATCCACCGAATCCCGAAACGCCCGCTCTTCCTCCACCAATTCGCGCTCCCGAGGTAAAACAAAAAACGCCCGCCGTTTTTCTAAATCCAAATCAAAGCATATCTCTCAAGCACGCCGGAAACGCAAATCCGCAAACTCCTCAGCCTCCTCTGACAAAAAACACAATCGAAAACCTCGTACCCAAAAAATGGCAACTTGATTCCCGAACATCGCCTTAGCGATGTTCTTCAATGCCCTCTTCATCCTCCGTTTGCTCGCGCATCTTCCCTTCTATACCACTTCTCCCAACCTCACTGCCTGCAAACACGAATCGTCCATCCTCATTCACCAGTGCCAATGCCGCAAATCTTCCAAACACCCATGCCCACACCAACAATGTAAACGTATCCACCAACAAGCGAAGCCATTCAATCTTCAACGGCGCCACCGAACGATCCAGAAAAAAAACCATCTTCATGACGGGTGAGTCCATCCGAATTCGCTTATAGCCTTCTGCGCCAACCTCATCTGCCTCCACCGCACGAGCTTCCGAATTCCCACCCGCCGCATAAACAGGCTCCGTCTTAGGCTTCGCCAACACCATAACGCCTGCTATAAATAGCGTCGCCACCAACATCGTAATACGTGTTCGCCATTCCATACTTCCTATTCTATCGCCCATTTACCTCCCGGACCCCAACACCCTTTCCCCAAACATCACAAAACCTTCACCACCACCATCGTCACATCATCACTTCCCGCATCTTCGACCGTCGCAACATCGTTTTGCAAACCACCCACCGTACTATCGGGCGAAAACGCCTCGATCCGCTCATACAACCCATCCGCGATCTCATCCGCACTCCCGCTACGCGATTCCCGCAAATACTCCACCACACGTTCCATTCCCAATAACTGTCCCCGTCCATCCGAAGCTTCAAACACCCCATCCGTCATCATCAGTACCACATCCCCACTTTCCACCTTCACCGCCTCCCCCATCGGAAATTTCACCCCGCGCGACACGCCCAACGGAACCTGTGTACTCGACAACACCGCCTTCATCTCACCAAACCCATCCATCACATAGCCGGGGCAATGGCCCGCACTCCCATATCTCAACACACCCGCCTTCGCATCAATCTTCAACATCATCATCGTAATAAACCGATTGCCAGGCATCCTTGGACCCAATACCGCATTCGCCTTCTCCAATATCTCCCCTATATCACTCGTCGTTAACGCCAACGTATTCAAACACGCGTTCAACTGTGCCATCATCAACGCGGGCCCCAATCCATGACCCGCCGCATCCGCCACCACAATTGCCCAATTCCCATCAGGCAATTCAAGGTAATCAAAGTAGTCGCCACCAACTTCCTCCGCTAGAAAACAGCGCCCCGCCACCTCAAACCCATCCACCATGGGAGGAACAATCGGATACAGATTAAACTGAATCTCTCGCGCAATCCTCAACTGTTGCGCCGTTAATTGCAAACTCTCATCCGCACGCCGCCTCTGCGCCCGCTCCAACGTATGCTTAATCGTCCGGGATAACTGATGCCCCGTATTCTCCCCTTTGATCAGATAATCCTCCGCGCCTTCCGCAACCGCCGCTGCCGCATCCTCCTCCTCCCCATTCCCCGTTAATATCACAATCGGCGTCCCGGGATGCCTGCTCCTCAATCGTCTAAAAACATCCATCCCGCCACACCCCTCAAAACCAGGATCCAACACCACCAGATCTACACCTCCATCACCAAGCCGCGCCTCAGCGTCTTCAATCGATCGCTCACAGGTAACGTCCCTCGTCAGCTCGTCCTTGCCCAGAAACCCACGCAACCACGCCGCGTGAGCCTCATCCTCCTCCACCACCAAAATACGAAATCCCTCTTGCTCCATAAAAAACACCTGATTAGCACACCAGCAACATCACAACACACTCAGCCGAAACCGAGCGCAAATGACGACAAACGTCCAGGTTTGCCAAATATTCAGTTTCCGTCTCTCCCCATTTCACGATCGTCAGATATGGCCGACCGCTACAAATTACGTACCAATACAACCATATCATAACGCATGACAATCCAACCACTGCAACATTTTCGTAAACACACCACCCATAACGGCATAACCTCTCACCTTGTTTCAATTCCCCATATATTCCTCCACCACAATTTCCTTCCCAGTCGGTCCTCAACCGAATACAATCCTGTTCAACATCCTTCCTCTTACCCACTCCCGAAAGTCCCGTCATGACCCCCAATATGCGCCAGTCTGCTCTGGTTTTCACCATGACCACATTGGTTCTCTCATTGCTGATCCTCTCCGCCTGCCAATCTCCCCATTCCAAACAACAATCCCTCATCGCCCAAAACCTCCGCAATGCCGACGCCGCGATCAAAGCCGGCAATCTCCCCGCCGCCCGCGCTCACCTCGCCCGAAACTTCGCTCAATTCAAAAAACGATACAACCCGCACGTCCCGGACCCCATCACCAAACTCGACTACTTCACCCTCGCCGGTCGCGCCAACGCCGTCAAACAACTTAACGTCATCTACCAATCCGAATTCCCAAGTCTTGGCACAAAGTCCTTTATCAACGGTGATCCCATTGCACACAAACTCCTCGCCGCCTCCGTCCTCGCCAAAGATTCCTCATTCAAAAACACCCTCATCTCTCGTGCCTCCACGGAACTTTCAGGTCAGTCTGCTCTCCGACTCAACACCCCCACACGACAATCTATCTCCCTCCTCCTCAAACTCACCCAAATTGCGCCACCTTCCCAAAAGCAATCCTTTCTCGACTTCTTTAAGAACGCCGAACATATTGCCGCCCACGCAAAGAAAACAATCGACGAGCTCCAGCCTTCACACACCGCAATCCAGTCCGCATTCCACCAGCAAAATGCCGCCGCAAAACAGCTCCACGACAAACTCCACAACACGCCCGGCAACTTCAAATACGGCTACATCAACTGCCACGATTGCAACGGCACGACCCAAAGAAATTGCCCCGCCTGCAAAGGTTCACGCATCTGCAAGCATTGCACTGCAGGCTTCGCGGGTTGTCCCCATTGCAAAGCCACCGCCTTCACGAAGTGCTTCGCCTGCAACGGCTCAGGCTCCGTCCTTGCCACCAAAACCGTCCTCGATGCCCAGGGCAACGAACGCATTGCCAACACCACCGCCCCATGCTCTGCCTGCAAAGGCGCCGGCAAAACTCCTTGCCGCATCTGCCGATCAGGCCGCGTCAAATGCTCCCTCTGCAGAGGCTCCACCCGCTGTCCTGATTGTGCGGGCAAGGGTTCCTACCGGTGCACCACCTGCGTCGCAGGACAACGAAAAGCAAAAGTCCTTACCCAACAAGGCGAACCCATCAACCACCAATACCAAATCGTCCTCACCCGCGCCAAGAAACTCGCCCAGGACCTCAAATCCATCACCCGAAAACTAAACACTGCCAAACAAAAACACACCCTCTTCACCACCGCCCTTAAACAACTCAGCCAAACCTCCTCGCCACCTTCAAAGTCACCTTGACCAACCGCTCGCCTTATTCCTCCTCATCCTCCGCCTCGCTCGCCATTGCCCCCGGCGCCAGGTGATAATAAACCCCATCCTCTCGCCCCATCCTCACATCCTCCCTTGTCCCCTTCCCCACCACCACCTTTTCCAGAACCCCCTCCGCCCCCACACGCTTCCCCGTCCACTCATAAACGTTCACATCACCCCGCTCCACCCACACCGAAAAATCCCCCCTTACAATCTGTGGCCCGTCTTCATACAAAATATATCTCCCCACCACCCTCACCTTCTTCCCCACCAGCCTCTCCAATTGCCCTACCTTCACCAACGAAACAGCCTTCTCTCCCTTGCCAATCCTGTTGGTCAGATCCTTTGGCCTGTTCTCTTTATCTTTCACCTTCCCACCTGTCTTGCTATCACCAACGCGTTCTTCATCTCCACACGCCACCAATACCCCCAAACCCACCAAAACGACCAATAGTTGTCCTATCCAAATACCACGCATTCCTCATTCTATCCCCACTTCTTCCATCCCCTAAACCCTTTCCACTCAACCGCTTGCCTTCACCTCCCGATACGATAATATACCGACGCGACACCAAATGCGGGTGTAGCTCAGCTGGTAGAGCATCACGTTGCCAACGTGATTGTCGTGGGTTCGAGTCCCATCACCCGCTTTTATGTCCCCCCAAAATGCGTAGTTTACGCTTACCCTTCTTCTCGAAGGTGTGGCCAAAACCCAAGACGAAAACGGGTAGTAGTACCCGAAATCGTCGGAACCAACCACACCACGCAAAACTCTAGATCCCCAAGACTCGGCCCCATTACTCCACAGAGGTTCTGGCGTGGCGTATGTTTATCTTGACGAGCGTCGCAACTACCCTAGGCGTCACGTGAAACACCAGAAAGCAAGGAACGCTACAGCCGCCTGATCGCTGAGTGGCTATCGACTCCATATCTCTTCAGATGACGTATACGTCAACTATCGCTGATGTAAAAACGTGTTGCGAGGAAGCATGTCAAGTATATAAATAATGGTATTGTTATTGTGAATTGACTCTCTTGAACTCGGCGTCGATTTTCTTTATCATGCCCAAACTCGCTGAAATTTCACTTTTGGTGAGCTTTCCTTCGTACTGGCGTAACATATCCTGTAAAGCTAATCGAGCTTCGCCAAGTAACTCGGATGTCGATCCAACCGCATATTGCTTGACAGACATGAGCTGATTCGCTAACGCCTCTAATTGGCGTTTCTTTATGCCTTGCGACATATTTTGCAGGAAATCGCAAAGGTCTTCAGCAGATAGTTCTACCATAAACGAACTCCAATCGGCAAAAACTTAGACTAGTCCAAAGTTTGAAACCAGGCAATCTTAACTCCTCTTGGATTTACGACCGTCTTATAGCCGAAGGGCTGACCAATGGCCGTAGGCTCTCTGTCTCACCTGATGACATCACCGTGTTTGAATTCTTGGCGGGATTTTTTCCTACGCCGTATCGCAATACGTCGATTCCAAAACGAAAGGCACGCCTAACAAAACAATGGGCCCAAGTTGCTGGCCAATCACCAGCACAGGTTAGGTCCCCTCATGATAAACTTGATACCGTAAGCGAAGCGCATCATCGTTAAGCGGCTGAGACTCCAAAAGCTTCAGCCGAGTGGGGGGCAGTTCATTACCAAACACCGGAACCCCGACACCAAAAGCTATCGGTTGAAGATCAATAACCACGTGATCCACCAATTGTTCCCGCATGAAAGAGTGATAAACAGCCCGGCCACCTCCGACAATCGCTTCCTCAACACCCGCCTGCTCAAGAATTTCCAGCGCCTCCGACGGAGATCGGGCATGCTGCCATCCGGAATCAGCAAAATCAATGTCTTGTGAAGACAGGACAATCTTATGTTTAGGGTTCAGCACCGATGCCATCTCGTCACCCTGCAATTGCTCTATGGAACTTCGACCCGCAATCACATTGTCAGCTTCATTCACCAAAGAACACCAGTCTTCCCAGGCGCCTTGCGGAAAAAGAGGTATGCCGTCCTTGTTCGCAATGAATCCATCAACCGAACCTGATAGAAAAAGCGTCGTCTTCACGGAATCTCCAATCGACCTAACCATCTGATGATCAGGAAGAATCCTATCAACCATGGGATTCCCATAGTTGGATTGAATGAAGTGGATCGGACCCATCCCCGATCCACTTCATTCTCTAGCTGGAAGAATTCCAAGTCAACAAGTACCTTCCCTACTTTATCACCGCCTAACACTTATACCGGTAAATTTTGGAACTGACCCCGGTAGCCCAACAACCCTCGGCATCAAACCACAAGACATCGCCGACATCACCACGCGGTTGGAAACCTATCGCCTACTTAATCACATTAATCACAACTGAGATTATGCTCCAACGCCCTCCGCCTCTCCAAGCAAATCAACGCTCACCTCACCTGCGCCACCCGCTATCCCACCCTCCGTGCGCGCATTCTCAGGAATCCCAATCTGATCAAACGATTGACCGATCGATGCGACGATTAAATCCAAATCCACACCATTGACCAAAGCATCCCCATCAAAATCCGCCCATACCGCATAAGGCGGCTCCGATCCACCAACCGGTTCCCCGGTCGCCGCCAGGAAAAACCCAAGATCCGCAAAGTTGACAACCTGATTGTTGTCAAAATCAAAAATAACGGCGCGCGTCTCGACATCAGGCGTCTTCTCCTCAAAATCAGTCGGCACACCCCCAAAACCATCCACGGTAAACGCATAAGGCACTGCCGCCCGATCAAGACCCGTATCGTGCGCAACGAAGATTTGCGCTATCGGATCAATCGAATTTTCACTCGCAAACAACACACGCGCAAAAAGCACATACTCATCATCACCCAACGTCGTCTCCGCCGTCCCCGCGGAAAAACTGGCAAGACCATTCACCAGGTCAATCGCCGAATCACGCCCCTGATCAAACGCCCCACCAAAATCAATTCCCAGCGCCGTCGCATACAGCGGATCAAACTCCAACGTCAATCCACCACCCAATATCCCTCCCGCATCCCCGGACAACTGCGATGACCTCAACCAAACTTCTACCATATACTCATTCCCAGGTCCTTCACGCACAAAAAAGTCATCCGGCTCACCACCCTCAACCAACGGCAGATCGGTCAACGGCACATCAACCGATGTCTCATTCACACTCGGCACATCCCTCGGCACCAAAAATACATGCGTCTGCACACCCAATCCCTCACCGCCGGGCGTCCCGTGCACTTCATACGACGCCCGCCAACTATCCGCATCAGAGTAATCCCCCTCCGTATCTAGGATCTCCAGCGACGCACCAAACCCATCCGACTCAATCGGCCACTTACGACCATCATCATACTCAAACGATGCAATCGTCGAACCATCCGCATCATCCAGCTTGACCGGTTCACCACCATTCGACAGCGATCCGCTCTCAAACTCCCCCGCGACGTTCAACCCCAACCCCGGATATCGAAACTCAAACGCCGCCTTATCCTTTACCACCAACACATACTCGCCCGGCCCCAGCAATTTCTCGGTAGCGTTGGAAAAATCAAACGAAAAACCATCAACGAATCGAACGCCATCAAGGTTCAGTGCCAACGTATCGCTAACATTACGCAACTCAACAAACTCAAAGTCATTGTTGTTCGTAAACCCGGCCCCAACTTCTGCCGCACTCGGCTCCGCCGGATTAAAATTCAACTCCGTAATACGAAGATGCTCCTGATTCGCCGAAGGCAGACTCGGCGTCTCCAACGTATCAGCCACCTGTCCATCAGGATCAACCAGATTCACGATCTCACCAAAATTCGACAGATGACCATCATAATCCCCTTGCACAAAAAACCCTTCCCCTCCAATCGGACCCGTTAGCCGCGCACGAAACGCATTGATATCCGGCGTCACATACAAAGAACCACCCGCCGGGATAACCGTCCCGGGAATAAAAGTGTGCTCAATCCCGCCTTCAAGCTCCCATCCCGAAATATCAACAGCATCGTCCGTCGGGTTATTGATCCGAATGTACTCCTGATCCTGATCACCCGAGACCGGATTTGCGTCAAAGTCAACCTGGTCAATCTCAATCGCCGGATTGCTCACCTGCTCATGCGGAATACCCGCTGCATCTCCGTTACCAACGCCAATCACCTCACCCTCAACCAGTTCCGCCAGGATCAATTGATCACTACTCCCTGTACTGATATTCACCGAGTGAATCGCAAGCACATTGTTCGCCCCCTCGTTAAGCACACCAATAAACGCCGAAATATCAAAATTCGCATATGTAATCGCCGCAGTATCCGTCTGAACATTCTGAGCCGCCGTCGAATTCCATGTTAGATTATCTCCCGCATTCCCTGACTCCACCTGTACACCATTGATATACGCCACAAACCCATCGTCATACCTCACACGCAACGTCAACTCTTCAATCGCACCGAGATCATCAATCGTGAATGGTATTCGCGTCAGAATCGACGTCGCCCCCGGATCAACCTCCTGCGGCTTGACCCGCGTCGAAATCAACGGATCAAACGACGATGGCGCATCATTTTCATAACCCAGACCCGAGAACCCGGAGGTCCACGACGAATCATCAAACCCAAGCCCCGTCCAGCCCGCCGGCAACGGATCGCTCGTCGGTACAATATACTTCAACGCCGTTTCACCCGGCTCACCCGAAACAATCGTCGTCAAATCACCCTGCGGCAGCAGATTGTCTATGCTGTGCGTCTCATATAGATGCGGACGCCGCGGCTCATAATACCCCTGAATCAAGCGATCCAGCGACTGACGAAACGTCTCCGCCGCCCCATAACGATCTCCCCACACCGCCTCATCAAGCAACACATCATCCTGCATCTGCGCAAAAAGTTCCTCAATCCGATTTTCAAAATAGAGATTCTCCGAAGCCGTCCCCTCAGGCTTCAGAAAGTCATCCATCAGGGTACGAAGCCGACGCAAAAACATATCTCGAAAGTCTGGCGTCGCAACAAGAATCGTCAACAGATTATTCCACAACGATGGGTTCCGGAAATCATGCTTCGTCTGAATCCCATGAAACGGATGGCTCACACCCGACGGAAAGTCATCATCCGCATGAAGCGTATCACTCCCTACCTGAAACTGCCCCTGCGATAAATCCAAGTCCCACGGCAACATCGTCCACAAACCCGTATCAGGATCACGATACGTAAAGAAGTTATTCACCAGCCGATCGGCATCCTGCAACAACGCACTCGCCGCAAAATAATTCACCAGTGAGGGTAAATCCACCTGGTCATAAATGAAATTCGTCCGCTCGGCAAAAGGTTGTTCAAGACCCGCCACAAATTGCACAATATCAGAATTATCCTCCCACCTTCTTGTCTCCTTCTTGAACCCCGTATTCACATCCCGATAGCCCGGCTGCGCCGCCGTCGTAAACCCATTCAAATCACCTTTATAAAGCGCCCCCTCCGGGTCCAGCCCATTCCGGTCCAGATACTCCTCATTCGGATCCTCGACAAACAACGCCACCGAATGAAAGTCCCCATTTCGCCGAACATGCATCGGGAACGTAATCGAATACGGGACACCCGCATCACGCATCAATTCAAAACCCAGAATCGGTCGAACATAAGACTTGTCCAACCCCGTCGAATTCAAATCAAATTCCTCCACCGGCTCTTCATTCGGATCAAACACGAAGTGATCATGCTGATTAAAATCCATCTTATAAGAAAACTTACCCGTTCCGTTGATCGATACTCCGCGAAGACGCACAAAGATATTGTCATAAAACCGATCACCGTAAAAGACCGCCCCACGCGTACCGCCTCGAGTCGCCGCCGCTCCCTCCGTCCCTGGCTCTAAAAACCACTGCAACACTGGTAAGTTACTCTCAACGCCCGAGTCTGCCACCACCGACCCTAAATACTCCGGCGAATTCGTGGTATCAAGGAACAATGGAAATCGCGAATCATTCCCGCTCGTATCCGATGCCGACACAAAATATCGAACCATATCCCCCGGCCCGGAAATGCCCTCCGGAATAACCGCCGTATAAATTCCATCTCCCCCAACAACATCTGCCCCAACACCATCATCCAGCATCGGTACCGTCGTCGACGCCCCGTAATTCACTCGATACGTAAGCTCCACGCCATCAATCACACCTACCGTCGGGTCGACTCTCGCCGTCACAACCGTATCCTGACCGTCATCCAACGCCCCTTCCGGAACCGATACTTCCGAAATCCCCGGTCCCGGGTCACCAAGCCCCGGACCGTTCGGCCCGCCCGGTGTCGGATTCAGAAAGTATGTCTCCTGCGTATCCAACTCAAACTCCCCAAACGCCGTCAACACCGGCAACACAAGAAAATCATTGTCATCCGCCGCCAGGTTCAACCCATGTATCGCCAGCACATTCCCCGCGGGCTCCAGCAAATCTACAAATAACGACAAGTCGAACTGCTGCGTCGCAAACGGCCCCTCAACCTCCCCAGTTGCCACCGAATCAAACACCGGCAACGCCGGCGCATTCGCTTCCGCCACCTTCGTACCGTTCAGATACGCCACAAACCCATCATCAAACCGCATGTCCAATCGCAAATGCGCGATCGAACCTGGATCATTCACATCAAACTCCGCCCGCGCATACAGCGACGACCCAACTTCATGCATCTCATCTTCCACGTCTGTGTTCTGGGATGCCGCCGTGTAATGCCCCGCAAGCCGCTCCAACGCCGCCCCAAAATCCGCCTCACCCGTCAAATCATAAATCGCAAGCTCATCCACCCGCCCATCCATCACGTTCACGCCGCCCTGAACCACCGTCGCACCCAATGCCAACTGCTCCAGCAAAAACGTCGTCGTCACCGGACCGGGTGCCCCCCCAAATGTCTGAGGACTTCCATTGTCAATAATAAATGTATGCATCCCCGTCGTTGTATCATTTCCCAGAATCACATGATGCCACTCCCCATCCGCCAGGTCAGTCGGCCCGCCCGCCCCCGTCCGATTCCCCTGAAACAACTCAAACACACTACCCGAAAAACCGTGAATAATCCCCGGACTATTCGCCGTCCCGCTGATACTCTCAATGATGTAAGTAGGCTTCGCCGAATCATCAAGCTGAATCCAGAACTCCGTCGCCCACTTCGCCCCGATCTCCGTTCCCGATAATGCCGATGCAAAAAAACGACTCCCATTAACCCCGTCAATATCAGCCGCCATCCCCAATCCAATCCCCGTAGGCGTCACAGCCGACCCGACACGCGTCGCTCCCCCACTTGGAATCAACTGATCAT
This sequence comes from Phycisphaeraceae bacterium, assembly GCA_028284925.1. Classification (GTDB taxonomy): domain Bacteria; phylum Planctomycetota; class Phycisphaerae; order Phycisphaerales; family Zrk34; genus JANQQT01. Next base: position 2,938 of record JANQQT010000249.1, on the reverse strand, counting down.
TCGCAAGACCGTTCACCTGCTCAATCGCCGCCCCGGTTGCCTCATCAAATGTCCAGTAAAACTCGGGCGAATCCGCTAGCACTGCTTGGTTATAAGCAGACAAATTCTCACCATTCAACGCATCCCCCGCAACAACCTCCCCACCGCCTCCCCCACCCTGTGGCGCCAACGAATAATGCGCAGCGATATCCGCGACATGCGCTCTCCTCGCGGCCAAATCCGGCAAATTCCCCAACTCATAAATGGCATACTCATCAATCATCCCATTGATAGGCACGGTCCCATTCGCCGCGTTCCCAATCGCAATGTTCCTCAACCCATGCCCCGCCGAAAACGCGCTCGTCGTATCCTGCGTCAATACACCGTCAACATAAATCTCACGCAGATTATCCGCGAACCCACCGCTGTTCCCATAAAACGCAAACACCACATGATGCCACTCATCCGCCGTCACACCCGCCACACCCGTACGCGGCCCTGTGAACATCTCCACCTGCGTCGCATTAAAGTTGTAAATCAATCCCGGATTGTTTGACCCACCCGCCCCGTCAAACGCCTCACTGAAATACTGATTTGCCTGATCTGATACATTGAACCAAAACTCCACCGCCCATAACTGCGTCGCAATAAAGTCAAACCCCGGTGAGCTGTTGTTGCCGCCCGGTGTCGGGTCACCAAACAAATCCGGCGCTGCAAACATCGAACCCTGCGTCCCATTAATCAAAGCCGCCCTCCCCAATGAAGCTCCGCCCAACGTGGTCGTCGATGGCCCCCTCGATGCCGACCCCACGGCATTCAGCGTATTCTCAGCCGAATCATTCACCAGCGACGCTGCGGGATCAGTATCCCCCGCCTCATCAAACGTCCAGTACAACAGCGGATTGTCATTCAACACCGCCTGTTGATAAGCCGTAGCCCCAAACGACGGGGCCGAAACAACCAGCGCACCTAACGCCAACAATAACCTTACTTTCTTGATCATCATGTCTCTCCGTAAAGGAAGTTGAAAATTGTCCAGGGGATTTATGCGAAGCATCTCGCAACTCTACTTTACTTTCTACGCCACTCAATATAGGCGGTAAATGGTTCAATTTGCCAGGTCTAGGGCTTCCCCTCTTCGGGTGCCTTAAATTCCACCTCCCCCAAAAACGTCCAGTTCCGGTCGTTGTAGAATTCCATCCGTACATACCTCGCCTCCACCGCCTTCTTAAGATCAATCCGCGTCCGCCGCACACCCCGCCGCGCTGTATCACTTGCAAAATCTGCCGATGTCTCCCGATACACCACTGACTTAAACCCCTTGTCATTGCTGAACGAAATATCCACCCGATCCGGCGCATACACCGCCCCCTTTGGAGAGAGCAGGTACACAATCTCCACACGACCCACCTTCTTCATCGAACCAAAATCAAATTCAATAATCGGCTGAGGCGTCCCACTGTCAGGCTCACCCCTCTTCCTGCCGTCCGCCCACCCCACCCAAGCAGGATCGGAATACCGTTCCTTCCCAATCCGACCATCAATCAACTCATACCCATTGTCGGGATACGACTTCCGGTACCAACTCAAAGGGCGACCTTCCTCATCAGGAAACGTATACGTCTCCACAATCACATTTCCGCCTGTCTCAGACACACGCGTACTCCCCACCTTCCGGGGCCGAATCGCCAGCTCAAAATCATCCGCCAGAATGAACTCGCTCGACGCGTCCGAATCGAATTCTTCCTCATCCCCCTTTTCACTGATCTGCACACGTTCATTTTCCAACAGTCGCTTCTGGTTCCGCATCTCACCCGAATCACTCAGTTGGTATGTCTCAACCACACCGTCAAAGACCTGCACCTGCGTCGATTGCTTCTGATCCACAAACACTCCAAACTCTGTCCCCCGATCCACCACGCGCCGCCCATTCGATAGCGAAATCGTAAACCCGTCCGCATCCCTCCCCTCCGCTAAAACCGCCAGTTGCCCCCAAAAAAGGTGAACCGCCTTCCCCGTCTTCAAATCAACCTGAATCGGCTGCTTCCGCGCATCAAGTACCGCCACCGCCCCCGTCGAAAACTCAATCTTCGCTAACCCCTCCATCAACCTCAATTCTCCCGCCATAATCTTCTTCCCCGCCTCCAAACTTACCTTCCGTCCCGATGCATCCTCCCACACCGCCTCATGCGATGCCGACAACCGCGCCACCGGTTCCTCGATATGCCGCGACTCTCCCCCCATCGTCATCAACATCACCATCATCCCGACCAGCCCGCACACCCCAATCGCCGCCGCATAACCCCACCACGTTTGATGCCGCATCACTCCTCCCACCTCCCTGCCTCGCTTATCACCACTACTCGAACTCCCGTTTCTCACCGGGCTTACCGAGCCGGACACCACCCCATCTTCTTTCTCTCCATTCTCCTCCGCCAATTTCAACGCCAGCAAAGACTCCCTAAGAGAATCCAGCTCCCGCGATGTATCCGGATGATCCTTCGTAATCTCCTGCGCCCACCACCGCAACGCCACCGTATCAAGCATCGCCTGAACATAAATCTTCCGAGCTGCCTCCTGATGAATCACCAGGTACTCCAGCCGCTCAACCTGCTCCTTCGTAATCCGCTCATCCAGTCGCGCAAGAATCAGTTCGTGAATCTCACACACCAGTCGTCGATGGTCAGGCGATCCGTCCTTCATGTCGCCCCCTCCTTCAGCGCACGCCGAATACAATCATGCAACGCAAATCTCGTTCGCGATAACGATTTATACAACGCCGTTTCCGTTCGCCCCAGCTTCTCCGCAAGCGACCGGATCGAATACCCCCCTGAATACACCTGCCTCAGCAGGCTCCGACTTTTCTCAGGCAACCGTTCCAGGCAATGATCGACTTCGATTCCTCAGAAGCATTGACGATGACGCTGTCTCTGTAGAGGATCAAACTGGCCGCTGAGCC
>JANQQT010000247.1 GCA_028284925.1 Phycisphaeraceae bacterium | reverse complement strand
GGTTGGCGGCGCGCGGTGGAGCAGAAAAGAGGGCTGGTGGTAGGGGGGACGGGATGTGGAAAACCTGAGGATAAGGTGTTTGGGGGGGCAGGAGAGGGGGTTGGGTTATTTTTTGGGGATGAGGTTGAAGGCGGTGAGGCGTTTGTTGGAGCGGATGTAGAGGATGCCGTGTGAGACGACGGGTGCGGCCCATGCGGGATATTTGATGAGGCGGGGTTGGTCGGGGGAGGGGGGTGTTGAGGATGTGACGAGGGTGAATTTTTTGGGGTCGGGTTTGATGAGGAAGATTTGGCCGTATTCGGAGAGGACGAGGAGGTGGTTATCGATGTAGAGGAGTGTGCAGCGTTGGTCGAGGCGTTTGGTCCATTGGACTTTACCGGTTTTGAGTTCGATGCATCGGATGTCTGCGCCACCGGAGTTTCTGCCGGAGGATGCGTAGATGTAGCCGTTGATGTGGATGGGTGTCATCCAGTGGGCGAGGAGTGATTTGAGGCGGGTGCGTTTGTTGATGTCGGACCAGACGACGTCGTAGCCGTTGCGTGTGACTTTGAGGAGTGAGGAGCCGACGGAGTAGCATTCGGAGATGAAGACGTGGTCTTTGATGATGATGGGTGTTGCGGCGTTGACGGATTCGAGGAGTTTGGATCGCCAGGGGTAGTAGAAATGTTGTTTGCCGTTGTCGGGGTTGACGGCGAGAAGGCCTGCGCGCGCGAAGGCGAAGAGGTATGGTTTTTTGTTGATGGTTTTGATGGTGAGTGAGGCGTAGGAGGCGAGGTCCGGGCCTGTTTTGTAGACGACTTTGCCGGTGAGTTTGTTGAAGGCGACGATGGCGGTGTTGTTGTGCGGGACTTTACCTTGTGCGTTGTAGACATCGGTGAAGTTGTTGGGTGGGGAGCCGCCGACCATGACGATGAGTAGGTTTTTGTGGATGATGGGAGTGGAGCCGACGCCGAAGAAGTTTTTGACGATGTTGAATGGTTTGATGAGGTCGGTTTTCCAGATGAGTTTTCCGGAGGTGACCTTGAGGCAGTGGATCATGCCTTCGGGTCCGGAGATGTAGACTCGGTTCCGGTCGACGATGGGGTAGGCGCGTGCGCCGCGGGCGTAACCGAGGAGGTCCTGGTAGTCGGAGGGGTAGGTGAACTGCCAGATTTGTTTGCCGGTTTCGGCATTAAGGCATCGGAGGCGTGCGGTGGTCTTGACCTGGTCGAAGAGAAAGAGTCGGCCGCGAGAGGTAGTGATGTTGGCGTAGCCTTCGCCGGTTTCGATGGTGTAGCGGACTTTGAGTTTGGAGAAGTCGGTGAGGATACCTTTTTCGGTGGAGTGGAGGTTTGCGGTTGGGCCGTTGAAGGTGGGCCAGTCCTGACCGGTTTTGCGTGTGCGGAGGTCCGGGGGGAGGGCGGGTTTTTCGGCGAATGTTGGTGTGAGGAGAGCGAGGAGTAGAAGGGTGAAAATGGCGGGGTTTGTTGCGCAAAGATTGCGTGGCATGTTAGAATCCTCGGTGCGAAGTTGATAATTGGGCATGATAGTGTGTGGGGCGGGTTTTTTGATAGGGAAAGGTCAAAAAGAAAGGTTGAATTATGAAGTGCAGGATTGGTTTGGTTGGTGTTGTTGCAGGAGTTGGTGTGATGATGGGGGTGATGGCGGGTGGTGTGAGTGGGCAGGAGTGGACGCGATTTCGTGGACCTAACGGGACAGGTGTGGGTAAGGCGAAGGGGTTGCCGACGCAGTGGACCTGGAAGCGGTTTCGTTGGACGATGTCGCTGCCGGGGAGTGGTCATGGGTCGCCTGTGATTTGGGGGAAGAAGTTATTCGTGACGTGCACGGATGGGGTGAGTGGTAAGCAGATTGTGGTGTGCGGGGATGCGATTAACGGGAGGAAGCTTTGGACGAGGGAGTTTAAGAGTGTGAAGCATCGTTTGCATAAGTACAACAGTTTTGCGAGCGCTTCGCCGGCGGTGGATGGCGCCCGGGTTTATCTGACGTTTTCGAATAAGGGGGCGAATGTTTTGCTGGCGTTGGATCATGATGGGAATGAGGTTTGGCGGCGGGATTTTGGCGCCTTTGAGAGTATGCATGGTGGTGGGACGTCGCCGATGGTGCATAAGGGTGTGGTTTATCTGTGTAATGACCAACAGGGGAAGAGCAGTTTGATTGCGGTGAATGCGAAGACGGGTAAGGATGTGTGGCGGGTTTCGCGGAAGGGTGGGGGACGGACGGCGTATGGGACGCCTTGTGTGATGAAGATGGGTGATGGTCGGGAGGTTTTGGTGGCGAGTTCGCATACGGGGGGATTGACGGGTGTGGATCTGAAGACGGGTAAGGTGGCGTGGCAGCGTGAGGATTTGTTTGACAAGCGTTCGGTGGCGTCGCCAATTTTTGTGGGGGATATTGTGTTTGGGAG
>JANQQT010000242.1 GCA_028284925.1 Phycisphaeraceae bacterium | reverse complement strand
GAGAAGGCGTTGTGGCTTGCTCCGTTGTTTCTGTTGGGCGTGGTGGTGGTTTGGTTTGCGCGCGAAACGCGCGGTGAGGAATTGCCGGAATGAGTGACGTCGTGCGATTTGGATTGGTTGGCTATGGGTTGTTTGGGAAGCATCATGCGAGGGCGATAGAGAAGGCGGCGGGGGGAGAGTTGGTGGGAATCTGCGCGCCATCGGAAGAGAGTAGGGCGGCTGCGAAGGGTGATTTTGGAGGAGTTGGGGTTTATGGGGATTACCGAGAGATGTTGGAGAAGGAGAAGCTTGATGTGGTGAACGTCGTGGCGCCGAACTGGTTGCATGAGGAGATCGGGTGTGCGGCGCTGGAGGCGGGTTGTCATGTGTTGATGGAGAAACCGATGGCGTTGAGTTTGGCGGGGTGTGACCGGATGATTGGGTTGGCGGAGGAGAAGGGGTTGGTGTTGGCGGTCAACTTTGAATTGCGGATGTCGAGTTTATGGGGAAGTGTGAAGGGGTTGATTGATGAGGGGGTGATTGGAGAGCCGGAGTATGTGTTGATTGAGTTGTCGCGATTTGCGTATCGGCAGGGGAGCGGGGGCTGGCGGTATGATGCGGGGCGGGTGGGGAGTTGGATCCTTGAAGAGCCGATTCATTTTTTTGACCTTGCTCGGTGGTATATGGAGGGAGGCGGGAATCCTGTGGGGGTGACGGGCCGGGCGAGTGGCGGGGAAGGGGAGGGATTGTGCGATCACTTCAGTGCGGTGGTGGATTTTGAGAAGGGAGGATATGGAGTGATCAGTCAAACTTTGGGAGCGTTTGGGCATCATGTGTCGGCGAAGGTTGGGGGCAGTGAGGGGATGATTGCAGGGAGTTGGTCCGCGGCCGATGCGCGGAGCGATGAATCGGTGTATCGGTTAACGTATGGGAAGAATGAGAAGGTGGTTGAGGTGGACCTGGGTGAGAAGCGGGTTGGGGAATTGGTGGAGCTGGATGAGCATGTGGCCTGGATGGTAGGGTGTGTGAGGGGTGAACGTGAGGTGGTTTGTGATGGGGAGGATGGTAAGTGGGCGGTGCGGTTGTGTCTGGCGGCGGAGGAATCTGTAAGAGGAGTAGGGGAGCGCGTTGGGTTTGAGAAGTGACAGGAGTGGATGGATGTACGCGATAAAGGTCTCGGAAGTTAGATTGGATATGCAGAAGGAGAAGGGGGGTGAGGTGTTTCCTTATGTCTTGCGGTGTGAGGAAAATGATGTGGATGGGGCAGTGGTGGGGAAATGGGTTGAGAAGAATAGAGAGGAGCTTAACAGGCTGGTTGAGAATCATGGGGCGGTGTTATTTCGGGGGTTTGGGTTGGGAGATGAATTTGATTTTGATCGTTTTGTGCGGGGGTTTGGGTATGAGAATTTTGCTTATGAAGAGTCACTATCGAATGCGGTGCGGGTTTGTTTGACGGATCGGGTATTTACGGCGAATGAGGCTCCATCGAGTGTACGGATTTATTTGCATCACGAGATGGCGCAGACGCCGATTTATCCGAGTAAGTTGTTTTTCTACTGCAAGAAGGCGGCAGAGGAAGGTGGGGGTACGCCGCTATGTCGATCGGACTGGTTGTTGGATCGGTTGAGGGACGAGAGGCCCGGGTTTGTTGGGAGGTGTGAGGAGAATGGGTTGGAGTATTCGTTGGTAATGCCTGGTGGTGATGATGCAGGGAGCGGTATGGGTAGGAGTTGGGGGAGTACGTTCGGGGTGGGAGGTCGGGAAGAGGCAGAGAGGCGCATGGGGGAGCTGGGGTATTCGTGGGAGTGGTTGGAGGATGGGAGTTTGCGGGCGACGACGGGCGTATTGGGAGCTGTTCGGGAGATGGAGGACGGGCGTAAGGTGTTTTTTAATCAGTTGATTGCGGCGTTTCGGGGGTGGGAGGATATTCGGAATGACGCATCGAAGAGTGTGCGGTTTGGGGATGGTGAGGCGATGGATGTTGAGGGTGTGAGGGTGGCGGCGGAGTTGGCAGATGAATTGGCGGTAGATGTGGCATGGGAGGCAGGGGATGTTGCGCTGGTGGATAATTTCCTAGCGATGCATGGGCGCAATCCATTTGAGGGGGAGCGAAAGGTGTTGGCATCGTTGGTGGCGTAATGGGTATGTATTTTCACGGAGATGGAGAGATTTGGCCGAGAGGTGAAGTGGCGGGGTGGGGCGAATGTAGTAAGGAGGAGCGGACTGTTGTTTAGTCGACGAAGGACTGTGAAGAGGAAGTGGTGGCGTGTTAGGGGCTGGGGTGAGTTGTGCTATTGGCGAGATGTAGAGGTGTTGGAGGGTCGATTGCTGTTGAGCGGGGTGATTGAAGATGCTGCAGTTACTGATGTGTTGACGAAGACGGATCGACAGGAGTTGCTGGATAATTGGACGGGGGGTGATGTGGCGGATTTGCAGGCGCATCTTGATGCGGATGAGTTGGCGACTTTTGATGGGGATTTGCTGGCGTATATGCGGGGGCGGGGATCGACCTTTTTCTTTGACCCGGATGATACGGGAGGAGTGGGGACGTTTATCGGGAACAACTTCGGGACGGTGAGACAATCGGTGATCGATCGTGCGGATGATGTGGTGGATAACGATTTATTTCCGTTTCGTCCCAATTCGGGTAGTTATACGATGCATCTGCCGGGGGAGATTAACTGGTTGAGTCATACGGCTGCGGGGAGTGATATGGATTTTCTGCATACGTTGAATCGACATGCGCATTGGGTGGAACTTGCGCAGGCTCATGTTTATACGGGGGACGCGAAGTATGTGACGGAATTGATTGCGGAATTGGCGAGCTGGTCGGATCAGACGATGTTTCTGGCGGATGTGGATACGTGGGTGGATCAGGAGCCTTTGTGGTGGTTGCTGGATGCAGCGATTCGGGCGGATAACTGGACCTGGACGTATCATACGGTGTTGGAGTCGACGGATTGGACGGCGGAGGCGAATACGCTGTTTTTGCATCGGTTGTATCAGCATGGGGATTTTTTGTCGCGTGTGACGGCGGTTGAGGCTGTGAGTAACTGGACGGTGTTGCATGGGAAGGGCTTGCTGGATATCGGCGTGGCGTTTGGGGAGTTTGCGGATGCGACGTCTTGGGCAGATGCGGGCAGGGGGTTGTTGTTTGATGCGATGGACGCACAGATTTATTCGGATGGCGGGCATGTGGAGCAGACGCCGAACTATATGGCGGTGGCGTTGCTGGGGTTGCTGGAGCCTTTTCGGTTGGATGAGATCAATGGGACGGCGTGGGGGGCAAGCAGGGACGGGGCATTGACGGGGCTGGCGGAGGCGTATTATCAGATGATGCATTTTGACGGGATGCAGCCGGCGATTTCGGATGGGTTTCGAACTACGGGGCTGGTGACGATGGCGCGGGCGTCTTTGGTGTTGGATGATGCAAGGTTTCCGTTGACACGGGTGTCGGCTCGGGATACGTGGGTGATGGGGACGACGGCGATTGGGGATGCGTTGATGGGGTCGTTGACGTTGGACTTGACGAATCGGGGTGAGAATTTTGCGTTGGGGGATAATGGGTACTACGTGGCGCGATCCGGGAATGGGGCGAATGACCGGCAGTTAATTTTTGATGTGGGCCCCAAGGGGTTTTCACATGGTCATCTGGACATGTTGAATTTTGAATTGGTGGGATTTGGGAAACCATTGGTTGTTGATCCGGGGTTCGGTTCCGGGACAAGTGGAGATTTGACGGGGACGGCGGTGCATAACACGATATCGATTGGTGGAGCGAGTCATGCGCCAATGGAGGGTTCGAGTAACGGGGGTATTGTCCTGGATGATTATGAGGTGGGCGCGGACGGGGTGAGGGTGGGCGGGCATCATCATGGTTATGGTTATCTGGACGGGCGACCCGTGGTGGGGAGGAGTATCTGGTATGACCGCGACTCTACGATGATCGTAGTCGATTTTGGTTCGGGGAATGCATCGCATACGTTTACGACTTCGTTTAATCTGCCGACGCGCTCGACATCGGCGTTGGTGGATGGCCGGATCAATACGCTGATGGGAGGTGGTGATGTGTTGATTGAGACGGCTTTACTTGCGGGTCAGACGGCGTCGACGAAGAACATGTCGATTACGGTTGATCCGGCACCGGCGGCGGATGTGTTGGGTAAGCGTGTGAATATTTCGCAGACTGGGGAGGATGTGTTTTTCGCGACGTTGATTCATGCATACGACGGGGGAGCTGTGCCCAATATATCGATCAGCTGGGTGAGTCAGCCGGTGGTGGGGCAGACGATTCGGATTGAGTTGGATGTGAACGGCGCGACGGAGGTGATTGAGTTTGATCCACCAAATTGGGCGAGGCCAGCGGCGAATGGTCGGGTGCGGGGAACGTTCAATGACGTGGCGATCGCGGCGGATGGGACGGTACATATGGTGTTTCATGATCTGGTGGATAAGACGCTGAAGTACAGTCAGCGGGATGCGGACGGGGACTGGACGTTTGTAGAGACGATCGATAATGCAGGGGCGATTGGTGGAGAGGTTGGGCCTTATGTTGCGATGGCGTTGAATAGTCTGGGTGAGCCAGGTGTTGCTTATTATGATGCGCATCAGGCGGATTTGAAGTACGCATGGTTTGATGCGGATGAGCAAAGGTGGCAAACGGAGGTGGTGGATTCAAGGCGATCTGTGGGGTTGTATCCTTCGATTCAGTTCAGCGGTTCGGATCGTGCGGTGATCAGTTATTACGATAAGACGAATGGGAATTTGAAGTTGGCATCGTCGAACGGTTTGGCGCCGTGGACGATTGAGTTGATAGACAGTGTGGGGGATGTGGGGCGATATAGTGATTTGAAGATCAATCCAAACTGGGGTCGATTTGCGATGGCGTATGAGAATACGACGACGGGGACGTTTCATTATGCATTTGACACGAATATCGGGTGGCAGTATGAGACGTTTGATTCGGGGACGTTGAACGGCGGTGGGTATGTTTCGCTGGCGTATGATGCAACGCGGGGGAATCGTGAGACGGTAAGTTATTATGATGCGGATAATGCGGATTTGAAAGTGGCTTGGGGGGATGGGGGGAGCTGGTTCAGTGAGACGATCGCTGCGAAGCGATCACAGGGGTTATATACGAGTTTGTATATTGATCCGGGGGGGCAGATGCATATCGCGTATTTTCATAAGACGAATGAG
>JANQQT010000235.1 GCA_028284925.1 Phycisphaeraceae bacterium | reverse complement strand
TTTCGACACAGCCATTTACCGCCACCCGCCGCATTCCCGCCTACCCCCCTACCGCCACCGCCAGCCTTCGCACCACCCTCAACGCGCTCCACCACCATCCCCTTCTCCTTCACATAATCCATCCCCCCAGGCGTCAGACGCGCCCCCTTCGCCAACCTCACCACCTTCACACCACCCAACGCCTCCAACCGCTTCACCGTCACAAACCCCTCCAACCCCACACCCCCGGAAGTTTTCCCGCCTTCACCCGGACAAGGACACGCCTCCTTATCATTACCACCACACCCGCACTCTTCCTTATTCTTCTTGACACCCCCGTCACTTCCCGTCGGCCCCTTCGCCCCCACACCCTTCCCCCGCAATTCCTCAAACTGCGAATAATCACCCGTGCACACACCAATAGGTGGCCGAATCTCAGCAACCTCAACCTTGCCCTCTCTATCATCACTAACCGAAACCCCACCGCAACCAAGCGCAGCAATCACTTCCTCCGCAACCTTCGCAATAAGTCGTTCCTGCTCAGTCATAAAACCTCACACAACTTCTCACACCGCGACCGCAATACGCCCTCGATCCAATATCCCTAGCGTGAACCACCTTGCAGGCGTCCGCTGATTCCCGACCCGCTCCGAAATCCCCTTCCCATCCGATGAGATCATCACCACATCCCCTTCACCCGCCCCCAACAAATCCACCACCACCAGCGGGTCACCACCCGCCTTCAATACATTCGACAAAGGCTGACACACCAGCAACTTCTTCCCATGCAACGATTCATGTTTGACCGTACTCGTCATCGATCCTTTAACCAAAGCAAGCTGCATGTAACTCTAATTCCTTGTTAACTCACACCTCAAAATCACCCCTCTCACCACTCATGCACCTGCCCCACAATCGGAACACGTCGCACAATTTCCGGGGGCTAAATCATTCTCAGCGCGCCACTTACACCCATCCGCCTGAAACGCGTAAACGTCAGCGGATTCGTAATACCCTCACCCGTCGGCGTCGCAATCGAATAACTCGGATAACCCTCACCACCCACACCCAATCCCGCCGTACAAGGCCCGTTCACCACAAAGATCGTCGTATTCACCGCTTTCCCCATCCGCGTAATCCGTTCCAGATTGTTCGAGTGAATAATCGCGGTATGACCAAAGCCATGTTCATACTTCACCGCCAACGCAATCGCTTCATCAATATCCCGCACACGCACAAACGGAACAAACGGCATCATCTGCTCCTCCGGCACAAATGGGTTATCCTCCGTCGTCTCCCCGTACAACAAATCCACCGAAGGATCCACCGTCGTCCCCGCTGCCTGCGCCAACTCCGATGTACTCCGCCCCACCAGATCCTTGCTCACCGCATAATGATCATCCTTCCACTCAAACGCCGCCTGCGTCAGACGATCCACCTGCGCCGAATTCAACCGCACTGCCCCCGCCGCCGCCATCGCGTCCATCATGCGATCAAATACACTGTCAACCACAAACACTTCCTTCTCACCAATACAGAGCAGATTATTATCAAACGCAGCACCCGCAATGATCGATTCCGACGCACGTTTCAAATCCGCCGTCTCGTCCACCACCACCGGCGGATTACCGGGACCCGCAACAATCGCACGCTTCGGCTGCTTCAACGCCGCACGCGCCACCGCCGGCCCGCCCGTCACTACCAAAAGCGGAATCCGGTCATGCTTGAAAATCTCCTCCGCCGACCGCAACGTCGGCGGATTAATAATACCAATCAGATTCTCAATCCCATGCTTCGCCGCAATCAACTGGTTATACGTTCGCACCGCCATCGCCGCACAATTCGCCGCGCTCGGATGCGGATTGATAATCAACGCATTCCCAGCCGAGATCATACTGATACCATTCGCCGTCAAAGTCGGTATCGAATGCGTCGCAGGCGTAATCGCCCCAACAACGCCCCAGGGAGCATACTCATCAATGCTCACACCCTCATCACCACTATGAGCTACCGTCTCCAGAAATTCCACCCCCGGAACCGTGCCCAACAATTCCAATTTCGCAACCTTGTGGTCAAGACGCCCGATCTTCGTCTCTTCCAACTCCACACGCCCCCACTCCTTCGCGTTCGCCTCCGCTGTCTCCTTCAAGATCTTCACGATCGACCGACGCGTCTCCAGCCCCTGCTCCACCAACTGTTTCTGCGACGCCGTTGCCGCATCCACCGCATCATCTACGCTCGAAAACACGCCAAACGACCCCGTCGGCACACTAAACGACTTACCACCACCTGATCCGGCCCCCGAATCTCCCGAAGAAGAAGCCCCCGATGGACCGTTCAACTTTTCCAGGACCTGCTGTACCACCGTCGCTACGAGTGTCGATTGGTTCATGACAGTTCGCCTTCCGTATCATTTCGCTTCAAAAAACCGTCCGTTCGCGTCAGAAACGCCTGAAAGATCGCACTAAACGCACATTTTCGTCGCCGTCCCACCTCACCCCACACCGCTCAAATCCAGCGTCTTGCCGCCCACCATCGCCTCATCCACCAGCCCCACCACCACCGCGTCGATCGGTAGCTCCTTACACCCCTCCGTCATGCGGGCGCTGCTTCCCTGCACGATCAACACCAGTTGTCCCTCTCCGGCGCCAATGCGATCCACCGCCACAATCGCCCGGCCCGTCACCTCAAACTCACCACCGCCACCTTCCGGGTAGTTCACCTTCAAAGGCTCAACGATCAGCAGTTTCTTGCCCGCCATCGATGAGTCCTTCTGTGACGCCACCACCTGACCTTGCACACGAGCGAGAAACATGGCAAACCTCCGTAGAGAAGACCACTTCAAACCATCAACCTAACACGATCATCCACAACGCCGACGCAACGCGCACCTGCCGAGCAATGAACGTAAACACCGGCCAGAAAGTCAGTTATACCTTGCTGACATCCGCGTGCGGCCTGGCGATCACGTTGGTCGAAATCACCTCACCGATGCGGCCCGCCGCCTCCGCGCCGGCATCCACCGCCGCCTTCACCGCAGCGACATCGCCTGTAAAAGTCACGCTCACCATCCCACTGCCAACCTTCGCGTGACCGGCATATTTGACGTTTGCGGCCTTCAACGCCGCATCTGCGGCCTCGATGATTGAGGTCAAGCCCCGTGTCTCGATCATTCCGATTGCTTCTTGTGCCATCGCTAAACTCCAGTCTGAGTAAAACGTTTGTCAACCTGTTATTCGCAACGCATCCCGGTCACGCTGCGTTATCAATTTCTCGATTCAGCACCCTGCAAAACCTCAACCGCCTGCCGGGCAACAATCAATTCTTCATTCGTAGGCAATACCCACACCGCCACATCGCCCCCATCCACATCAATGCGAGTCTCCGCCCGCCCATCCGCCGCCTTGTTCTTCTCAAGATCCAGCTTCACCCCCGCAAACTCAAAACCCTCCAATACCGCTCGGCGAATCGCCTTACCGTGCTGTCCGATGCCGCCAGTGAAGCAGATGGCATCGGCGCCGTGCAGGACGGCAAGGTATGAGCCGATGTAATCCCGCACGGATTCGACGAAGACATCGATGGCCAGCCTTGCTCGCTGATTGCCCTGGTCTGCGGCGATCTCGATTTCGCGAAGGTCGCTTGAAACGCCGCTCAGCCCTAATAAGCCGCCGTTTTTACCGAGTTTTTGCCAGATTTCGTCAAGGTTGATGTCGGCGGCGAGAAGTTTGAGGAGGGCGAAGGTATCAAAGTCACCGACGCGAGAGGCGTGCGTGACGCCGGTCTGCACGGTCATGCCAAAGCTGTTGGCGACGCTTTTGCCATCCTGAATCGCGCAGATGCTGCATGAGCCGCCGAGGTGGCAACTGATGATGCGTTGGGCCTCAGGGGCGATTTCGGCCATTCGTGTGGCGATGTAGCGGTGTGAGGCGCCGTGGAAGCCATATTTGCGGACGCCGAGTTCAGTCCATTCGTAGGGGATGGCGTAGGTGGTGCGTTTTTCCGGGATCGTCTGGTGGTAGCCGGTTTCAAAAGCGGCGACCTGGGGCACATCCGGAAGGCGAGCGGCGAAAGCCTTCATGGCCTCGATGTAGGGTGGGTTGTGCTGGGGGGCGACATCGGCAAACTTGCTCATGACATCAAGGACATGATCATCGACAATGACAGCGCTGCTGATGGGGCCGCCGTGTACGGCTTTATAACCTACTGCATCCAAACGACTTGCCTGCTCGACGCCCATGCCGGCCAGCTCATTCATGTGGAGTGCAATGGCGGCGGCGTGATCATCCAGATCGGCCGTTCCGGAGGCGGACTGGTCACCTGCGATGACGGACCAGTTGCTGGAGCCCAGGCCGATGCGGTCGGCATCGCCTTCGGCAATGACGGCTTCGCTGTTCGACCGGATGTCGAGCAGTTTGTATTTGAAGCTGGTGCTGCCGAGGTTTGAGACCAAGACGATCATGGTTAATGCCTTAAGCGTGAAGCACAATGGGGCGCGCACAGATGTGTCGCGATATGCGCAAGTGACTTACCGACAACGATTTAGAAGTTGTCGAGGAGTCCATCGTGGGGGCGTGCGATGACGTGTGCGGCGACGAGTTCGCCAGTGCGTGAGGCGGCGTCTGCGCCGGCGTCGACGGCGGCCTTGACGGAACCGACATCACCGCGCACGACGACGGTGATGTATGCGCCACCGATGGGCACGGTTTTGACGAGTTCCACGTTGGCGGCTTTGAGCATGGCGTCTGTGGCTTCGACGAGGGGTGTTTGTCCGCGGGTTTCGATCATGCCGATGGCTTGCATGGCACATCTCCTTATGATGGGCGTAAGGCCCGTAGCCGCAAGCATTTATGCGCGGCAACGGGTTTGTTTGATGGTGCGATGAATGCTTACTTAGCGGCCTTTTTCTTAGCCGGGAGGAGGGAGGGCAGTTCATCGTGGGGTCGCGGGATGACGTGGATGGCGACGACTTCGCCGACGCGTCCTGCGGCTTCGGCGCCGGCGTCGACAGCGGCCTTGACGGCGGCGACGTCACCGGTGACGAAGGAGGTGACCATGCCGGATCCGACCTTATCCCAGCCGAGCATCTGGACGTTGGCGGATTTGAGCATCGCGTCTGAGGCTTCGAGGAGGGCGGTTAGGCCCTTGGTTTCGACCATTCCCAAGGCTTCTTGTGCCATGATGGTGACTCCGTAATCACGGGGTTTGGGTGACTGTTGAATTCTGTAAACACTTGTGCATCAGTGGTTTAGGGCTTCCTGAATGCGGGAGTGTGAATTCTGTTTATCTACGTCATGCCGATCTGCGTTTTTGGGACGGGATCGGGGATTTTTTACTTCATAAGCTCGATTTTGGTCGCTGAGGCGAGGTGGCAGGCGTTGCCCTCATCGGTATCGATGTGGACTTCGAGCTTGACTTTGGGGTGTTCGCGGACGAGGAGGTTGTTGAAGGTGGCGCCGCATGGGCCGTGTATACGTAAACTCATGTAGTCACCGGACTTAACGCCATAGTGAGCGGCATCGTCGGGTGACATGTGAACGTGGCGTTCGGCGCGGATGACACCTTTTGACAGATTTACAGCTCCGTGGGGTCCGACGAGGACGCAGCCGGGTGTGTTGTCATGGTCGCCAGATGTTTTGAGTGGGAGGTCGATGCCCATGTAGATGCCATCGGTGTAGGAGAGTTCGACCTGGGTGTAGTCTCGTGTTGGGCCGAGGATTCGGACGTTGGGGATCATACGGTTTCGTGGGCCGATGACGTTGACGGTTTGCTCGGAGGCGAATTCGCCATCCTGATATAAGTCTTTTAATGTAGAGAGTTTAGCGCCTGGACCGAAGAGTTGTTCGAGATCGGATTGGGTGACGTGAATGTGTCGGGCGGAGACGTTGACGAGGAGGGGGTTGGGTCCGGTTGAGATGGCGGGGATATCGAGTGTGGTTCTGACGGGTGTATTGAGGTGATCCTTGAGGATTTGCCTGACGAGTTGCTCGACGTGGCTTCGCTGAAGTGTGGTAGTTCCTGCAGGCATTCTGTCACCTTTTGATGGAAATTCGGGCAATGCTAGTGAGATTATACAATAGTTCGGGAGATATTCAAGGATTATTGTGGCAGCTATTGATAGATATGTGATAGATTTTGATTGAATTGGTGTTATTGGTGGAAGTTTTGTGGATAAGCGGATTAACTGGTGGGTGGAAATTGGGGGGTTGAACGGGAGCGAAAGGGGGTGTTTT
>JANQQT010000214.1 GCA_028284925.1 Phycisphaeraceae bacterium | reverse complement strand
ATTCGCCGCGTACTTCGGAGGGGGCATCGGGTTTGAGGTCGAACATGTCCTGGTGCGGTGGTCCGCCGGGCAGGTAGACCATGATAACGGACTTGTTATTTGGTCGAGAGGATTGTGCGGAGGCTTGTTGGGAGGCGAGTATTTGGGGCAGGGAGAGGCCCGCTGCGCCAAGGCCGCCGATACGGAGGAAAGCTCTGCGGGACAAGCCGTCGCAGAATTTGCGGTTGTCTCTTTCGGTAATGGTCAGCATTTATTTTCCGTTAACCTGATGCCTGAGTTACAGCGATCCCGTGCTGGGAGCTCGCACGCCTAGCGTGATCATGTAAATCATACGTATTCTATATGATCGGACGGATATTGTGCATAAGTATAAAGAGTTTTTTGCAAAATAAGTCCCCCCGGAAGATCCCAGGAATTTGTCCTGAATTTCGAGTTTTGAGTACGGATAGCTGACATAAAGGCATGCCGCAGAACTATTTATATAACGAGTGTCTCAGCCATGATTAAGACTGTGACCACGAATTTCAGGGTGTGGTGTTTGACATGGGGGTGGCTGTTTTGGTGCTGCAGGAATCGGATAACGGGCCGGCTGGACTCGTTGAGACCGGGATGTGACCTATACTCGTGTGAGCAATGACGACGCGAAAAGGCACAATTCGGTTTGCATCGGCGATCAGTGGCGAGAGCGATGCGGCGGAGGCGGCGGATGAGGTGTTTTCGAGTATTCAAGGGCAAATGGAGGGGCGCGAGGTAGATATAGTTGTGTTGTTTGCGGGAGCGGCACATAAGAATGGATTGCACCATGTCAATCGATTGTTGAAGGAGATCGTGAATCCGAAGCATTCGATCGGTGTAACGGGGGGAGGGGTGATCGGGTCGGGTCATGAGCTGGAGCATTCTGAAGGACTGGCGGCGATTGCGGCGAGTTTGGGTGATGTACGTTTGCGGGTGTTTTGTCAGGATGATCTGAACTGGCCTGCGGTGAAGGCAAACCCGGGACAGTTGAGACGTAATTTGCTGGGTCTAGGGGCGCGTGGGAGTGGGTCGTTATTGGGTATGGAGGAAACGGAAGAGGGAACGGAAGATGAGGTGGAGGAACCCAAGGCGGTTTTGTTGTTTGCTGATCCGTTTTCCGTGCCGATCGTGAATTTTCTTCCTGCGTTGAACGCGGCGATACCGGGGACGCCGATTGTGGGCGGGTTGGCATCAGGAGGGGTTGGGCCTGGTGAGAATCGACTGATTTGCGATGGTGAGGTGTTGTTGGAGGGGACGGTGGGCGTGGTATTGTCTGGGGATATTGGTGTGGAGACGATCGTAAGCCAGGGGTGTAAGGCGTTTGGGAAGCCGTGGGTGATTACGAAGGCGAGGCATAATCTGATCCAAGAGATTGGGGGAATTGCGGTGATGAAGGCGATCCAGAAAATGGCGGAGGATATGGAGGAGCGGGATCGTGACCTGTTGCAACATGGGCTGTTTGTCGGGCGGGTGATCAATGAATACAAGGATCGGTTTGGACGTGGCGATTTTCTGATTCGGAATATTGTGGCAGCGGACCAACAGGCGGGTTACCTGGCGGTGTCGGACCTGGTGCGCGTGGGGCAGACGATTCAGTTTCATGTAAGGGATAAGGAGACGGCGAAGGAAGACATGGAGTTGTTGTTACAGGCTCATGCGTTAGGGGGTACGCCGGCGGGCGGTATCTTGTGCACATGTAACGGGAGGGGGAAGGCGATGTTTGAGAAACCGAATGCGGAGTCGAAGATTATCAGCGATGCGTTGGGGTCATTTCCTATTGCGGGATTTTTTGCGGGGGGAGAGATTGGGCCAATTGGGGGTGAGAATTTTTTGCATGGGTTTACGTCGAGTTTGTTGTTGTTTCGTGAGGGTTCAGATTAAGGCAAGACGCGAGCTTGACGCGTTCAAGGGGGGTGTTAGTCTGTTGGAAACGATTCAACTGGCATGCTTTCTAATGAATTGAGGCGATCATGTTAACGAATGGTCAATCCTGGGCGATGTTTCTGGTGCGTGTTTGCGTGGGTGGCGTTTTTGCGGCGCATGGTTTGGCGAAGTTTATTTCCGGGGAGGGAATAGCCGGCGTTGCGAATGCATTTGAAAACCTCAATATTCCGGTTCCGTATGCTTCGGCGCTGGCGGCGGCGTTAACGGAGTTGATTGGCGGGTTGTTGTTGGTGGTGGGGGCATTTACCCGACTGGCTGCAATTCCGCTGGCATTTACGATGGCGGTTGCCGGGGCTACGGCGCACCCGAACGCGTTCTTTCTGAAGGATGGTGGTATGGAGTATGTGCTGGTTCTTGGGGTGTGTAGCGTGGCGTTATTCTTGGGCGGGCCTGGACCGTTTGCGATCGATCATGCCTTGAAACGAAGGAAGAAGAAGTGAGGGGTCGGAGCGTTAATCCGAGATACTTTGCGTGATGATTTTCTTGTAAGTTTTGCGGGCGTGGTCGTAGGCGGAGACAGCATCTTTCATTTCGTTGGGTGGGATGAAGCGCTGTTTTTGCTTCCAGCATTGTTCGACGCTCTTGAGGCACCATTCTGCGCTGCGTTTTGAGGCGCGGATGGGTTTGTTGTCGACGAGGACGAAGATTGGATTGGTGTGGGATGAGCCGTAGATACGCATGGCGACCCAACTGGAATGTTTGATGGGTAGGTTGAATGCGATTTGTTGCGTCTTGCCATCGGCGGTTATGTCCTTGGAAGCGACAGGATAGCCATTGAGGAGTAGTTCGACCTTGACCTGTCGGGAATCACCGATGCGCGCACGTTCGATATGCCAGTAGGGTTTTTGTGTGTAATGTCGTTTCCGGATGGCTTTGATGTGTGGGACGGGGTTTTTGGCTAGGAGCGCGGCGACGTTTGCGGTGACTTTGACGGTCGAGGGTTTTTTGAGATGAAGTTCGCTGTTTTTGGTTCCAACTTCGCGGTTGCCGACGGTGAAATCCATGAGATGTGAGCGTCCATCGCCTACGTAGGCTCGTCCTTTTTCGATGCCCGCGCACCAGTCATCGTAGGTGAGTTTGCCATCGAGTTTTACGTAGGAGCGACCGAGGCCGACGCGTTCGCCGTAGATACAGGGGAAGTCGGTTTCACCGCTGATTCGTGTTCGGAAGCCGCAGTTGAGTGTGTGATACCAGATGTTAAGTTCCCAGACGATGGGTGTGTCTACGGTGGACATGAAGTCAACGGCGGGGACTTTGGTTCTGTTGGGGCCCTCGACCATGTGGGTGACGTCGACGATGTATTCGTTTGCGCCGATGCCGGAGAAGGGTGGGATGATGTAGTTGGGTAGTTTATCGGTTTTGACGTCGAGTCCCCATCCGGAGTGAGCGGGGCCGCAGACGGCGCCTTGTTTTTGCGCCCACTTGAGTGTGTTGAGGCAGAGTTTTGGCCAGTGATGTTTGGATTTGCCGCCAGGATGGATTTGTTCCTTGAGGCGGAGGAGGCAGAGGTGGCCTGACTGGTGAGAGCCGAAGCCGGAAACTTCGACATCGTATCGGAGGATGTAGGGATATTTGGAAACCTTGTCGTCTTTGCCGGTGAAGAATTGTTTTTGGTAATCGAAGCACGGGCCCCAAGTGAGGTTAGCGCCGATTTTGAGATCTTCGCCAAGGATGTGTCGCATCATGTCGGAGGCGTGAACGCCTTCGGTGGGGTTGGTGTAGTGGGCGCAACCGGCGGCGTGAATGTGGTGGTCGCCGGACCACCAGCCGTTCTTGGCGGGATCGATCCAGCGTTGGAGTTTAACTTTGAGTTCGGAGGGTTTGTTGGTGACATTGATGGTTTTCCACGTGGTGTAATATTCGGGACCGCGTTGGACCTTGATGTGGTATTTACCGGGCGGGAGTGTTAGGGTTTCGCCGTGTGAGCGATAGATTTGCGGGTGGAAGGCGAAATCGGGAGCAAGGCGTTTGGCCTGGGAGGGGTAGACGCGGCCCTGTAGGTCACGGATGGTGAATGCGGCGGTGGTGGGTTTGCCATCGGTGTCAAGGAGGTTTATCTTGACGGGTGTGGAGCGAGCGGCGGTGAAGGTAAGGGTGATGTCGTTTCGGAAGCCGATGTCCTGCGTGCCCTGGCCGACGTTGAATGCGAGGACGGCGGAACGTTTGCCCTTATCGCGGGAGTAGATCTGGATGATGCGGTATTCGAGATTGATGCCGCTGAGGGCGGCAGCGAGGGGTCGGCCTTCAAACATCTGGAGTCCCATCCATCGGTCGGGGACGGCGGATTGGGGTGAGTTTCGGAGTGGGAGGGCTTGTTTGGAGTGGGCGGCGAGTTTGGAGGTGACGCCTGCCTTGTTGTAAACCTTGACGAGGAACTGTCGCCAGCCGAGTTGTACGAGGTTGGGTTTGGCGGGGCCGGGAAGCACCTTGACGCGGGATTCGGGAGAAATGACGACGGCGGCGAGACAGTGAGGGTCCAGGACGGCCTGTACGGTTTTGATGGTTTGGGCGGGATTTTGGGAAGCGAATGCTTTGTTGAGTTTTTGTTTGTCTGATTTGGAGAGGGGGCGGCCGAGGTAGTCGAGGGCGGTGATGAGGCGATTGATCTGGACCTTGAGTGGCTGAGTGGGGACGGAATTGATGAGGGGGAGCGGGTCGGCGGCGCGGGAGGGAGCGGTGAAAGGCGAGAAGATGAGGGTGATGAGACTGATCAGAGGCAGGTATTTTGCCTTTACCATCGTGAGGCTCCTTGAAGGCTGTTGTGGATGTGTATGAGACACGAAATCAGACGTTTTGTCGAGTGAGAACTGGAGAATTGATTTGGAACGCAATGGTTTGGGGTGTACGTAACGAACGCATATTGCGACGATGTAACCCTAAGGTCTCAAAAGTCATTAGTATGATGGAGTGTTGAAAGGGTTGACTATGAAGGGTCTATTTTCCGAAAGGAGACGACGATGTTGCGTTTTACCCCCCTACCGCAAGTTGGTGCGATGGTGTTTTTGTTAATCGCGGGCGTTTCAGAGGCATGGGCGGTTGGGGCAGAGGCGACGGTGAGGGCGGTGAAGTCGGGGGATTGGTCGGATGGGAAGATATGGTCCGGCGGGCATCTGCCGAAAAGTGGAGATCGGGTACTGATTGGTAAGGGGATGCGGGTGAAGTATGACGTGGTGTCGAAGGAGGTGATTTATTCGGTGCATGTTGCGGGGCGGCTGGATTTTGCGCGGGATCGGGATACGGCATTGCATGTGGGCGTGTTGAAGGTTTCACCGGGGGCGGATGCGCGTACTGTGGAGGATGTCCATCATCACCATGGGCCTCTACCGGGAGGCGGAGGGACAGGCGCAGCGTTGACGGTGGGGACGTTGGATCATCCGATTGTGCGGGGGAAGCGTGCGGAGATTGTGTTGCATTATTTGGAGGGTATGAATAAGAAGAATGCGCCAGCGATTATTGCGCGGCCTGGTGGTCGGATGACGTTTGCGGGGGCGGTGATGAGCCGAACGTGGGTAAAGCTTGGAAAGACGGCGAAGGTTGGAGACAAGATGATTGAGCTGGCGGAGGAAGTAAAGGGTTGGGGTGTGGGGGATGAGATCATTGTGACGGGATCGAAGAAGCAATATCGTCCTCGTGGTAAGAAGTACTATGATCATCAGCCTGTGGAGACGGAGAAGCGTGTGATCCAGGGGATCAAGGGGAAGACGATTGCGCTTGACAAGGCGTTGAAGAAAGAGCACTGGGGGAAGGGTAACTATCGGAGTGAGGTCGCGAATTTATCAAGGAACGTGGTGGTGAGAAGCGCGGATCCGAAGGGTGTGCGGGGACACACGATGTATCATCGATATGCGGGAGGGTCGATTAGTTATGCGCGGTTTGCGGGTTTGGGGAAGAAGAATACGCTGGGCCGTTATCCGATTCATTTTCATCTGGTGCGGGACACGATGCGTGGGTCATCGGTGATTGGGGCGGCGGTGGTGGATTCGCATAACCGGTGGGTGACGGTTCACGGGACACAGTATCTGGTAGTGCGGGATACGGTGGGGTATCAGTCTTACGGGCATGGATTTTTTCTGGAGGACGGGACGGAGGTTTATAACGTGCTGGACAGGAATCTGGGAGTTCAGGCGTTTAACGGGCCGCGAATGAAAGGGATGGCGTTGCCGTTTGATCCGAATGACGGGGCGGCATTCTGGTGGGCGAACGGGAAGAATACGTTTACGCGGAATGTGGCGTGTGAGAATTTTCGGTATGGGTATCGGTATGACAGTCAGAAGCGGTCGAATTTCGATTCGAACCTGATGATTCGGACGGAGGATGGGAAGAGAAAGAAGGTTGACATCAGGCGTATTCCGATTTTCAAATTCGAGGATAATGAATCGCATACCGAGGGTTTGTATTCGTTTGCGTTTGCCGGGACGGAAGGAGTGGGGCCTGATGTAAGGCATCCGCATCGGCTGGGTCGACTGAAAGCATGGGAAACGCATTATGCGTTAAGAGTGGGGTTACCAACGATGTTGATTGAGGATGTGGATATTGAGGGGGCGGCGTATGGGGTGTATCGGCCGTGGTTTAAGGATCATGTGTACCGGAATATTCGAATTGCGGCGACTGGAGCTGAACCATTTAATCGGGGTATGGATGACCGTAGCGAGCAGCATGGTCGCATTACGGTGGATGGGTTGCGGTTTGAGAAGTTGAGTTATGGGGGGCAGATGCCGTTGATTCAGATCAGTGATAATAATTTGTCTGGTGATGCGGAGTCGCATTTTCGGAATGTGAAGGTATTGGGGCGGAAGGATGCGCGGCGGTGGCCGTTGGTAAATCGTGGCGGTGGCGCCCGGGTTGAGCCGCGTACAGCCAGAGGTGTACCGGTGTATTTGCATGATTATTTTGGAGCGGGGCGAGATGCGAAGGTATCGAGTGTGAAGGCTAAGGATTTTGGGGGAGAGAGTGGTGGATATAAATCGTATCCGGGATTGACGGGGAGGGATGCGCGGGTGGCGGAGTTGAAGGGTGTAAAGTTTCCGAAATTGCTGGACCCGGTGGACGATGAGGCGCCGGCGACGATTGTGACGTGGCCTAACGTGGAGAAGGGTGGTGTGGTGAAGATTAGGGGTGGGAAGTTGCGGATTGAGGGGACTGCAACGGATAACGGGAAGGTTGTGAAGGTATTGGTGAACGGGAAGGATGCGAAGAGTTTGGAGTATGGATATGGAAAATGGGCCGTGGAGTTGAGTGGGTTAAAGGCTGGGAAGTTTGAGATTAAGGCGTATGGAATGGATGAGGCGGGGAATGTTGAGAAGACGGCTCATGTGATGCGCATGAAGTTGGTAGAGTGAACTGGAGGTCCTGTGATGCTGGTGAATATACGATCGACGGTATTGGGATTGGTAGTGGTATTGATGGGGGCGGTCTGTTGGGCGGGGCCGCGGTTTGACGAGGGACATCCATTGAAGGAGTGGGTGAAGCATTCGCCGAAGGCTGGCGCGCCGGTGTCGCCGAGGCTCGGTTATGAGGGAGATTGTCGGTGGATACCGGGGATCAAGCGACTGCTGAGATACGGAGGTCATAACCAGGGAGGCGGGGGGGAACAAGGTAGCGAGGTATGGTTTTATAATCCGTTGGATGCGAAGTGGTCGCTGAGACATACGAATATTTCCCCGCCCGGTGTTTGTTGCGAGCAGCAGAATGTGGTGAACCCGGTGACGAGTGAGTACATTCGGTTTCCATCCTTTTCGGGGAGCCACGGTTGGCAGTGGTTTCGGGAGATATACCTGAATGATTCGACGGCGTGGGTGTTTGATCCGTACAAGGATAAGTGGAGAAATATGCGGCCTATACCTACGCCCAAGGTGTCGCCACTGCGTTGTGCCTCGTGGGATTCGGAGTATGAGGTGGTGGTGATGTTTGGGGGTGAGGGGAATCGGGAAGGGACGCGAATTTATGATCCGCATGGGAATGAGTGGTGGTCGATGAAGCCGAGGGCTGAGCCGGCACGGAGGTCGGGTGGGAATATGGCGTATGACGAGGTAGCGAAGAAGCATGTGATGTTTGGGTCGCAGTTTTCGGATGATCCTCATACATGGATTTATGATGTGAGGAAGAATCTGTGGCGGGATGCGAAGCCAAAGATTCAGCCGCCGACGAAGAAGAATGATGCGGTGTTGACGTATGACTCGGTAGCGAAGCGGGTTGTGGCGATCGTGAAAACGACGAGCGGGTCGGAGGATAAGACGAAACATCACTTGCATACGTGGAGTTATGATACGAAGTGGAATGTATGGGAGAAGGTTGGTGTGAAGGCGGAACCGGATTCATCCTCGAACCGATCAAGGCAATTAACGTATTCGCGTGTATTGAATGCCGTGATTCTGGAGAATCGGACCAAGCGGCCTGCAGAACAGCAGGTCTGGACGTTGCGTCTGGCCAGGAGAGGCGTGGAGGAAGTGGCACCGCCGAGTGGGGTGAAACTTTTGACTCAGGGCGGGGTGGTACGGTTGAACTGGAATGCATCGAAGTCAAAAGATATTGCGTATTACACGGTCCATCGTGTAAAGGGTAAGAAGCGTTGGGAGGGTGAGTTTGAGGATGTTGGGCGGGTGGCAGTCAATAAGCTGGTGTTTGTGGATAAGGGGGCAAAGAAGGGAGAGGTTTATACGTATGCAATATCGGCGGGAGATAGGAAAGGACGAGTGTCGAAACGGTCGCATCTGGTTTCGACGAGACCCCGGGTGGTGAGAGGGGTGAGTGTAGTGGCGTTAAAGGTGGATGAGATTTTGATTACCTGGGAGAAAGAGAAGGAAGCGAAGGATGTGGTGAGGTATGTGGTGGAGAGGGCACCGGTGGAAGTCTATACGAATGATCAACTGGTGAAGATACGGTCGCAAACGGGGTCGCTGGCGGAGCCATCGATTGGGGCGGTGAGGAGGATTGGGGTGTTTGAGCCGTTGGCGGGTAAGGATATTAATGGAGAATCGTACGTGGACCGGACGGTGGATTTGGGGAAGGGGCAGGTGGAGATTGAAAAGACGATATATGAGCGGCGGTTTCATAAGTCACAGATGCACCACGGGGGGAAGGGGTATCGCTATGGGGTTTACGCGTATCGGGTGAGGGCGGTGAATGGGATGGGTGTGGTGTCAGGACCGTCTGCGATGAGGTTTACGTTTCCGGAAGGACCGGAGTATCTGTTTTCGAAAGAGAGTGGTGGTGGGGTGTGTGAATTGAAGTGGCGAAAGAGTAAGGTGAAGGGAATCAAAGGGTATCGGGTATATCGGATGGATGGTCGGTTTTCGAGGGCGAGGATACGGAGGCTTACGGCGGAACCGATTGGCGAGACAACTTATAAGGATGAGACGGCCGGGAAGTCGACGCGGAGGTACTACGTGGTGTCAGTGGACGGGTTGGGACAGGAAGGGGCGCCGTCTTCTCCGGTTTGGTACCTGCGGGAGTGGGCGAAATACTACAAACCTTTTATCAAAGACTGGCACCAATAACCCCCCCGCCCCCGGAAGTTCTCCCTTAGTCCCCGCGGAAGCCCCCCCGGACAAACCCTCGGAAGAGTGCCCGGAGATTTCACCGACAAGGCAGGACAGTGATGATTTATTTGCTGTAGACGTCAAAAGAAACTTGCAATATCCGAAGGTCAGGTTGAAGATGCGCGGGAATTGAAATCAGGAAATCCCTCGAGTGCTTTGTCGTCTCGGGATGCAAGTAAGGGCGGCGGAAAGGAGGATTAGGGCGGTTGTGGGTTCAGGGATATCGTGGGCG
The DNA here is from genome assembly GCA_028284925.1 of Phycisphaeraceae bacterium. Classification (GTDB taxonomy): domain Bacteria; phylum Planctomycetota; class Phycisphaerae; order Phycisphaerales; family Zrk34; genus JANQQT01. The sequence goes on along the minus strand of JANQQT010000214.1, from coordinate 56,311 downwards.
TGGGAGGGTATAGTTTGGATGGTGAGCGCCTGTGTTGGTGACCCGAACTTATGACCGAGTGAGATGCCGTCTGCTCCAGGGTGGACGGGAACGCGGCCACGGAGGTCGGGGAGTCCGAATGTTGTTTCGCCATCACCGCCAAAGGTTGTGCCGAGAATGGAGAAGAGTGCCTGGTTTTGGGAGATATGGAGAAGTTGACCGTTAGCAAGCGTCCACCCTCGCGGTGCGAAGTTTCCGGCGAATAGGGCGACTTCACCTATGAAGCCTTCGACGCCTGCATTTCCACCACCTTCGCCTGAGCCGTCGTCGATTGAGCCATTCTGAGAGGGGAAGATTCCCGTGAGGCGAATCATGTAATTAAGCGTAATGGTGGGTTGGTGATTCTCATGGGGGTTGCCTGATCCCGTATCGGCGAGGATTGAGTCAGAGGTGAACGGGAGGGAATGGGAGTGTGGCGGGAGGTTATCGATAGTAAGTGTGATGTCCTCTGCGCCAAATTTTGAGCCAATAGTACGCGAGGGCAGGCCTGGGCCGTTGCCTGAAGAGGTGATGGCACGGCCGCGGGCATCGGGCAGAGCAAAGTTGGTCTCGCCATCACCGCCATAGATCGTTCCGATTAGTGAGAAGAGTGCGGTGTTTTGTGCAATAGGTAGAAGACGACCATCTGCGGGGAGACCATTACCCGTGAAACCTGGTGATTGGTTTATTGATCTTCTGATTGAGGCGATGAACGGCTCGCCGCCTAAGAGGCCTGAACCGCCGCCCGAATCAACATCGCCATCGACGGAGCCGCCTGGAGAAGGAAAAATACCGATTGGGGCGAGATTGGTGTGGAGTGCGAATGAGGGTTGTATGTTGGGGTGTGAAGCACCGCCACCTGTGGAGAAGGTTTTGCCGGCAGGGGTCACGATCTGGCCGCCCATTCCATCGTCTACGACGTTGTTGATGTCGTGGCGGTGTGTGGGGATTTGGTTTGAGGTGAGCGTGTGCGTTGAATTGCCAAACGCATCGCCAATTGAACGGGCGGTGAGGCCTGAGGTGTTCGCATTGATACCGACCGTACCGACGACCGTTCGTCCACGGAGATCAGGGAGCTTGAATGTTGATTCACCATCGCCGCCATAGGTCGTGCCGATGAGAGAGAAGAGCGCGCTGTTCTGTGCAATGGAAAGCTCCTGCCCATTGGCAAAAGCCCAGCCGCGTGGCGCAAAGTTGCCGGCAAAGAGTTGAACCTCGCCGAGTGTGGGGACGGATTGACTGCCGTTGATTTCCGGGAAGACTCCCTGAAGGGCAATGATGTGGTTGAGGCCAAGCGAAGGCTGGTAATTGTTGTGGGGTTGTGAACCACCTGTGGGGAGGGTGGCGAGGGCCGCGTGGAGGGGAACGGAAGTCACCGCGAAAAAGGACACAAGAATCATAAACGATAGCGTCTTAAGTTTGACGGGCATGGTCAATCCTTCATCTTTTTCAGGTTAGGTTAAGGGGGACTTTTGCAAGTCAGGTTTTTCGTTGTCTACGTGCATTATAGCCGATCAAGACTGCTGCGATCAGGGTTAATGTGGCGGGCTCGGGAATGGGATTACCCTCGACAAATCCTGGATTACCAAGACCCACGCCATAGTGTTCCTGCCAGATGGAAAAGTCGAAACCATCGATGGCGCCATCGTAATTGAAGTCGCCACTCGAAGGGCCATGCAGCGATTTCCCCAATGCGTTGAAGAAGATTTTGTAGTCGACGATGTCGACATCACGGTCCAGATCGGCGTCGCCTGGGACGGGTGTGAGGTGACTGTGGGCGGGCATTTGGAGGAGAGTTAATAACTCTTCGTGATCGCCAAACTTCTGACCAAGACGAATATCATTGAGCGTCCCGGGAGGTCGAGTATCGGGGTGAACGGGGATGCGTCCGCGGAGGTCGGGGAGACCGAAGTTGTTTCGGCCATCACCACCGTAAGTGGTGCCGAGTATAGAGAAAAGGGCTGTGTTTTGGGCAATCGGGAGGAGTTGTCCATTGGCTAAGGCCCAGCCTCTTGGGGCGAAGTTTCCTGCGAACAGGGCGACTTCGCCAATGAAGCCCTCGACTGATGCGTTTCCGCCACCTTCGCCCGAGCCGTCATCGACGGAACCGTTTCTGGACGGGAATGTGCCGACGAGCCTGATGATGTAATTCAGCGTTTCGGTGGGTTGGTGGTTGTCGAGAGGTTGTCCATCCCCGGCGTATTGTACTAGGGTATCCGTATCGAATTTGGTGATAGGATGGGTATGGGGAGGCAGGTTACTGCTTAACAATGCTGAGTTTTCGCTGCCGAATGTCTCGCCCAAGGGATGCGTGGGCAGGCCAGGGCCTGTGCCAGAGGAGGTCACGGCGCGGCCGCGGAGATCGGGAAGGCCGAAGGACGTTCGTCCATCGCCACCGTAGGTGGTTCCCATCAGGGAGAACAGAGCCTGATTTTGGTTAATTGGCAATATCTGACCATCGGCGGCAGCGGCGTGGCCATCATCGTTGCCGGGAACGAAGTTCCCCGCGAAAGTTCGGACGGAGGCGAGAAACGGTTCGCCGAAAAATCCACCTGCACCTCCGCCATCGACGAGTCCATCCACGGATCCATTTCGGGAAGGGAAAAGGCCTGTTCGCGAAACGTAGCGGGTCATGGCGAGAGAAGGCTGAATGTTGTTGTGGGGCCGGCCACCACCCGCTGGCAGGGTTTGACCGAAAGGTCGGTTGGTTGTGCCGCCTGTCCCGTCGTCAACGGGTAAGATGATGTTATGGGTGTGAGAGGGTAATTGATCGAGGGTAAGCGTGTGATTAGATGCTCCAAAATCATCACCCAGGCGGCGACTGGTCAGGCCGGGCCCGTGGCCTTGATGGACGACCGTTCTACCGCGAAGGTCGGGGAGGCCGAACGTTGTACGACCGTCACCACCATAGGTGGTTCCCAAGATTGAGAAGAGTGCTTCGTTGCTCGAGACTGAGAGTAATTGTCCGTCTGCCAATGCCCAGCCGCGCGGGGCGAAGTTTCCGGCGAACATCTGAATCTCGCCAATGTATGGGCTTGACGCCTGGGCGGAGCGAGAGGGGTATGTTCCCTGAAGAGCGATGATGTGATTGAGGCCCAATGAGGGTTGGTAGTTGTTGTGGGGTTGACCTCCGCCGGTGGATTCGGTGATGAAATCGGCGAAAGTAAAGTGAGAGGCGAACGAGATAAACAGCACGCTACAAGCGATCAGCGATTTGGTGAATCTGGCGGACATCAGAAATCTCCGTGCGATGATCCAATACCAGGATTGAATCAAATTCCTGCTTTCGGGATTAGACGATTTACCGTGCGAGAGAGGTGAGGTTACTCACACAACCTATGGTTATAGGATAGCGTAGGTGAGTCGGAATCACAACTGATTTTTGGAACGGAAGCTTCACCCAGAGGGCGAATTGTGTGCTAAATTAGCGTTTGAGAGGGGTTGATTGTGTAGTCCATGCGCTTCAGGGTGAAGTTATCGTAGGTTGCCCTGTGAATGTGGGCGTGGGCACTTACCTTGTTGTTAGAAAAAGTCTCCTGGAGATCGTGTTATGCGTGTTGTGAAACGGAAGTGGTTTGGCCTGGCTTTGCTTGTTGGGGTGTTATTGGCGCCATCTTCAGGGGCGTTTGGAAAGGGCATTGAGGTCAGAGAAGGGGTGACGTATGTGAAGCGCGGCAATATTGAATTGAAGGCGGATATTGTGATTCCGGGTGATGGGAAGAAAATGCGACCGGGTGTTTTTTTGATCCATGGAGGTGGTTGGGCGGGTGGGAGTCGTAAAGCGCACGAACGAATGATTCGGGAACTGGGTAAGCGGGGATATGTGGCGATGACCATTAATTACCGTTTAACGCATGTCGCGAAATGGCCTGCGCAGATTGAGGATGCGAAAGCCGGGTTTAAGTACTTTTTGGAAAATGCAAAGGAACTGGGTTTGGATGTGCATCGTATTGCGGTGATGGGTGAGAGTGCGGGCGGGCACTTGAGTTTGATGTTGGGATTGGGAGGGAGCGAGGGAAGTGATGAGATTCGCCCACGTTGTATCGGGAATATTTTCGGGCCGACGGATCTGACAAATCCAAAGACGTATGAGCATGTGCGAGGATTGGTGGAGGCGTTGGTGGGCGGGAAACTTGAGGAAAATATGAAGGCGTTGCGGTCCGCATCACCGGTGGTTTATGTGGATCGGACGGACCCGGCGGTGTTGACGTTTCACGGTACGGTGGACCCGATCGTGCCTTTTGCGCAAGCGGGGATACTGGATGCGGCGCTCAAGAAGGCGCAGGTGCCGCATGACTATGTGGTGATGAAAGATGTCGGGCATGATCTGGGGAAAGAGCCGGCGAGGGTATATGCCAAGTTGAACTCGTTTTTTGCGACGTATTTGAAGCCAAGCGGATTGAAGATGGTTGCGGCGGAGAATTTTGGGGAAGGGATTGGGAGATGGGAACCTACGGATAAGAAGGCATGGAAGTTGGTGAAGGTGAACGGAGGAGCGTCTTATTACTCATTGATCAAGAAAGTGAGTAATTACAAACCGAAGGTGAGGTCGCCACACAATGTCAGCCTGTTAAAGAATGTTGAGGTGAAGGATTTTGTGTTGGATGTGGATATGCGATCGACGAATAAGCCTTATGGGCATCAATCGCTGTGCTTGTTTTTTGGGTATCAGGATGCGGAGCATTTCTATTATGTGCATTTCGGGAGGAAGGCGGATAAGCACGCGAACTCGGTGTTTCTGGTGAACGGCAAGCCACGGGTTTCGATTGCCAAGTGGCGTACGAAGGGGACGGACTGGTCGAAGGGGTGGCACCACGCGCGGATTCGGCGTGATGTAAAGAGCGGAAAGATTGAGGTGTATTTTGACGATATGTCGAAGCCGGTGATGACCGCGAAGGATAAGACTTTCACGTGGGGGCGTGTGGGAGTGGGGAGCTTTGATGATAAGGGAGATTTTCGAGCGCTTCGGGTTTGGGGTGAATTGAAATAGGTAGCGAAGGCGAAGTGTACGCAAAGAGATCAGTGGATGAATCGCATCTTGCCAAAGTTGGGGATGACACCCCAACTGTCTTTGGAGATGGAGTGTGGGGCGGGGAAGTAAACAAAGAATGCTTTTCCGATCATGAGTTCGCGGGGAACGAGGCCGGGTTGAATGTAGTTGTCTTTGTTTCGATTGGGATTAACGACGCCTTTGACAAGCGAGTGGACACCGGTCCACATTCTGGAATCTTTACTGGCGGGGGAGTTGTCGCCGAGGCAGTAGAACTCGTCCTTGCCGATCCTGGCAATGTTTTGACCGTTGCCGAGTCCGTCTTCATTGCCTCGGTTTTGAAAGGTGTAGTAGAGGTCACGATCAAGTTCGAGGTTACGGAGGCGGGCGGGCGCACCGGAGAGGCCGATGCGGATGGTAAGGGCCGGCATCTCGGTATCGAAGTCTGAATCATGGAGTTTGAAGCGGTTTTGCAGGAGGGCATGGTCGGCGAAGCGTGCTTCGTCAAGGAGATCCTGAAGTTCGTAGTTCCACTCAAGGAATTTTTCATCCCTGATCCAGAGTGAGAGTTTTTGATCGACGTGCCAGAATTCGACGGCTGTGCCGCGGTTCAAGGGAAGGGGATCGCCTTTGGATTGGACTACAGCGCCATCTGTGGACTTGACGGTTTGCCATTTGGATTCGATGGGTTTGGTGAATGCAACGCCGGCGCGGGGCTGTCGTTGGAGTTTGGCGGAGCCATCGGGCGAAATGATTGCGCGGAAGAAGGCGTATGAAGTACCGATGACGAATTGGGTGGTAAGATTTTTATCGAGAGGTTTAACGGCAGCAGCTACGCGGACATCGTGATAGGGGCCGGGCGCTCCCCTTGAATTGTCGACCCTGTTGTCAAACTGGTTGTAGGCATAAAAGGTGATTAGCTTTTCGGGGGAGAAGTTGAAATCAAGGAATGCGGGTCTGTCTGCGTTGGGAATGAAGTCTATGGCTTGCCCCTCATTGATATACTTGAAGGGGGAAGATTCGCCTGACTTTTCTGCGATGGAATCGCGCCAGGGGAATTTCCACTCCGTTTGGCGTTGGGTGGAAGGTTTACCGCCATCGCGGGGGGTATATCGTGAATGGTAGACAGGCTGCCAGACGGCGCGTTGGATACGATCAGGTTTACGTTGGATAACCCAGAGGTCTTTGTTGGTTTTTCGGGTGTAGATATCGCCTCTTATGATGCGCAGTTGTTCGTTGGGGAGTCCGACAAGACGCTTGATGTAGTTATCCAGCGGGTTTTCAGGATTTTTGAAGACGACGACGTCCCAGCGTTTCGGCTCGGTGAGGGCGTAGATGTACTTAAGAACGAGGATGCGGTCACCCTGCCTGGTGGACAGGCGGGGTTCGCGAATGGTGTATTCGCACATGGGGCATTGCATTACCAAGCCGGACTGAATCGCTTTGGGTTCCAATCTTGCCCCCTGCTGTTGAGCGAAGCGGTCTACTCGTTCATCGCCCGTGCCATATTGTGCCGGTCCGAGCGTGAATGTGTAGCCGCATTGCGGACACGTCACCTGGACGTGTTTGCCCAGGAGTGTGGGGGCCATGGAGCCAGTGGGAATGACGAATGCCTCGACGACGAACGCACGGAAGACGAAGGCGAGAACGAAAGCGATGACGATGGATTCGAGTGTTTCGCGGATGGAGGCTTCGTGGGGTCTTTGGGGTCGATTGGAGGTGGGAGATACGGAATTGGAAGTAGAATCAGCCGACGTCGAGGGGGTCTCGGCGTCGGCTGAGGAGGTTTGTATGTCTTGCTGTGTTGGATCCTGCGTTTGGGTCATGGTTGGTCGATCTCAAAGGGTTCGACCATTTTACACGCTCAAATTGAAATAGCGCGAATCAAGTTGTATTCACCTCCTGGGACCAGGGCGTACGTTTCTTCCGTTCCTGTTTTTTTCCTGTTGTTTCGCCATTTCGATCACGGCAGAGGTGATCCAAGTGGAGGAAAGATCGATGTCCATGGTTCCGACCTGTTTGGGTGACGAAGAATCATCGAACATTCTGATGTTTGCGGTAACGGAAGAAGAGATGGAGAGTTCGAGAACACCAGACCCGACTTCAGCCCCAAAAGCAGCTCCGCCCATGAACATCCTATTGACTCCACGTGGGAGTATCGGATTGGTCTTGGTGGTTTTTTCCTCACCCTCGTCATTACGCGCGCCGACCATGACGAGTGGTTTGGAAAAATCTGCGTTGCCGATGGCGTGTAAGAGATGTTTGGAGAATTCGATCTTACGACTTCCGTCAAGAGCTTCTTCGATGACGCTAAACTCGCCCCTTACGATCCGTTTGCCATCGATGAGACACATGGCCTGTTTTACGGCATCTCCGAACTTGCTCTTACGCCAATAGACGGTTGTACCTTTGATTTTTTCGTCGCCAGTCTCAAAACGCTGATCGGCGAATCCCTTGTCCTTGATGAGTTTTTCAAAATCGCCATTTGACATGGAATCCTTGAGATCCATGACCATCACTTCGCGTGAATTTCGATCATCATGTGAGGCCATGACGATGCGATCGACTTTTTTCAAGTCGACGCCATACTCACGTTTAAAACCCTTTTCCAATTCCATCATGCTGAAATCTTTCGAGATGTGTTTTTTGTTTTCTTCCATTGCAGCCTGAAGTGCCTTGGACAAGGAACTGGAATGCAGGGTATCGACATCGAACACAACGATGGCATAGGTATCATCGTGGAAGAATTTCTGGACGTCTGACCCGAGGCCGGAGGAGAAGCCGCCGGTGAACATGAGGGCGCCGACGCCAACGCCGGCAATGACAAGTATAACGGCGATGATGGCAATGAGTTTACCTACGGAGCCTTTGGGTCGGGGCATGGGTTGGCCATATGGGGCTCCTGGCGGCGGGGCATATTGTCCGCCTGGCGCGCCTGAAGGCGGGGCCCCTTGCGGATGTGGAGGATAATGAGGAGAGCCGCCGGGCGAGCCGTAACCGGCTGACGGAGGGACGGAGTTTCCCTGAGGCGGATAAGGCTGGCCCGGGTTTGGGCCCTGCGGTGGATAGGGTGGTTGCTGGCTCATCGTTTGATCCTTTTGATTGAATTCGTTCCAATGATAGACGAGTTGAAAGCCCGACGTATGACTTATCTTAACAGAGACTCTTACGTACTCACAAGATGCGCATTACTTGCAAGGTCCAAATTGGTAAGACGGGTTGCACGTTATTAAGCTTGATAAGCCTGACGAGGAAAAAACTCCAAGAAATTGGAGACCATGAGGAAACAACGCATCCGTTCATGCGATAATGCAGGTGTTACAATAAGCTATACGACCCGAATGGACAGGTGTTATACCACGTAAGGTCGTGAATGAAAGTGTAGGATTATCATGGCTCAGCAAGTTGTTAATGGCGCGCAGATGCAATGTACGATGGGTTCGACTCCGGCGAGCCTGATTGTGCTGCCAGTGAACAGGGTGAATGCAGAGAATCAGCCGGCGGCGAACATTATGGACCACAAGCCGATGGTTAATATTCCGACGTTTGGTCCGTGTAAGTCACTGGCATTTCCCGCGACTGCGAGTGCAACCTCGGCAGCACTGGGAGTCTTGACGCCAATGCCCTGCGTGCCAATGACTACGGCACCATGGATGCCGGGTTCTCCGACGGTGATGATCGGTGGGCAACCGGCATTGAATAATACTTCGAAATGTATGTGTAACTGGGCTGGCGTTATATCGATTACAAACGCGGGGACAACGAAGACGAACATACCCTAGCGTATACATTTGTGGAGTTTATCGGGTCTGAGATTCAGGGATTTTCCGTGTCAAAATCGGTGTAATCCGCACAATCGGCGCGCTCGACGATCTATGAGTGAAATGTTCGGGCTGGATGGCAAGTTTGTGTCCGAATCGGGGTGAATTTGAGGTTAGTCAGAAGTAATGTCTTGCCTTTTTTTCGTCGATACACCTTGTGGTAATAAGCGCAATTGGTGTGAAATTGGCCGATAAAACCTATTAGGGGTTCAGGACATCGGCGATACCCCGGGCATGAGGATATCGAATGTCATCCGTTGGCGAGTTCTACTCCGAGCAGTTTTTGAAAGAATTGCCTCCCAATCCATGGGAAGGCCTATATGAAGTAAGCCAGTACTTTATCAAACGCTTCAATCGTAAATCGCTTTCACATCCTGAAATCAGGAATAAGATGTACTCGACACTCATTGACGCCTATGGGTTGATTGCATCTTATGTCGATAAAATTGAAGATCTAAACGTTGATTTGCCCGAACCATGTGGTGATGTACGGGCGGATTGTGACGCGATTGTTGATGCGGCACAAACTGTATTTTATCGATCGCGCGAGATATCGAGGAAGAATCGAGCTTCTGATATTTTCAATCGGTCCAAAGAACGTTATCAGGGAACTTCAGTTTCGAACTCGTATGTGATTGAGATTTCGGATGACGACTTTTATCAGATGCATCGATTGATTGGTGATTTGCGTGGAGCATTGTTGAATGAAGAGGACGTTGATGAGAATTACCGAACTCGGTTGGTAGACAAGATCAGCCTGGCCGAGAACGAACTTCGTCAGGAAATGTCGGATATGAATCACTTCTGGGGTCTTTACGGTGAGGCTCGGATTCTTGCTGCGAAGTATTCCATCGCGGGACGGGTGTTGGCGGATCTGATCGTCGAGATTGTGAATCATGCGGCGTCAATTCAGGGCCGTGCGGAGGGAATTGAGGCGATGGCGCCGGTCGCGACACCTCAGGCCAGCGCGTCTGGGGGAAGAGGCGGAGGCAAGACAAAGGGGCCAACCGGGCGCGGCAAGAAGTCAGAGAAGCCGGGTCTGCGCAGGAAAGTTCGTAAGGGGACATTCGGAGGGGTGTGAGTATCCCACTCAGGTCTAGGCGGGGCTTTTTCCACATATGTAGCAATAGTGGTATGCGCAAAGCGCGGCAGCAGCGTTTACGTTGAGAGAGTCGATGTTATCACGTATGGGGATGGTGATGTGTTCGTCTGCCAGATCAATAAGGGTATCTGAGAGGCCTGAAACTTCATGGCCGAGGAGAATAGCGATACGGTCGTTGTAGTCGGCGGAGCGTTCAACGTGATCGAGTGGGATGGCGCGATCGGATATGACAGTGGCGTGAAGTTTAAAGTTGTGTTTGGATTGGAGGATATGGAGGTCGGCGGCGAGGTCGGTACTCTTGACAATGGGAATCCGGAAGGCGGCACCCATAGCAGAGCGGAGTCCACGTCTGGAAAATGCATCAACGCAGTGTTCGCCGAGGATAATGGCGTCGATGCCTGCGGCAGCGGAGGTGCGAATGACGGCGCCGAGATTGACGGCTTCCTTGAATGATTCGCCGACAAAGAATGTGAGGGGGCCTTTTTTCCCAGATAGACGTTCGACGAGTTCATCAATTGAGATTGGATCGGGCGGGATACCGACGGCAAGAATACCCGTATGGACGGCGAAACCGGCGGTCTGGATCATGAGCTGTTCATCGACAAGGTATATAGGGATGTCGGGTGGGATTTCGTCCTGGATTTGGGGGAGACGTTTGGGTGTGGTAAGGACGGATTCGGCCTGGAAGCCGCATCGGAAGAGTCGGAGGGTGACACGTTTACCTTCGGTGAGGAATCGGCTGTAGCGTTGGCGCATGTCCTTGTCGCGAACGTTCCTGTATTTTTCAAGGCGAGGGTCATCAATGTCGTCGATGTGTATTACGGGCATGGGTGGTTTTCGTTTGATTAGTGATGGTTATTGAAAGCAGGCCGGGGATTGAAAGGTAATCTCCTTTTACTCCCCTACTGCCACCCGCCTACTGGTTTTTTCGGCTATCGGCCTGGTGTGTGTTTTCAATCGGGGGCGTTGGAGGGATTGAATTGGGGAGGTGTGTTATTTCCACCGGCGGCGCTTTCGGCCAGGACTTCGATCTTGCCTAGTGTGCGGCTGATCTGGGCGCGGAATGCATTGAAGGGGAAGAGGACGATGAGGGCGACGATGAGGCCGGCGACGGTGGTGAGGAGGGCTTCGCTAATGCCCTGGGAGACCATCGTCATGTCGGTCATTTGCTGGGCATCGGGAAGTCCTTTGAATGCGCGGATAATGCCAATGACCGTCCCGAGAATGCCGAGCATGGGGGCGGCGGTGATGACAGTTCCGAGCGTGGGCATGAATCGTTCGAGGCGGGCGCGTTGGGATTCGATGGCGGCGGATGCCGAGGCGGGTTGGGCATCGTCGGCAAGAATTTTGCGGACAATATCAGCGTAGATGGAGTTGTCGGTATCGATGAGTTGGCGGGCTTCCTGATGTCGACCGGTGAGGAGATGTTGGTTGAGTTGGTCGAGTTTGTATTGGGTGTCTCCGCCGTTCGTTCGGATCCAGAAGTAGAATCGTTCGAGTATGAGGGTGAGGCTTATGAGCGAGAGGGCGAGGAGGGGCCACATGACCCATCCTCCGCGTTCGATGAGGTTGTAGATGTCTGCGAACATGGGACCATGATATGGAGGGATGGGGAATTGGCCAAACGGGATTGGCATGTTGGAGAGGGAGAGTTTCGAAATGGGATGTCGACTTGATCCGTTTGTGAAGGTTTTGGTTGTGAGGCGAGGTGTGATAGACTTGGGTGATGACTGAACGGATTCAGGAATTTATTGATTCGGAGGGATGGGATAAGCGGGTGATTCGTGAGAAGCAGGCTGACGTGGGCGAAATCCTGTTAGCTGGGTCTCGGCATATGGGTGGGGTGAATTTTGAAAGATTGTCGACGGTGGATTTGGAGAGGATGTTCGAACTGTATGATGAGATGTTTTTTGGAGGAATGTTGGGAGAGATGGTTAGAGAGCAAAGTAAAGTGGGGGTTAAGTTTCGGATGTCGAATCGGCTGACACGGTCGGCGGGAAAGACGCGAAGGATGGTTAAGGGGGAGGGGAGGCGAAAGGAAGACGTGCGGTATGAGATTGTGATTGGGGCGGGAATGTTGCTGGATAATTTTGGAGAAGGGAGGCGCGAGGCGAAGGCGTGTGGGTTGGTATGTGAGAATCGCCTGGAGGGATTGCAGAGGGTGTTTGAGCATGAGTTAGGGCATTTGTTTGAGATGCTAGTCTGGGAGAGATCGAGTTGTAAGCAGGCGAGGTTCAAGGGGCTGGTGGGCAAGTGGTTTGGGCATTTGGAGGCGACGCATGAGTTGATGACGAGGAGAGAGGCAGTGTTGAGGGCGTATGAGGTGGAGATCGGCGATTGGGTTTGGTTTGAATTTGAGGGACGACGAGTGGAGGGAAGAGTGAATCGGATTACGCGGCGGGCGACGGTATTGGCGCCTAGCCGAGACGGCCGGTTGTACAGTGATGGGAGAAGGTACGAGAAGTATTACGTTGGTGTGGGTGATTTAATGCGGGTGGCTTTATGAGATTTCGATGACAGGCCGGCCGAGGGTGTCTGTTTTGGGAGTCAGGCCGAGACCGGGAGTGAAGGGGGCGGACATGCGGCCGTTGATGCGTTGGGGGGCATTTTCGGCGGTAGAGACGGTGACGTATGAATTGAAGTCGGTAGAGGTAAAGAGAAATTCGGTGGGTGTGGAATGTGCAAGGTGGGCGATGGCGGCAGTGGTAAAGTCGCCTCCCCATGTATCTTCAATTGTCATGGCGATGCCTAGTGAGACGCAGAGGTCCCGGGCCTGTTTGGCACGGGTGAGGCCGCCGAATTTGCTGATCTTGATGTTGACGACATCCATGGCGAGGTCGTTCTTGCCGCGGATGAGTGTGTCGAGGCCGTCGATGCATTCATCGAGGACGAAGGGATGAGTGCAGTTGTTCCGTCGAAGAGAGAGGCATTCTTCATAGGTGAGGCAGGGTTGTTCGATGTAGACATCGATGTCTTCGACGGCGCGAACGACACGGGCGGCTTCGTGCATGAGCCAGCCGGTGTTTGCATCGGCGATAAGTTTATCACCGTGCTGGAGTTCAACAGATACAGCTTTGATGCGCTGGATGTCGGTATCCGGGTCGCCACCAACTTTGAGTTGGAATCGTCGGTAGCCTTCGGCGCGGTAGCCGGCGACCTTGGCGGCCATTTGTTCGGGAGCTTCCTGGGAGATGGCGCGGTAGAGGATGAAGTCGTCGGCATATCTGCCACCGAGTAGTGTGCAAATGGGCTGGTTTGAGGCCTGGCCGAGAATGTCCCAACAGGCGACGTCGATTGCAGATTTGGCGTAGGGGTGGCCTTTGAGGAGGGTGTCCATGCGCTGGTTGATTTTGATGAGTTCGCGGGGGTCTTCGCCGATTAGGTTCGGTGCGATTTCCTTGATGCCTGCGCGTGCTCCGGCGGCGTAACTTGGGAGGTAGACGGGGCCGAGGGGGCAGATTTCGCCATAACCGGTGATGCCGGCATCGGTGTCGATCCGGACAATGGTGGAGTCGAAAACTTTGACGGACTTTCCGCCTGACCAGTTGTAGTTGCCTTCGTGGAGGGGGAGATCGACCTGATAGGCGGCGATGCGTGTGATTTTCATTGTTGGGGGAGTTCCTTATTGGGATGTTGCGGGGGAGCGCAGGTTGTTTTCGATTTGGAGGAGTTCGATAGCAGCGCGCTTGACCGGAGTGGATTCATCCGGTTTGAGATTGGAAAGTAAGGGTAGAATCGGGCCGGCGTCTGCGATTTGGGCGAGAGTGATGGCATCGTGGAGGACGCGGACGGGGTGGATTGCATTGCGGAGATCTTCGAGGGGTTCGAACTGTTCTCGGATTGATTCGGCGGTCTCGTAATCTCGATCTTTGATGGCAAGGAGCATGTTCATGGAGAGGGTCGGGGCGACGCAGACACAACCTGCGGTGAAACCGGCAAGGTTGAAGTCGCGGGTGTGGATGATGGCGGGTTGCTCTCCGATGCCGGAGACTATGAGGTTAGGATCGACTTCGTTGGTAAGATGAGAGAGGTAAGGATCCTCGGCGGGGTCTTCGCGGACGATAGCGTATTTGATCCATGAGACCAGGCCTTCGCGGACGAGAGCCTTAACCTGCGGGACGTGGATCATGTTGTCGTGTTTGATGTAGAGGACGGCGGGTTTGGCGTATGCCTTCACGAAACGACGGAAGCCATCGACGAAGCCATCGGGGGTAAAGGCGGCGGTTGGTGGGAGGTACATTGCGGTGGAGAAGACTGTGTTGCGGAGGATGGCGGCTTGTTCGATTGCGAGTGCAAAGCTTGGGCCGACGGCGGGGACGACGATGGTTTGAGGTGCGGTGGCATGGTCGAGGAGGTTGAGGAGGGATTCGTATTCGTTAAGGGCGATGTGGTAGTAGTTCGCATTCCCGCCGTAAAGGAGAAACGTGATACCGCCGTGTTCGAGATGGTTGATGATTTTCTGATTTTCTGATTCGTTGATGGAGAGGTCGATGTTGCGTGCGAGGGGTGGGACGGCAATAACGGACTGGCGAAGATGATCGGTGGTTATTTGGGAGAGGTGGTTCACGGGATAACGCTCTTATTTGGTTGTAACAACTCTTGCTCGTTCGGGGTAGGAGTCTAGGCGTGTCGGTAGGAGATATGGCACGCTTTTGGTTGGGAATTTTGGCCATAAAGTGAGAACCAAAGATTGATGTGGGTAACCAAATGCATGTGAAGGAATGAAAAAGACCCACGCACGGGGCGTGGATCTTTCCGGGTTTCGAATGGTACGACAGCATTGGTCGCAATAGAAATTCTTGGGTTTAGATGTCGTAGTAAAGCATGAACTCGTAGGGGTGGGGACGGAGACGCAAGGCGTCGACTTCGTTCTCCATCTTGTAGTCGATCCAAGTCTCGATGACATCTTTGGTAAAGACATCACCTTTGAGAAGGAATTCGTGGTCGTCGCCGAGGGCGTCGAGCGCTTCTTCGAGAGATGCGGGGGTCTTGGGAATTTCCGCGGCTTCCGAAGGTGAGAGATCGTAGATATTGACATCAAGCGGCTTGCCGGGATCAAGTTTGTTTTCAATGCCATCGAGGGCCGCCATGAGCAACGCGGAAAACGCGAGGTATGGGTTGGCGGTGGGATCTGGGCAGCGGAATTCAAATCGCTTGGCTTTGGGAGAAGGTGAGTACATCGGGATACGGACGGAAGCGGAACGGTTACGCTGTGAGTAAGCAATGTTGACGGGAGCTTCGTATCCGGGGACGAGTCGCTTGAAGGAGTTGGTGGAGGGATTTGTAAAGGCGATGAGTGCCTTAGCGTGTTTGAGGATACCACCGATCGCGTGCATGGCGGTTTCACTCATGCCAGCATAGCCGTCCCCCGCGAAGAGAGGCTGGTTTTCCTTCCAGAGGGAAAGGTGGGTGTGCATACCGGAGCCGTTGTCGGCATAGACGGGCTTGGGCATGAAGCAGGCTGAGAGGCCGTATTTGGCGGCGGTGTTCTTGACGATGTACTTGTACTTCATGAGCTTGTCGGCCATGTCAAGAAGATCAGAGAATCGCATGTCGATTTCGCACTGTCCGCCTGAAGCGACCTCGTGGTGATGACACTCGACATCGATGCCTGCATCGATCATGTGGAGGACCATTTCCGACCGGACATCCATGAGTGTGTCGGTGGGCGGTGTGGGGAAGTAGCCTTCCTTGTATCGGATCTTGTAACCGAGGTTGCCGCCTTCTTCCTGCCGACCGGAGTTCCAGATGCCTTCGTTTGAATCGACCTGGTAGAAGGTACCATTTGGGGTAGAGTCATAACGGACATCATCGAAGAGGAAGAACTCGGCTTCGGGGCCAATGTAGCAGGTGTCAGCAACGCCGGACTTGAGCATGTGGGCAAGCGCTTTCTTAGCGATGTTTCTTGGATCGCGTGTGTAGTCCTGGCGAGTAATGGGATCCTGGATATTGCAGATCAGGCAGAGGGTTTTAAACTCAAGAAATGGATCGATGAATGCGGTCTCGGCCTGAGGCATGAGGAGCATGTCAGATTCGTTGATGGCCTGCCATCCACGAATGGATGAGCCGTCGAAACCGAAGCCATCTTCGAATACGTCTTCGGTGAGTTCTGAAATGGGATATGAGGTATTCTGCCACATTCCCGGAAAGTCCATGAACCGGAGATCGAGAATTTTGCAGCCTTGCTCCTTGGCCAACGCGATTACTTCTTTGGGTGTCATTGACACGCTCCTTGAAGGGTGATTGGAGTGATTTTTCTTATATTCAAACGTCGAAGTTTTCGACGTCGCCTCGCAAGTTTCAGCATGAGGTTTAATTCATCCGAGCCATTCAAATGGAATGGGGTAGGCTTCGTGGGAAGCACGAAGCGTGAGGATGCACCTCCAGCGATGGTTACCGGGAGTTAGCGGACGTAGCAATCGATGTGCCGATTGCCATCGTTCGCTGGTCGGTATCCGGCGGGGGGAATTATTTACACGATTTCCTGATGAAAAGCAAGGCGTTGTGGTGAATAAGTTGCGGAAAAACCTGTGGCTAGGCAAAGCAGTTGCGCGCAAAGCGCGCAACGCGGGATGATGGGTTGAAAACGTGCCTTTTTTATAGGCGACCAAGGCGCGAATTGTATTGAAGAGCATTGGAGCGCGGCGTGGAAGGAAGTAGAGATCTCGCTGCAAATCTTCGGAAGTGAAGACGACGCCACTATAAGGGATATCGAAGGTTTGGAGATGTGGGCGTCGCGCATCCAACGTCGGAGCGCAGATGGAAACAGAATCTTTAAAACACTCCGTCATTAAGAAATCGTCATGTAATC
The DNA here is from genome assembly GCA_028284925.1 of Phycisphaeraceae bacterium. Taxonomy (GTDB): domain Bacteria; phylum Planctomycetota; class Phycisphaerae; order Phycisphaerales; family Zrk34; genus JANQQT01. The sequence goes on along the minus strand of JANQQT010000214.1, from coordinate 39,569 downwards.
GTGTGGCGATCGCGATAGTTACTTAACTTTTGTCTGATTTTCGGCGCGATGAGTGCCAACAGTATGGCACGGGAAAGAAGAAACTCGTTGACGGGCATTGATGTGAAATCGTATCCGGTTAAGTTGGAAAAAGAGCAATCAAGTACTTCAAACACGCGTGAATTGACGAGCTGATTAGCGGGCCAGGGAGGACCGGGTAATTGGCGATTTGATTGATCTGGGAGCAAGTAAGCCGGTCTATCCGGCAGAAGCGTTTCGCCAGTTTTTTTTGCGTAGCGCTGGTATGGATACTTGTCAGTGTTGGAGGTCGGCGTCTGATCGTCGACTGGATTCAAAGGAATTTTTGGGCGTACAGGAAGAAGATGTACCGCCCAACCAAATCAAAAGGAAGTCTATCATGAAGAAAAGGCAACTATTAATGGTCTTGAGTTCTGTCATGTTGATTGGAGGATGCGTTTCGTCGTCGGAGTATCAATCGGGGAAGGCGGAGATTGTAAATTCGGTAACGAGTGCGGAGGGGAAGATTTTACAGGGTCAGATTCATTTGTTGAATAAGGACAGGGACGGGCTATTGAAGAACGCCGAGGAGGCGAGAAAAGAAATGGCGGCCATCAATGCTCGTGCCGCGAAGCAGGCGGAGGAGGCGGCGAAGACTGAGGCTGATTTGTGGAATCTGGGGAAGACCGTGTTGACTGCGACAGATCTAGCGGCGGGGGGGAAGATTGATCCGATTGTCCAAGGGATTACGAAGAAAATTGATGAGCGTGTAGATGAAACGACAAAACGGATTAGTGCTATTAGCGATAGTATGAGCAAAACAGACGCAGAATTGAAAGCGTTGATTGAGAAAAACAAGGAGTTGGCTAAGGAGGTTGAGGATGCACAAGACGTGAATGCAGAACTGAAGGCAAAATACGACTCGTTAAGCGAGTCGACGAAGGAGAAGTTTGCGGCGGCAAGCAAAAATCCTGAATTGATTGCGGAGCTGGAGCGGTTGAAAGGAAATGATGAGCAATTTAGGGAGAAGCTGAAGTCTGACTTAAAGCTAACGGAACAAGAAATGGAGCAATTGAAAGGATTCACGCCAGCCGAAATCATGGCATTGCTGACCGTGGGAGGAATTGGGTTGGGAGGAGGTCGACTTGGCAAAAGCAGGTCGCAAGGCGAGTTGGACAAGATCAACGCCAGACTGGATGCTCAAGAAAAGACCCAACCCGCCGGGGCTGGAGGTTAAAGAAATTAACGTGAGTAAATGAAAGCGGAGGCCCCTTCATGATCGATTATGGTCAATCATGGAGGGGCCACCATCAAGAGATTGTGAGGCACAAATGTGTACAGCTCGAATGGCGTTGGTATGGGTCATTGCGGTTGGGGCAGGTTGCAACACCTCAGCACAGAGTCTCGACAAAAGAAATGGACATTTAGACTCATTAACTGCAAGACAGACTACAGAACTCAGGAAAGATATTTCCAAGCTTTGGACAAAACTCAATACAACGGAAACCGTATTGAATGAGATCCAGTCGGGCTTGAATCATCAGGTAATTTTCGACGTTACGACGGAGAGGCGACTGTCAGAAATCCAATCGCAATTGTCCGCATTGGAAAAAACGCTGAACAAAGCTGAACTTGCGGCACAGGCCAATATTAAGCCCATCGTCAGCGTTGTTGAGCAAAAGCTGGCGGATCAGAAACGAATTACCTTAAAAACCATCGGAGAACTAACGGGCAAATCGAGTCAAACGATTAAGGAATTTGCAAAAAAGATTAACGATCTAAAATCACGCGAGAAAGATATTAAACAACTGCAATCTGTGATACGAGAGAAGGACGAGGCGTATGGCGACAAGATTGATAAACTGGGTAAGAAGCTGGAGACATGGAATTCAAGCCTCGCGGACAAGAACACAAAATTATCGGATCAATTGGCTAATCTGGAGACTAAGGTCAAGAAGCAGAATGGGTATTCTCTGGAAGAGTTGTTAGTCATCGTTACGATTGGCGGATTGTGCATATTTCTAGGCTTGGCGTTTTCGCCCAGGGGAGGTGCCAAGCGTTAGTTCCTAATGTAAGGAATCATGTTTATCGTTTGTGTTTCGGAGGCTTAGGCCTTGAGCCTGGAGCGCCAGGAATACTTGTTTCTTCAGGACGTATGAGACTTGGAATATCGCCAGCAATAGAGGTGGTGGTGAGTTCGGGGGCATCTTTGAGTTCCTTTATACGGTCGCGGATGGCGGCGGCTTTCTCAAATTCGAGGGCCTGGGCGGCGGTGAGCATTTGTTCTTCGAGGAGTGCAATCAGTTCGGTGGTTTCGTATTCGGTTTCAGACGCGTTGAGGGCTTCGCGCGCGGTCTGGTGGCCTTTGACTTCAAGCTCGAGGGACTGGCGGATGGCTTTCTGTATGGTCTGGGGAGTAATGTTATGCTTGGCGTTGTAGTCGAGTTGGAGTTTACGGCGGCGTTCGGATTCCTCGATGGCTTTTTGCATGGCGGGTGTGACGGAGTCGGCGTAAAGATAGACGACGGCATCGGCGTTTCGGGCGGCGCGGCCCATTTGTTGGATCATGGAAGTCTCGGATCGGAGGAAGCCGGTCTTGTCGGCATCCATGATGGCAACAAGAGAGACTTCAGGCAGGTCGAGACCTTCACGGAGGAGGTTTACGCCGATGAGGACGTCGAAATGTCCTTCGCGCAGCTCCTTTAGAATTTGCACGCGATCAAGTGTGACGATTTCGGAGTGCAGGTATCGACATCGAAGGCCCTGCTCAGCGAAGTATTTGGCGAGATCTTCGGCGAGGCGTTTGGTCAGTGTGTTGACCAGGGAGCGCTCGCCTTTGTCGGCGCGTTGCCTGATGGCTTCGTAGAGATGGGCCACCTGGCCGGTTGCGGAGTGGATTTCGATTGGCGGATCCACGAGACCGGTGGGTCGAATGATCTGTTCGACGACGGAGCCGTGGCATTTTTCAAGTTCGTATGGACCGGGCGTCGCAGAAACGAAGACCGTGTTGGGCATCGCATCCTGGAATTCCTCGAATTTGAGGGGGCGGTTGTCGAGAGCGGAAGGGAGTCGAAAGCCGTGGTCGACAAGGACGTTTTTTCTTTGCTGATCACCGTTGTACATGGCTCGAATTTGAGGGATCGTAGCGTGAGATTCGTCAATCATGAGAAGCCAGTCGTTGCTGGCGAAGTAGTCGATAAGCGTGAAGGGCTTGGAGCCAGGTTCACGACCATCGAGGTGGCGGGAGTAGTTTTCGATACCTGAGCAGTAACCGACTTCGTGAATCATCTCCAAGTCGTATTTGGTTCGGGCGAGAAGGCGTTGAGCTTCGAGGAGTTTGCCGTGATGACGCAGGTGCATGACCTGTTTGTCGAGTTCCTCCTTGATGGAATTGACGGCGTACTCCATCTGGTCTTCGGGCATGACATAGTGAACGGCCGGGAAGATGAAAAGTTTTTGCTCCTCAGCGAGTATTTCGCCGGTGAGAGGATTGATAATTTCCAACCGGTCAATATCGTCGCCGAAGAGTTCGATGCGGTAGGCGAATTGTTCGTATGCGGGGTGGATTTCGACGACGTCGCCGCGGACGCGATAGGTGGCACGTTTGAAATCGGTGTCGTTGCGAGTGTACTGGAGGTCGTTGAGTTCAAGCAGGAGGTCGCGGCGATCGATGGTTTGGCCAACGTCGAGGCGGATGACCTGGCGTTTGTATTCATCGGGTGAGCCGAGGCCGAAGATGCATGAGACGGAGGCAACGATGATAACATCGCGTCTTGAGATGAGATTGGTGGTGGCGGCGAGACGAAGGCGATCGAGGTCGTCGTTGCGGGAGGCATCTTTTTCGATGTAAATGTCGCGCTGAGGAATGTAGGCTTCGGGTTGGTAGTAGTCGTAGTAGCTGACGAAGTAGGAGACGGCGTTGTTGGGGAAGAGGTCTTTAAATTCCTCGTAGAGCTGTGCAGCGAGGGTTTTGTTATGGCTGATAATGAGAGTTGGTTTTTCGAGTCGCTGGATGACATTGGCCATGGTGAAGGTTTTGCCGGAACCGGTTACGCCGAGGAGGGTTTGAAAGCGGTCGCCGGATTGGACGGCAGAGACGATTTGATCGATGGCGGCGGGTTGGTCGCCTGCAGGTTTAAAATCCGAGGTGAGTTGAAAAGATCGGTCGTCAAACATGGGTGTATGTTAGGGGGGAAGAGGGATGGAATTCGCTTGGGGCAGGAGGGTTGGAGATGGGTTGCGGGTTGGTATGATTGACGATGAGTGATCCGATGTTGCATCCTGAAGAGGTAGAGGGAGGGATACGTCCCTTCCGTCGATGGTGGAGATGGACGGGATATGTGGTTGCGATGGTGTTGCTTGGGTGGGCGGTTTATATGGGGGCGCGGGCCGTGGATTGGGACAAGGCACGCGAGGCGGAGATTGCGGATGGAGCGATGTTGATGGGGCTGGTGGTGGTAAGCCTGGTGTTGAATGCCGTGTTGTTCTGGATGATCACCAAGCCGTTTGAGAAAAAGGGGATGGGTTTGAGCGCGGGAGAGTGGGTAGCATTAGTATCGGGAACGAGTCTGCTGAATTATCTGCCGATGCGGGCGGGACTGGTAGGTCGCATTGCGTACATGAAGCAGCAACATGGGATTACAGTGAAGGGGAATATGGCGACGCTTGCGGGTGTGGCAGCAGGGACGACGGGAGTTTATGGACTGCTGGCAGCACTAACGATCTGGCGGGGGAGTTTCGATGGAGTATGGTGGGTGGGACTGGTGATAGGATTATGTATCGGAGTGGGAATTTCATATCCGTTGCTGGTTCTTGGATCAGGTCGGTTTGGGACGATGAAGGTTGGACCGAGCGTGGTTGGGTGGATCGGGATTTGGTACGTCATTCGTGTGGTGGACTCATTTTGTTTTGCAGGGCGGTTTTATCTAGCGTCGAAAATGCTGGGATATGAACTGGGGTTTGAGGCTTCGTTGACGATGGGTGTAATCTGTAATTTTGCGGTGTTGGCGACGCCTGTGCCAGGGGGGATGGGGATACGGGAATGGCTTGGAGGTTTTCTGGCAGAATTGGGTGTGCTCGGTGGTAGTGCGCCGGAACTTAAAGAGGCAATTGCAATCCTGGTGGCAGATCGCGCGGGGGAGGTGTTGGTATTTACGGTGATGGGGTCAATTGGATTGTGGTATTTACATGGGAGGGTAAGAAAGCGTGAGAAGGAAGAGAGAAGTGAGGAAGCGGTTAGCTGAGTGCCGAGGTTAACGTGATTCTTAAAATCTGGAATAGGAAATTATTTGGGCGCGCAGAGGTGGCGCGGATAATCTAAGAAGAGTCAAGGAACTGGGCACGGAGGGCATCGATAGCAGCAGTGTGCCTTCTGGAAATTGTGGATTTGTTTTTGCCGAGGGTTTGGGCGATCTCGGTGATGGATTTATCTTCGATGTAGTGAAGCTGGATTACCTGGAGTTGATCAGGAGGAAGGTTTTCGAACGCTTTTTTGACGCGGGAGAGCGTTTCGGACTTGAGCGTCGGCTCATCGGGCGAGGACTCATCTACCGGCTCTATCGGGTTGTCATCTTCATCGGTCGCTTGAGACAGGAGGAAGACTGTGCCGAGGCGTGCGACGGAGTCGGTGAAGCGAGATGCGAGGATTTCAGGGTCGTCGGTAGGAACCTGATTGGCGGTTTGTTCGATGGCTGTGTTTTCACCCGCGAGCTGTGTGAATTGCTTTCGCATGGCAGGCGGAAGCCACGTGCTTTTTCGCACTCCATCGAAAATGGCGCCGCGAATACGGTAGTAGGCGAATGTGGTGAATGCGACACCTCGATCGGGTTGGTATTGGTTGGCGGCCTCGACGAGTCCGAGTTGGCCATATGCGACGAGTTCGTCGAAATCGACATTTGAAGGTAGTTTGGCGGCAATCTGGCGCGCAAGGGCGGCGACGTAGTTACGGTTGTCGGTGATGAGTGATTCGACCTGATCCATTGGGAATCTGTGCACTGTAAGAATAACACCAAGGCCGCGACCGGCACGTGGAGAGGGCAAGGTATCAAAGGACCGGGATGGGAGCAAGGGGGCCAGCGGCAGGGATGCAGTAGTTATGGAAATTCAACCGCGTTAATTTGATTCTTACTGGTAGATGGAAAGGTGTAAAATTCATGCACATTGGTCCATCAGGACTCTGAAAGCGGGTAAAATAAGTACTGATGGGGGGATTATCCCGCCTGCGGGGGATGAAGCGTTTGCTGGAAATCTACGGATTGGAGTCATGCAATGTTGATGGGAATGAATAGACGTGTGCAGCTCATACTGATTTTGGCAATGACCGTGATGATGGGAGTTGGCAGTCCGGCCTATGCAATTGATGAAGCGCACCGAAAATTGGGGGAAGCGACGGTCAAGAAGACGATTGCGTATCTGAAACAGACGCAAAACCCGGATGGGAGCTGGTCTCCAAAGATGGGGCCGGCGGTAACCGGACTAATTGTTACTGGGATGCTGAAGGATATGGGTGTGGATAAGACGGACCCTGTGATTGTGAAGGGCGTGAAGTATATTCTGTCGCGTCAGAGAAAGGATGGGGGGATTTATGACAGTATTCTGGCAAACTATAATACATCGATTTGTCTGATGGCGTTGGGGCAGTTGCGGGGGGATAAGAAGATTGACCAGGCGATCAAACGTGCTCAGACCTTCGTGAAAAACCTGCAATGGTCGAACGGAATGAAAGATGCGGACGGCAAGACGATTGCCAAGGGGCATCCGTGGTTTGGTGGCGCCGGTTATGGGAATAAGGGGCGACCTGACCTATCTAACACGGCGATGATGATTGCGGGGTTGAAGGATTCGGGCCTGGATACGGACGATCCAGCGTATAAGAAGGCGCTGGCATTCATCACGCAATTGCAAGGCACGGAAGCCAATAAGAAAAATTCTGGAGCGATTGAGAAGGGTGGTGGGTTTATTTATGCAAGCTCGACGAACAAGAAAAATATTGGGAAGTTGCAATCGTATGCGGTTCCCGACAGGGTAACGGATGCATCGGGAAGGAGTCGGCTGCGTGCTTATGGTTCGATGACGTACGCGGGATTTATGAGTTACCTGTATGCTGACCTTGACAAGAAAGACAAACGTGTACGTGATGCGTTCGGGTGGATCACCTCGAATTATGATTTAAGTGAAAACCCGGGGACAGGTATGCAGGGGTACTATTACTACCTGCACATGTTTTCGCGAGCGATGTCCGCATGGGGGGCCAATGAGATCAAGCTGGCCAATGGAAAAAAGGTGGATTGGAAGAATGACCTTATCAAGACAATTGCGAAGTTGCAGCGTAAGGATGGTTCGTTCCTGAACTCGAAGGATCGATGGTCAGAGGGTGACCCGAATCTGTGCGCGGGATATTGCCTGTTGGCATTGCAACATGCGTTGCGTTAAGAAACGAGAGAAAATTCTTTTTGGAAATGGTGGGACAGAAAGGACAAGTCAGTTTTCGACGAGATTGGGCGGCGTGATCAGGAAAAAAGATGGGTCACTGATGATTTCCACTGGAAAGGTAGCGGAATCAATGGGGAGAAATAACAGGTAGGCCATCCGTGCGTGTATCTGTTTAGACAGGGAGAATGAGTGAGAGGCGTGGGGTGACAGGCGAAATTAATCAGGGAGGATTTTATCGAGATCTACAATGGCGCCGGGATTTTCAACAATTCCATCGCCAGGAGCGTGTTTTCGTAATGATCTAAGTAGTATAGCCATGTCATCGTGAAGGGGGGCGGTGATGTCGATGGTCTGGTGAGTCACGGGATGTTTGAATTGAAGGACGGTGGCGTGGAGAGCCTGGCGGCGAATGAGAAGGTCTTCGCGGGTATCCATCTGGTTCCAAATCTGGAGGCCCTGGGTTTTGTTCCGGGCGTAGGTGAGATAGGGCTGAGCACCCGCCGGGGGCGAGGGATTGGTAATGTCTTCAGGACCGACGGGCTGTCCGCCATAAATGATGTCGGAAACGATGGGGAAGCCAAGCCAGGTGAGATGGACGCGAATCTGATGGGTGCGTCCGGTCTTGAGTTCGAGCTCGACGAGGGAGTAACCGTCGAAGATTTCGCGTACTCGGTAGAGTGTGACGGAATCTCTGCCGAAGGAATCGTTTCGAACGGCGTACGCTTCGGCAACGGTTGGGTGTTTGCCTATGGGTTGATCGATAGCATCCCCGGGCGGATTCATCTCGCCATGGACAATGGCAAGGTAGTATTTCTGTACGTTGCGTTTTTCAAATTGCTGTTGGAGGTTCGAGTGAGCAGTGTCGGTCTTGGCAACGACAATGGCACCGGTCGTGTCTTTATCGAGGCGATGGACAATACCGGGCCTGAATTCGTTGACACCGATGGAGGAGAGTGCTTCTAGGCCGTTGGGATCAATGTCTCGATAGTACCAAGCTAGAGCGTTGACGAGCGTGCCACGCGTATTGGAGCGAGCAGGATGAGTGACGAGGTCGGCCTGCTTGTTGACTACGACGAGGTGTTCGTCTTCGTAGAGGATCTGGAGAGGAATCTGGTCGGCGGGAATTTTCTTGATGGTGGGAGGTGGGGCGATAACGTCGACAATGTCCCCATCGTGGAGGATAGTGGAGGCTTTTGGGGTTTTGTCATTGACCTTGACGGCGCCTTCGTTAATGAGTTTTTGGAGCCGAGATCGGGAGAGATTGGGGAGGCGATCGCGAAGGTAGCGGTCGAGGCGTTTGGCGAGGTCGCGTTGGAGCTTGAAGCGGCGGTGTTGCGAGCCGTCTGATTCGGTAAGGGTGTGGTCGTCGGCCAATTCATCTTCGGCGCGCTCGACCTGGTTGGAATTGATGTCAGAATCGGGCTGTTGGGAAGATGAAGGCATCTGAGTAGGAGATTGGAGGTGCGGACAGAGGGAGATTCGTATTCACAAAAAAACGGCGAGGGTGTCGCCGTGTGGGGGTTTATACGAGAATTTTGGACGACATCAGGGACTTGATTTCGAATCGTCCTTACCAGGAACAGGTTTTTTGGCATTTTCCGGCGATTTGGGTTTGGTCGTGTCTGGCGTCTTGGGCTTAGTTGTATCAGGTTTCTTGGGCTTGGTATTGTCTGGTATCTTAGGTTTAGCTGTATCGGGTGACTTGGGTTTGTTTGCGTCGGGTTTCTTTGAGCCACTGGTCTTGTCAGGTTCCGGTTTTTGGGGATCTCTGTCTTTGGGTAGATTGAAGATATCGTCGGAGCCATTGAGTTCGATCTTCTTCGCGTTGGGGTCAACGTAGGGCTTGTCAGGCATTTCGTGGACGACCTCGATATTATCGATGTTATCGCGACGATTGGTGGCGCGGAGTTTCAGATTGGGGAAGCCATCCGCGATCCTTATGATCTCGTTGTAATGTTCGACGGCCTTCTTTTTGTCGCCGATGTCTTCGCTAACCACAGCGAGGCCCCTATGAGCCTGAATTTTTTGCGACGTGGTGGCACTGGGATCGTTCAGGACGAAATCGTAGGATTCGGCAGCTTTCTTCAGCAGGGCGTCGCGTGTAGCGTCATCGGGTCTCTTGGCACTGGGATCCAAGGGATTGCCTTTGGTCTGATTATAAAACGCGTTGCCTGCCTGTAGACGGGTATTGGCAGCAAACGCGTGAACGGACGTGTGGTTGCCAGCAACGGCGAGTAGAGCATCACCGGTTGCCGCGCCGGATCGTTCTTCATAAGCCGCTTCACGGTTGCGTTCATCGCGTGTGGACCACCAGTTGTAGAGCATGGACGTGCCAATACAGACCAGCACAATGATGAGGGTGAACGTGCCGTGTTTTTTCCACCATGCGCCAAGCCCTTCGAAGAACTCCTGTACTTCGGACTGATTGTCCTCTTCAAGAGGTTTGCCGGTCAGGGGAGTGGGTTTCTTGGATTCGGTGGATTGGTCTTTCTTTTTTTCGTCAGCCATTGCTTCTCAATCGTGATGCGGGGGCGGTCGCTGAATCAGCGTCCGGTCACCTTTCGATCGAGAGGTTGGACGCTGATCTGGATTGTCGCGGTGTGCCCGCCAAAGGTACGAGATTTCTGGTGAATGGTAACCTCGCAAAACTCGGATTTCTTTTCAAAGAGTAGAACGGATTTTCCGTGGATTGTCTTATCGCCCCGCTTGACCCAGCCTTTGATCAGCATCTGCTGCCTGTAAAAGCGGTCTGCGTCGCCCCTTGTACCTTTACCTTCGTATATGTGGTCAATAATGCGGTTTTTACCCAAATAATAGGTCCGAGACTGTTCATCGATGAGTTCAAAACCCAGCGGGACCGGCAGATCCTTGATGGCAAGACGGGGTTGGGGAACGAGGCCTACCCGGATACGATCAGGATCGGGATCGTCGGTGGAAGTGCTGGAGAACTGGTCGCCGATGGAATCAGTCCATTCGTTGATGGTGGAGCATCCGGACAGGCATACCAGAATGATGGTAATCACAGCCAGATGGGCAAGGAGATTGGATACCGATTTTTGGGATATTGGTATGAAATTCATGGTATTGATCCTCTGAATGGGGATCGGCAATCGGGTGGTCTCACGATCAAAATGAGAAATGTCCGATAAATGGATGCAGGGCGCATTGGAAAAGGATATCCGTGAGTGTTCCCGAACGGATTGCGAGAGTCGAAGCCCGTTACTGAAGAAACAACGATTGACGAGCAAACACGGTGATGTAAAGTTTGTTAGCGGTCGGGTTGTTGGCAGGTTGAAGTTCCGATACACTACGTCCGCGTTATCGGATGCGTGTGCGCAATCGATCAGGATTAGTGATATTTCTTTCAGACCGATGGAGTGGCCTGTTGATTCAGGGGCTAGTAAATAAGATCGTGACGATGGTAGCGTTCGTTGTTCCTGTGAGCGCAATTGTTGTCTATGGACAAGGTCAGGATGTCGAAAACCGTCCAATCAAGGCGGTGAATGTACAGGGTTTGAAAGAAGTACCCGAGCGATTCATCCGCAATCAGATCGGGACCAAGGCGGGAGATGCGTTGAGTGCCGCACAGGTAAATAAGGACATCCAAAATATCACCCGCCTGGGACGATTTTCCAGCGTACGTGCCAAGGTGGCGGCCAATGATGACGGGTCGGTGACATTGACGTACCTAGTGGTCGAGCACCGTTTGCTTGTAGATGTTCAGTTAGTGGGGAATAAGTATTTCAGCGACCAGGAGTTGCGAGCGGCTATCTTATTGCAGCCGGGCGATCCGCAGGATGAATTTCTGATTAACCAGGCTCGTGATCGCATTAAGAAAATGTATCAGGATGAGGGGTTTTACCTCGCGGATGTGACTTTCAATGAGGAAATGCGAAAACAATTGAGGGAGGACGGCATTCTGACGTTGCAAGTAAGGGAAGGGCCTCGAATTCGCGTGCAGGAAATCAAGTTTGAAGGGAACAAGGTTTTTACGGACAACCAGTTGTTCGCGCAGATCAAGACGCGGAAGTACATCATTATTTTCCAAAAGGGCGTGCTTTCTAAAGAGATTTTGGATCAGGATAAGGCTCGACTACGACGGTTTTATCTGGATCGGGGATATCTGGATGTACGGGTGGGGACGCCTCGAATTGAACTTTCGGATAATCAGAAGGATGCAGCCGTTACGTTTTACATTGATGAGGGGCGCCAGTATACGGTTCGCACGATGAAATTTGTGGGGAACGAGGTCGCGAGTGAGGCGCAACTTCGTGGCGTGATTCCGCTGAAGGTTGGAGATGTATTTAGTTTCAAACTGTTAAGGGAGTCGGGCCAGGCGGTAAGGGATTGGTATGCGAAGGAAGGACGTATCGGCAGTTATGATGAGCAAGGGATTCTGGGTGTTCCGGTGATTATTCAGAGAATCTTTCATGAAACTGAGCCGCTCGTTGATCTGGTAGTAACGATTGAAGAAAAAGAGGTAAGTACGGCGGGAATGATTCGCATTAAGGGAAATCCTCAGACCAAAAAAGAGGTCATATTGCGGGTATTGAAAGATACCCTATCGCCGGGTCGACCGATTGATGGTACTGCGATAGGGAAGGCGGAGAAGGATATCAGAAGGCTGCCACAGTTCCGTGACGTCAAGATTACGGTCCTGGATAACCTTGAGGGTACGACGCGAGATATCCTTGTGGATGTCAAAGAGGGCCAGACTGGATCCATTACGTTCGGCGCGGCGGTGAGTAGTGATTCGGGTATATTTGGTTCGATTGACGTGACTCAACGTAACTTTGATGTTCAGGATACACCTGAAAGTTGGTCTGAGTTGTGGAGCGGGCAGGCGTTTAAGGGTGCGGGTCAGTATTTTCAGATTGCGTTACAGCCGGGCGATGAATTTCAGAGGTACCAGATATCTTTCCGCGAGCCATACCTATTCGATACAAACTACTTTCTGGATGCCCAACTGTTTTTCTTTACGCGCGTGCGTGAGGATTGGGATGAAGAACGTATCGGCGGGCAACTTGGGCTGGGACGACGATTTGGAGATGTGTGGTCGGCGAATGTGCGTTTACGCATTGAGCAGGTGGATATCTCGGACATTGAGGTAGACGGTCCGGTCGACGCTTTTGCGGTGAGAGGATCAAATGATGTGGATTCCATCGGATTGTTCCTGACGCGAAGCACGGTGAAGGTGGATGATTTCCTGATTCCCTATAAGGGGACGCGACTGCAAGTGGGTCTTGAGCAGGTCGGCGCGTTAACAGATGACTTTGACTTCACGCGTGTAACAGCGAGCTTTACGGCATACATGACGATCGATGAGGACTTCTTCGGTCGGAAGACGACCTTGAAATTCCGTATGCAGGTGGGGTATATCTTGCAGGAAGATGAAGCGCCGCTGTTTGAGCGGTTTTATGCGGGTGGACATCGGACGTTTCGTGGTTATGACTTTCGGGGGGCAGGGCCGAGGGGGATCATCGCGGGTGGCCCCAATGCAGGTATGAAAGGGGACGACCCGGTTGGTGGTGATTTCATGTTCCTGATGGGCGTGGAATACAACTTCCCAGTCTTTGACAATTACCTGCGGGCGGTGGTATTCGTGGATACAGGTACTGTGGAAGATGACTTTGGGTTCAGTTCTTATCGGGTATCGATTGGAACGGGTATTCGACTGACGATACCGGCATTGGGTCCGACGCCGTTTGCGTTCGATATTGCCGTTCCTATCGTCAAAGAGGATGGCGACGAGGAACGTGTATTTAGTTTTGACATTTCGTTGCCATTTTGATGAACCGAGCTATGGTTGAAGGCGTATAAAGCCGAGTTGTATAGATGGAATCCGGTTTTGGGCAGGGATCACGTAAGAAACATTCTCATTTGGAGACCAGATTATGAATCATCGACAGACATGGACGATTTTGGGGGTGATGGCCATCGTCGCTGTAAGTGTAGGAATTTCAAGACTTTGGGGTCAGCCCGGGGGCTCGGCGGCTCGTCCAATCACGGCGGCGGTGGTGGATGTACAAGCTGTTTTTGCCAAGCTAGATGAAAAGGCCGCAATTGAGGCGGATATTACCGGGCAGACGGAAAAGCTCCAAAATGAAGGGCGGAATCGGCAGGCACAGTTGAAGGAAATCGAAGCCGATATCAAGGTCACGAATGTGAATTCCCCGACCTTCAAACAGCTCACCGAGAAGCTTGAAAAATTGGTGCTGGAATATCAGGTCTGGGAAAAATGGTCGAAACGACAACTTGAAGTTGAGAAAACGTTGCGTATTGAGCAGCTTTACCTCAAATTGGTGAAGGCCATCGGCGATATGGCGAAAAAGAACGGCTATGACCTAGTGTTGTATAAAGACCAGACCGGTAACTTCCGTTCACGGTCTCAGCAACAGGCGGCGGCTGTGATTCAGCTTCGCAAGGTGTTGTACTCGAACGAGAAGCTGGATATTTCGAGTGCCCTGACAAAGCAGTTGAATAACGAATACAAGGCCAAGAAGAAGTAAGCTTTGTAAGATCGTTATTGATGCAATAGATTGTAAAAAATACCCGACGCAGGTCGGGTGTTTTTCTTTTTGGAATTAGATTACGATTTCCTAGTTCCGGCCGTCTTTGTTTCTTAACCAGAATGGGGGAAAGGTTGAAGGCTTTGAGCCTGACTTTCGCCTGAGAACAGCACCATCACGTCGTTTAGGGGAAAAGGGAACGCGATCGGCATTTGCAGCCTTGAGCTTGGTGTATAGCTCCGTGCGCATTTTCCGAACGATTTGACGATATTTGGGGTCATATGCAAGGTTGCGCTGCTCCTTCGTGTCCATCTTCATGTCATAGAGCTCATCAAGATCCCATACACCATGGTAGGTGATGAACTTGTAGTCATTGGTGCGAAGGGCGAAGGTGGTCGGCGTGTGCGGAAAATTCCATTCCCAGTAGTATTCATACATGAGTGACTTTCGCCAGTTCTCGAGTTTGGTTTTTCCGGAACCAAGTTTGATGAAGGATTGGCCATCCATGTAGCCGGGAGACTGAAGACCAGCGGCCTCGAGACATGTGGCAGCGATATCGATGTTGGCGACGATGCCTTCAACGATGGTGCCGGGTTTGAAATGTTTGGGAAAGATGCCGAGCATGGGAACTCGCATGGATTCTTCGTAGGCGTTTCGTTTGTCGATCAAACCATGCTCACCAAAAAGGAAGCCGTTGTCGCCCATGTAGATGATCAGTGTGTCTTGATCGTGGTTGTTTCTCTTGAGCCATTGGCGTACTCGACCGATAGACTCGTCGACTGCCGCCAGAGTTTGGCAGTATTTTCGGAAGTACTCTTTGACGTTGAGTGAGGAGTGATACGGGAAATCGACGCCGTGCCAACTGTTACGTTGGTCCTTGACCCATTTGGGCTTGTTCCTGTAGTTTTGAGGGGTGTTTGCCTGGGTGACAGGGGTGGGAATTCTGGCATCGGCGTAGAGTTTGGCATGGCGTTTGGCCGGGGCAAATTCAGCGTGGACGGCCTTATGGGAGAGATAGAGGAAAAACGGCTGGTCTTTCTTGAGTGTATTGAGCCAGCTCACAGCGTAGTCCGTCAATTCATCGGTAATGTAACCCTTCTGCGGGATGCGTTTTCCGTTGACGTTGAGGGTCCAGTTGGCTCTTGGGTAATAACGACCCTGCCCCCGAAAACTGACCCAATGGTCAAATCCGAGTCGAGGCGCGTCTGAGGCTCCGCCCATGTGCCACTTACCGACGAAGGCCGTCTTGTAGCCTGCTTTCTGGAGATAAAGCGGAAAAAAGACAGATCCTTTCTTTGCGAGTGTGTTGTTGTCCATGACGCCGTGGTTGTGCATGAAGAGGCCGGTGAGGATAGAGGCGCGCGACGGAGAGCAGAGGGATGTGGTGACAAAGGCATTCTTGAAGTAGGCACCGTCTTTGGCCATGCGGTCCATTTCGGGCGTCTTAAGGAATGGATGATTAAGGAAGCCCATGGCGTCGTAGCGGTGGTCATCTGCGAGAATGAAGACGATGTTGTGCTTCTTGGCATTTGGAATGGATTTGAGTGTGGGAGGTTTGTGATGGTCGGCGGAAGCGGCTGAGGCGAGAACATACGTAAGCACCAGCGTAAAGAGGACGAGATAACGTAGAAGGTGTTTGAAAGTCATTTAGAGTACCTTTTGGTTGGCGGGTTTGGTGGAATTTTACTGGGTGGATTCGATTGTGGTGTTGACGGTTTGACTATCGCGAAAACCGATACGGCATGCGCGGAACTTAATGCCGGTATTCAGCTTTACAGAGATTGGTTTGGAGTAGAGATACCAGTTTGATTGGCCTTCGAGTTGGTAGGCGATTGAAGCCCCTTTGGTGGAACAGGATAGTGTTGCAAAGACTCGATTAGCGTTTCCGCGAGTGAGTTTGAGCGTGGGTTTGGCAGTTACGGCGAACTTGCCGTCAGGGCGACGTTCCTGCCAAATTTGCGCTTCGGGGATGAGGCCGTGGTCACCCGTACGGTTTTGCCAGTCCTCAAGTTCGGTTCGAAGACGTGCGAGAATTTGCTGATGGTCGGGTGAGGCAGCAAGGTTGTTCAGTTCCCAGGGATCATTTCGGGTGTCGTAAAGTTCTTCAAGCGACTTGGTTTTTCGCATGAAAAGTTTTTGCTTTGCACTAAGTTTGTCCTGCTGATTGAGCTTACGCCAATCTCGGAGGGTAGGCATTCGGTCCATGTATTCGATAGATTGGGCGTACGGCAACCAGGGTTTGAGGTTGCGGATATATTTGTATCGCTTATCGCGAACGGCGCGAATGAGGTCATAGGTCTCATCCATACGATCGCGGGCAGCGTAGATGTAACTACGAGCGGGTTTCCTGTGAGGTCCGAGGAAAGCACGGCCCTGCATGTATTTAGGAGCGGGGACATTGGCAAGAGACATGACGGTTGGACCAAGGTCAATGAATGCAGTGAGGTCATCGACGGTAGAGCCGGGTATTTTGCCGTTCGGAGCGAGGTGGGCGAGTTTTTTGGGGAAACGGATGATGAGCGGAGTGTGCAGGCCTGAGTCATAGATCCAGCGTTTGGAGCGGGGTAAGCCGTCGCCATGATCGGACCAGAAGAAAACGATGGTGTTCTCGGCAAGGCCATCGTCCTTGAGTTTCTTGAGAATATCAGCGACCTGATAGTCGAGTTGGGTAATGAGATCGTGCAGGCGGGCGTAATCCCGGCGAGACGCGGGAGTATCCGGGTAATGGGGCGGAAGAGGTGCTTTTGCGGGGTCGTGACGTTGGGCAGCGGTGACGCGGTTGGTTCTTCGGAAAAACGCCTTATCGGGGAGACGGATCTGGGATTCGTGTGTGGTGGTAAGATTGATGACGGAGAAAAAGGGTTGACCGGTGGCACGACCGGCCCAGTCGCCATGACGATTGCCCTGGCGATCCCATGCGGTGAAGGGTGGGGTAAAGTTATAGTCCGTCTTGGATCGGTTGGTGCAGAAGTAACCGGCCGCACGGAGGTATTCGGTAAAGCATTTGACGTAATGAGGGGGGATGCCGGCACAACGCATGTGTTGGGTGCCGATGGAGGTGGGATACATGGCAGTGATAATGCCGGAACGATTAACGGCACATACACCTGCGTGCCCAAAAAATCGCGTGTAGCGAATGCCCTCAGAAGCGAATTGATCAAGATTCGGCGTGGTGGCAAATTTGTCGCCATAGGAGCCGACGTGCGGACTGATGTCTTCGCAGGAAATCCAAAGGATGTTGGGACGTGATTGGGAAGCGGTATCGGCGGCATGTAGCGGGAGCGCGACGACTAGAAAATGTACAACCGCCACCAATGAGATATAGAAAATAGATCGAGAACTCATGGAAGGCATGATACCGAAATTAGGTGTTTATGGGGTGGGGAGTTTGAAGGTATGGGCGGTTTCGACACGGCAGACTTCAAGTTTGTAGTCTGAATACCAGACAGATTTCCCTTTGGATTGGGCGAGGACATGTTCGGGATGGGTTTTCCAGTCGGCAATGTGTTGAAGAGATTGCCAATAGGAGATGGTGACGTTTTGGCCGAAGTCATTTTGGGTGGAGATGTGGCCGAGATAGCCGGGTTGCTGGGCGGCCAGCGCGTCCATCCGTTGAGCCGTTCGAAAATAGGCATCCTGTTCTGAGGAAGTTCGGGTGGAGGTAAAGATGACAGCGTAGTAAGGTGGGGTTGGTGTTTGAGGTGACCTCATAACCGATTATAGGTGAATACGCACCACGTCGCATTGACGAGCCAGGTGCATTTGAACGAGATTGCCCTGTCCGGTGGGTATCATGCCATATCTGTATGATTGAAACATTCGAAAATGCAGGATGTCATTGATCAATTTTGTCTGACAGACATGTTGGTGTTTGGCGTAATCGACCTTGCGCACAGATTGCGGCGTTGTTGCAGGCACGCGTACTCTGACGAAGACTCCTTAGGGCGATCGGACAAGAAATTTAGGCCAGGGAAATCGGGTCATGATCGCTCTTGGCGATAGAAATCTTGGTGGAATTGTTTAGGGAAGCCTTGAGGCGCTTCGCAAGAATGTTGAGATAGGGTCGTTCGCAATTGGTATGTTCGGTGAGGATGATTGATGCACCGGCATTGTTTTTGGCAAGAACATCATGATGCCGCATTTCGCCGGTAAGGTACAGGTCAACATCGGATACATTCTGGAAAAGGCTCCCGCCTGCGCCAGGGCAGAGGGCGACCTTGGAAATATTGGTGTTGGAATCATGAGGCGGAGACGGTGCGAACCGAACATGCTTAAGATTGAGGGCTTTTTTGATACGTCGGGTGAGTGTGGCAAGAGTCGTGGGCTTACTGAGCGTTGCAATCCTGCCTGGCCCAGTGTTGTGAATTGGTTTGTCGTAGAGTGGATAAATATCCCATGCAGGCTCTTCGTACGGATGGTGTTGCTGGATCACCTGAGCAGCAAGAGGAATAGAGGACTTGGGGCAAATCATTTCAAGGCGGGTTTCTGTAACGAACTCGAGTTGCTGCTTTTTGCCAACGACAGGATTAGTGGTTGCGTCGCCTCTAAATGTCCCTTGCCCGGGGATGTTAAATGAGCAATGAGAGTATGCGCCGATGATGCCGCAGCGGGCTTGGGCGGAAAGGGCTGTGCGTAAAGCATCCAAATGAGAATTGGGGACGAAGATGACGATTTTGTATTCGTTGGACGAAGAGGAGGCGTGGATAATGGGCATACTGGACTGAAGTGGGCCAAGAGTGGAAGCAAGAAAATCGCACAGACCAGCAGGCGCGGCGTCAAGAGCCGTGTGAGGCGAGTAAATGAGCATATTATTTTCAATTGCACGGAGTACGAGGGAATCGGGGTCGAAGCGCTTGAGGGGAGTGAAAATGGGAGGGTGGTAGGCAATGATCATGTCGGCCTTGGACGCGAGCGCCTCATCGAAAACGGAAGGCGTGAGATCGATGGTGAGAAAAAGGTGTTTGATGCGCTTGCGTTTGGTGGATGGGACAAGCAGGCCGACGTTGTCCCATTCTTCCGCAAGCTGAAGTGGGGCGATTTGTTGCAAAGCATCCATAACTTTGTTTAATGGCGTAGTCATTTTGCAAGTTTAGCAGAGATCGGACCGATGCTCACGGAGGTAAGGTGATCAATTCGGCCAACCAAAAACAAACCGATACCGGTACAGACAACGGATTTGGAACACATTGAGGATGGCGTCGAAAGAAAAAAACCGTCTAATTGAAATCCTCGATTACGAAAAGGTGTGGCATGCGACAGTTCTTTCGCAACTTGTACTCTGGACTGAGAAGTGCGAACATCGTTACTGATGAGCAGGACGAACCTCAAGAAGTGGGGTTAGGCGGGATAGCCCCCTTGCATCAGTATGACAGGATTTATCTGGCGGGTCAACCGAGCGAAACGGATTTCGGACTATTGTCGGGAGTAGGAATCAAGCATGTATTGAATGTTCGGACGGAAAGAGAAGAGTGGCCATTTGATGAACGTGCTGTTCTGGACTGTTTGGGAATGGTTCACCATCATGTACCGTTTCTCTGGCCGAGGGAGTTGACGGATAAGGTGATTGAAAAGTGCCGCGCTGTGATCCGGTCAACCAAGGATGAGGGGCTGGTGATCCATTGCGGAGAAGCATCGCGTGTAGGGGCGATCTGGATCGCATATCGTGTGTTGGATATGGGGAAGGGATTGGGGCAGGCGGTGGCAGAGGCACGTAAAATTGGACTCAAGAGTTGGCGACATGAGCGTATCGTGTGCCAATATGTCAGGCGTGAGCATTAACGATGTTGGAATTGTGGTGGTTTAAGCCGGTTATGTTCGGGGGAGTTCTCGGCGTGCTTATCGTGCTCGAGCACGTCTGGCCGATGTTTGACCAGAAGGGAAAACACTATCGACACGATGCAAGTAATCTGGCGTTAGGAATTTTGAATGCGGTCTTGGTTGCGGCGTGTTTTTCGGCTGTGCTGGTGGGACTAATCGAATGGGCGGAAGATGCAGAGTTTGGCTTGTTACGATGGTTGAATATTGGGGGATGGTGGACAGTCGTGGCTTCGCTGCTGTTGCTGGATTTGTGGATGTACGCGTGGCATGTGATGAACCATAAATGGCGTTTCCTATGGCGATTTCACGCTGTGCATCACGCGGATCGGGATATGGACGCGTCGTCCGCAGTACGTTTTCATACCGTAGAAATCGTACTGTCAACGTTGGCAAGAATGTTGGTAGTACCACTTCTGGGTGTTCCACTCGAAGGATTGCTGTTGTATGAAGTGGCACTGCAACCGGTCATATTACTTCATCATTCAAATGTAGCGTTGTGGGGTTGGCTGGATCGGGTGTTACGACTGGTGCTGCCGACGCCGCGTGTGCACTGGGTGCATCATTCGCAGATTCAAAAGGAAACGGACTCGAATTATGGAGCAATGTTTTCATTCTGGGATCGCACGTTTGGGACGTTTCGATTAAGAAAAGATGTTAAGAAGATCGAATTCGGTCTGGAGGAATGGGGAGAACGGGAATCCGTCAATCTAACTGACCAATTGGCAATGCCGTTTCGTGAAAAAGAGACGGAAAATATGAATCCAGAACTTAAAAATCATAGCGACGAATAGGGAATCTGTGTTGGTGACTGAAATCATTCCATCCGTATGATGTGGTCCGCGAGGTATTTTGATTCGGTAACCAGAAGGGCATTGGGACGATCATTGGTTTTAATCCGCGTGTCAGCCAAATCTGAAGAAGTACCTCCCGCCACGTGTCGATTCCTCACACGATCCATACATTTGTCCAAATCAAGATCGAGATACCAGGTTTCATCCAAAAGGGGTTTGATCCGGGACCAAGGTTCACGCCGTAACAAAAGGTAATTTCCGTCGACAATGATAAGTGGAGTTTGAGGAGGAATGGTCAGATCGTCTGAAACGGGCTCATGAAGATCACGGGAATAACGCGGAGCGAAGATTGACGAACGGGGATCGGATCTGATGAAATGCAGAAGCGATATGAACGCGTCGGCGTGAAAAGAATCGGGTGAGCCTTTTCGCGTTCGAAGATTTCGGCCATCAAGCTCAGCGTTGGTAAGGTGGAAACCATCCATGGGTAGGACAACAGAGATAGCAGAGGACAATGGGAATGCTTCGCAGAGATCGGAGGTGGTATTTAGCCGCGCTGCCAGTTGATCGGCGAGCGTCGACTTGCCGGAACCGGGTGGTCCGGTAATACCCAAAAGGTAACGTGCTGCTTCGTGGGGCAGATCTATGAGTTGATTCGTCAGACGTGAGATAAGAGGTTCGATATCCAAGGGAGCATAGAAGTAACCAGTGAATCGACCGATGTCAACCGTGAACAAGTTTGAACATCACGCCTTAGGAAATAGAAGGGGGGGCGATTAGAGGCGATCTGCGACAAGGCTGGCCAAGTCGCTGCGTTCACTCTTGGCCAACCTGATGTGGCCAACCAGCGGCGAGCCTTTAAGTTGCTCGATCATGTACGAAAGACCGTTGGAGGAGGAATCCAGGTAAGGATTGTCGATCTGTTGAACATCGCCGGTCAGAATGAGCTTGGTTCCTTCGCCTACACGCGTTGCAATGGTCTTGACCTCATGTGGTGTGAGGTTTTGCGCCTCATCAACAATCATGAACTGGTTGGGAATAGATCGGCCACGAATATAGGTCAGAGGCTCTAATACGACGCGACCGGAATCAATTAAGGCTTTGATGCGTTGCTCCACCGTTTTGGATTCGGCGTGCTGTGAACCACCGCCACGTGTGGAGAGAAGATAGGTTAAATTGTCGAAGATCGGCTGCATCCAGGCGGACAGTTTTTCGTCAATATCACCGGGGAGATAGCCAATGTCACGTCCCATCGGCATAATCGGTCGTGCGACAAGCAATCGATCGTATTTTTCCTCGTTGAGTACGGCAGACATACCGGCCGCGAGAGCGAGCAATGTCTTGCCTGATCCGGCGGCACCGAGGAGCGTTATTAATTTAACATTCTCATCGAGCAAGAGATCCAAAGCCATGATCTGTTGAACATTACGAGGAAGAACGCCGAATACGGGTTTTCGATAAGGACCGACAGGTATTGCGGCTCCATCCGGGGAATGGCGTCGGCCCAATCCGGTATGGGATGGGTCAACCGGATCTCGCAAAAGGATGAACTGATTGGCAAGAATGGTTGGACGATCGACATCCTCGTCTTCGAGGCCATTGGTATTTTCCAGCTCGTCATCGGCTTGGAGAATCTCAATAGAATCGACGTCAAGTTCGCCCGAGTCGAAGAGCTTATTGATTACATCAGCGTTCACATCCCACTCGACGTAGCCGGTGTATAGCTTGTCTGCATTGACCTTTTGGGCCTCAAAATCCTCGGTCGTAACGCCAAGCGAGTCAGACTTAATCCGAGCGTTAATATCCTTGGAAATGAAGACTACACGACGACCGGCCTTCATATACGCGTGGGCGACGGAGATAATAGCGTTGTCAGGTGTATCGTGGGCAAGGGCTGAAGGGCGTGAGTGATTTCCCAAATCGATCAGGACCATTCCGCCGTGACCATTCCATTCAACCCCTGTTGACAGACTTCCTTTTTTCCTGAGGCCATCGAGGTGACGAATGACTTGCCGGGCGTTTCGACCGGTGTCATCGTTGTTCTTTTTGAATTGATCAAGCTCCTCGATCACGGGAAACGGAATGACAACACAATTGTCATCAAACATGAACAAAGCATTAGAGTTGTGTAACAGAACGTTGGTATCAAGAACGAAAAACTTGAGATCGGTTCGATCATCGAGAACCCCCAAATGTTCGATGTGACCGACAAGGCTCTGGTCAGGCGCGGGTCGACTCAAGGTCATCTCCCTATATGGCTCCGTGCAAGGTGACTGTCTTACCTACATTCACTGGGGCCTGAACTAAGCCAAGTCAGGCGAAACTTGCACGGAAAAAGGGCACTGTTCTTTTACGCACAACTTTGGTACGGTGTTCAATCCGCAAGCTTTTCGATTCCGTTCATATCACTTGTGTCGCGTTCATCGGGGTCAAAACGACAATCATTTCGCAATTGATCTTCACCAACGCCAAGCATGGTAAGAATGAATGGCTCGATGACAAACTGCCCGCCAATCAGAAACAGGTCATCCTGAATACGACGAGCAAATCGAATAGCAATAGGGTGCGATGCAAAATCCATGCCGTCTCGCTGAAAACGAATTCGCCAAAGAGTTCCCGGCTCGAAGAACTGACGGGAAAGGAACGCCAGCCCCCCCCTGCTTATATCGCGAAGCATCACCGTTTGGTTTTCATGTGAGTGGCCGGATTGCAACGGCTCAACAATGGCATCACCGCGAATAATGAACCGCCTGAATCGGCGATGAGGTTCATCCGTAGGATCCTTGCGCGTTTGCTCCAGTCGATTAAGCAAATCGACCAGATTTTTGGGTTCCGCAACTGACATCGTAATCTCCCACAGGATTTCCGGGTTATCCTGAATTATCTTTATGCGGCATCGGAGACAAACTTCACGTCAACTGGCCCGATTGTCGGCTCTACTAACATCGGTCACGAGCAAGAGAACGTTTAGGGAGACAAGCTATTCAACCTATGGTTATCGGACTATGTTTTCGACCGGGGAATGGAACGTGATATGATGGCGACATGCTTGAGAATCTGTTCCTTTTTGAGATCAGCAAAGCACCACTTTTCTACGCAATCGTCGTTTTTACGGTGATCGTCAGTATCGTGTTACACGAATTGGCACACGGATGGACGGCAATCAAACTCGGTGATGATACTCCTAAATACCTGCATCGAATGACACTTGATCCGATGGTGCACATGGGGCCCTGGGGATTGTTTGCGTTGTTTGTATTCGGGATTTCGTGGGGAATGATGCCGATTGATCCCACGAGATTGAAGGGAAAATATGCCGAAGCGATCGTTTCATTCGCCGGTCCGCTTGTGAATTTGATTCTTGCCGCCCTTGCACTGACAACACTTGGCCTATGGGTAGGCTCTATGGATAAATTTGATGCGCTTTACGCAATTTCTAATCTGCATACCGAAGGCCAGCCACTCGATGGGGAGGAACCGGTCTGGTGTAATCTTCGATTTGGATTACTGATCTTCGGCGCATACAACCTTGTACTGTTCCTATTCAACATGGTTCCGGCACCACCTCTTGACGGCTCACACATTCTTGCCAATTTCAATCGTAAGTACGCCAATTTTATTTACGAGCCACAGAATCATGGCGTGTGCATGATGATGTTTATCGTCGCATTCGGCGTTGTGTCGGCCGTCGTCGGTAGGTTATTCACACTGGCCCTCGAATACGTTGTCCTGTTTGTTGAGCGTCCCCAAGGATTTCCCGAGGGTCTATTCTAAACGTCTGAATTTAAAAGAAGAAACGCCCCCGGGACTGACCCAAGAGCGTTCGCGATTTCTTCCTAAGTGGAATAAATCAGCCCAGGCGCTGTTTAAGGGCATCGAGTTCTTCAGCCAAGCCATCGGGAAGTTTGTCGCCAAATTTGGCGAAGTGTTCTTCGATACCTGGAATATCAGCCTTCCAGCCCTCGACATCGACACGGAGCAATTCATCCACATCAGCGTCGGCAATGTCCATTCCATCGAGATCCAGAGACTCTTTGGTGGGCAGCTTACCTATGGGAGTATTGACGACATCCGCTTTACCAGAGCATCGCTCAACGATCCATTTGAGAACACGGCTGTTCTCGCCGAATCCGGGCCAGAGCATACGGCCATTCTCATCCTTGTGAAACCAGTTGACAAAGAAGATGTGGGGCATGTTGCCAAATGAATCATCACCCGCTCCACCTCTCTTGCCCATATCAAGCCAGTGTTGCCAGTAGTCACCCATGTTGTAACCACAGAAAGGTAACATGGCCATGGGGTCACGTCGTAGCTGACCGAGCCCACCAGCGGCTGCGGCGGTTTTTTCCGACCCCATGATGGCGCCGAGGAACGTCCCATGACGCCAGGAAAGCGCCTCGCTGACCAATGGGGCCACACCCGCACGACGACCACCAAACAGAATGGCGTCGATTGGAACGCCATCGAGATCATCATATTCACTGGCGATGACCGGGCACTGGGAAGCTGGAGCGGTAAATCGCGAGTTGGGGTGGGCGGCGGGATGATCGGCATCAGGCGTCCAGTCATTGCCGAGCCAATCAATGAGGTGGGCGGGCGTTTTCTCGGTCATCTCTTCCCACCAGACATCGCCATCATCGGTTAGGGCAACGTTGGTGAAGATACAGTTCTCTTCAAGTGTTTTCATGGCGTTGGGATTGGACGCATCGCTGGTACCCGGTGCGACACCGAAGAAACCAGCTTCAGGATTGATCGCCCAAAGACGACCATCCTCACCGAATTTCATCCAGGCGATATCATCGCCGACACACTCGACCTTCCATCCCTCGATAGTTGGTTCAAGCATGGCGAGATTCGTCTTTCCACAGGCAGAAGGGAACGCGGCCGCGATATACTTGACGTCTCCATCTGGGCTGGTCAGCTTCAGAATAAGCATATGCTCAGCCATCCAACCTTCCTCGCGAGCCATGGTGGAGGCGATGCGAAGTGCAAAGCACTTTTTGCCGAGGAGAGCGTTTCCGCCATAGCCTGAGCCATAGGACCAGATTTCGCGCGTTTCCGGAAAGTGGCAGATATATTTGTTTTCGGCGTCACACGGCCAGGCGACATCCTCACGACCATCGTTGAGCGGGTAGCCGACACTGTGAAGACAGGGGACAAACTTGCCATCCTCGCCGAGAACTTCAAGGACACGCTGACCGATACGAGCCATGATGCGCATATTGACGACCACGTAGGGTGAATCTGTAATTTGCACACCGATGTGCGCAATAGGCGAACCGACGGGGCCCATGGAGAAAGGAATCACATACATGGTTCGCCCTGCCATGCAGCCATCGAACAACCCTTTGAGCGTTTCCTTCATTTCAACCGGGTCACGCCAATTGTTGGTAGGTCCTGCATCGATTTCGTTCTTTGAGCAAATGTAGGTTCGATCCTCCACACGAGCGACATCACCCGGATCAGACCAGCAGAGATAAGAATTGGGACGCAAGTCATCATTAAGGCGTTTGAAGCTGCCGGCTTCGACCAACTTCTGAGCCAACGCATCATACTCGGACTCTGAGCCATCACACCAATGAATATCCCTGGGCTTAGTCAGTTCGGCGACTTCATCGACCCATACTGTCAATTGTTTATTTACGGTTATCGTAGTCATAACGCAGGAATCATCCTTTCGTTTTCGGTTCATCGGCGGTGTTATTGCCGCTCGACGCTCTACAAAATCAAATCCCAACCTTTTTGCACCCCAATGTAAAATTCACTTCAAGCCCCAGAATGAATGACCAGAATTCGACTTATAACTAATCGGCAAAATAAATCAACCGGCTTACATCCAGACCAGATCGGCTGTCCTGTTTACCAAACAAAAGTATCCTTTTTCCCTGAGGAAACTCGAAATTCACATTGTGAGATTCGTGTTACGGAGCTAGAATTAGAACAACATCGATCATTGCAAAATGATGTCGTTATCTCGAGAAATGGGCATGGTTTACAGAGAATTGAAGTTAATCCCCTTTAGCGTGTCTGTCGCGATTGCTATTGGTATTTTCAGCGTGTACGGGCCAACCACCGACGCGGCGACATCCGAGGAAGCAGAGGTTTTTGCCAAGCTCTATGGGGCCCAAATGACTGCCGCCTTGAAATCGCCTGGCAATGATGACAACCTCTCGCTTGCCAGACAGTTGCTTGAAGGTGTAGATAAGTTAATGGAAAACCCCGGCCTGAAAATCCTGATGTGTGAAAAAGCCTATGCGTTGGTATCAGGGATTCCGTCAGCCTTCGCAGAGGGCGAGTCAGCCCTTTCCCATATCGCGGAAGTAGATCCAACGCGTCTGAAAGAGATAACACAAAAACGGCTTGCTTTGCTTGAGCAAGCATATCAACGATCCCCCTCCAAGGTACGCAAGCAAATCACGCCACTATACCTGAAAGCAATAATGGCAATGGGCGAGCTTCATATCTCTGAAGAAAAGATCTCGGAAGCCTTGGTTGTGTATCGCAAAGCACAATCCGTCGCACGGCTGGCGGGAGCCAAGAACAAGAAAGTACTCAAAGATCGTATTGATGAAATCGTTAAACTCCACGCGGCTCAGAGACGGGCAAAACGATTTGCGGATCGCATCGCCAAAAACTCCGAAGACATTGATGCTGCCAAAGAACTCGTTCGCATCTACCTCATGGAATTTACGAATCCGAAAGAAGCTCGGCATTATGCAGCCATGACGCGGGATCCGGGTTTGCGACGCATTACGATGATCGGTATTCTTAATATCAACGATTTGAATACGCTGGCCGCACTTGAAATGGCAGAGTATTACCAACGCCTGGCAAGTGAAGCCAGGCCCGGCCAGAAGAAATGGTTGCTGGAACGAGCCGACGTGGCAGTCAAACGCGCGTTGGCTCTTGAAGACGAAAAGGGTTCCCTGGAGGCTACGAAAGCCAAACTACTGGGCGCTCAGATTTCCAGAGCACTGGCGTCGGTCAATAAGGAACTGGCGAATGCTCCTTCGATCATCACCAGACCTTCCGTACAAAGTGACACATCCGTTTCCTGGCACACCTTTAACAATGGCAGATCGTCAAATTATCGACTGGGATTTATCCGAAACGGGAAGGTTCTGCGTGGCAATAAGACCGTCGGTCGCTGGAGTCTTAAGGGACGTACTTTTGTCCTGACGGTCAAGCTTGGCGATTCAGTCCGATCTTACCAGTTCGATCTATACAAAGGGGTCTACACCTCGGAGAGCCAATACGTCAAACTCAAGCGTGAGAAAGCGTCTGCTTCCAAATGAGATCCGGCCATTGGTCTTCTTCTTAGGCCTTCTCCTGTGGACGATCGGGGTGGGGCCAATCGATATGGAAGAACTTTCCACGTGGTGTATCAATACGCTCGTAAGTGTGAGCGCCAAAGTAATCCCGTTGGGCTTGCAGAAGATTGGCGGGTAACCGATCCGCCCGATAACCATCGTAGTAAGCCAGTGCGGTCATAAAGACCGGGGCAGCAACCCCATGGTTGGCGGCCAATGTTACGACATTCCGCCAATTGGCTTGGGCAGCGTTGACTTTGCGTTTGAAATAGGGGTCAAGTAGGAGATTCGGCAATTTACGATTATTCTTGAACGCTTCGGTGATCTTTTGCAAGAAATTGGCTCGAATGATACACCCACCGCGCCAGATAGACGCAATAGAGCCAAAGTTCAGTTTCCAGCCGTACTCTTTCTGTGCCTCTGCCATCAATTGAAAGCCCTGAGCGTAAGCACAGACCTTTGAGCAATACAAAGCATCGCGAACCATCTCAACCAGCTTCTTCTTCGAGCCTGTGTATTTCTTCGTTCGCGGACCTTTGAGTTGTTTGGACGCCGCGACACGTTCATCCTTGATGGCGGATATGCACCGCGCAAAGACCGCTTCCGCGATGGCATTGGCGGGAATCCCCATGTCCAGGGCATTGACCGCTGTCCATTTACCCGTACCTTTCTGTCCCGCGGTATCCAATACCTTGTCTACGATGAAATTGCGTTTGTTTACCGGGTCGCGTTGCTGGAGGATATCAGCGGTAATCTCAATCAGGTACGAAGCCAAGTCACCTTTATTCCAACTGGCAAAGACCTTCGAAAGCTCATCCGGTTTGATCCCACCAAGTTGAGACAGGAGTTGATATGCTTCGCAGATCACCTGCATGTCGGCATACTCAATTCCATTATGCACCATCTTCACGTAGTGGCCCGCGCCGTTTTCGCCAACGTATGCCGTGCATGGAACACCTCCCTTTACAGGTTTGCCCTCGGCATAGTCGTCGAGCGGTTTGCCGGTCCTTCGGTCCACCTTGGCAGAGATTGCCTTCCAGATGGGTTCCAGATGCTTCCAGGCGGTCTTATCCCCGCCAGGCATGAGGGATGGACCAAAACGGGCCCCGATTTCACCACCGGAGACACCTGAACCGAAAAACTTGAGTTTTGCGGCGTATTCCTTTTCACGACGAATAGTGTCCGTCCAAAGGGAGTTGCCGGCATCGACTACGATGTCGTTTTTCTGAATCCCAGCCTTAATCAGTTGGTCGACAACGGCATCGACAGCGGGGCCGGCTTTGACCAGAATAATCACCTTGCGCGGCTTTTTGAGCGACGCAACAAACGCCTTGAGCGTATTGCAACCTACAAGGCCACCAGGCGTGTTGGGATTATTGGCTACGAAATCATTGGTTACGCTCGTCGTGCGATTGAACACGGAAATCTTGTAACCGTGGTCCGCAATATTCAGAGCAAGATTTTGTCCCATTACCGCCAGACCGATCAATCCAATGTCAGCCCTGGGTTGGCTGGTCTTTTTTGCCATATCTATTCTCTCTTACAGAAAGGGGTTGTCCATGAGATGTTGCAACGCCGCCTACCGCCAGTCAGTGGAACCGGACTTGTTCAGTCAAAAGAATTGGCCTGAATGTAATCATCGTCACCATTGAGGAAATTAATCAAATTGTGGGTCGCCCTCAACGCCTGACGCTCCACCGACTCAAACGTCCGTGAGCCAACGTGGGGCGTAACAATGATATTATCCACGGTTTGGAACGGATGAGGCGTCTTCATCGGCTCATGGGCCAGAACATCCGTTCCGTATCCAAATAACTTCCCGGACGTGCAGGCTGCTGCTATATCTTCTTCGTTCACCAGACCTCCCCGTGCGGTGTTGATAATGATCGCACCATCCTTCATCGTACCGATTGATTGCGTGTTGATCAGGTTCTCGGTCTTCGGCGTCATCGGCATGTGAAGTGAAATGACATCACAAGCGGAGAGTACTTCTTCGATGGTTTCAGCACGCTTCACCCTATGTTTCAGAGCAAACGGCTCATCCCAATAAACATCATAAGCGAGGCAGTTCATGCCAAAGGCGTTGCCGCGAATGGCTACTTCCTTGCCGATGCGACCGAATCCAAGAATCCCCAGCGTCTTGCCCATCAGCTCGTGCCCCGTCTGACGATTCCACTGACCCCCCGTCGTAACGGCCATATGGACAAAAAAGTGTTTCGAAAGAGCAATCATTAATCCGATAGCGTGTTCGGCCACGGTGGTGTGGTTGACACCAGGGGTGAACAAGACAGGAATCCGCTTGGAAGTAGCGCACTCGACGTCAATAGAGTCCAATCCGATCCCATACTTACAGATACACTTGAGCGTAGGGAGCGATGCTTCAATGACTTGCGGAGTAATCTCATCATCGCCGTTTAGAAAAGCGTCAAATGGTCCATCCAAATTGATCAAGTCAAGCATCTGCTGCTCGGACAGCGGTCCTCGCGCGGTTACTACCTCAAGATTCGCTGATGCCAACAATTCATGATGCGCCCCAGGCGTATCCTGATAACTTGTGGTTGTGAGGAGAACTCTCACCGTTTTGGCTCCTTCAATGCCATCGTTAACCCCCCGGGCGAATCATTTCGCGCCCCCTTTACCGAATATCTTGTCCGTCGCCGCATCGCCCGGCTCAGACGATCATGCTGGCGACATTTTCCGCACGAATGGGTTGGATGGTAGGCCAAAGCGTCCCCGAAGCCAACTGCAAACTCGGACTCTCACAGTTCAATCTCGGTAAACGAAGTCCATTCAATCGTAAAGGGAAAAATCAACGATTTTCTGTTTGTTTCGGTCCTCCGGTGTCCGTACGATACCCATCCATAAACCGGATGGGATTTGCATCAATGAGTAGTTCGGCTGACATACGAAATGTGGCGATCATTGCGCACGTGGATCACGGCAAGACAACGCTCGTGGACGCCCTGTTGCATCAAAGCGGCATGTTCCGTGAGAACGAGCTAAAAGGTGACTGTATTCTCGATTCCAACCCTATCGAGCGCGAGCGAGGCATTACGATCCTCTCGAAGAACTGCGCAGTCCGTTATACGGATGAAAGTGGGGCCGAGTATCATATTAACATTGTTGATACTCCGGGTCACGCGGATTTTGGCGGTGAGGTGGAACGTGTCATGAGTATGGCGGACGGGGCGCTGCTCATCGTGGACGCCTTCGAAGGACCGATGCCCCAAACAAGGTTTGTGCTCACCAAGGCTCTGGCGGCGGGAATCCAACCCATTGTTGTCATAAACAAGATGGACCGTACGGAGGCGCGTCCGGCCGAGGTGTATGAAGAGGTCTTCGATCTTCTTGTCGAACTGGGCGCAGACGACCATGCTCTGGATTTTCCGGTCATATATGCCTCAGGTGTTTCAGGTTGGGCGTCCAATGATGAGGACGAAGTGACGGACAATGTCAAAGCTCTCTTCGACGCCATCATACAGCACGTCCCAGCCCCAAAATTCGATGCGGATGGTCCTTTGCAGATGTTGGTGACGACGCTCGACTATTCGGAGTATGTTGGACGGATTGGTGTTGGGCGTGTTATGCGCGGTTCGATCAAGGCCGGACAGCAGGTGATTCGCATGGATCGCGAAGGCGGACAAACTCCAATGAAGGTGGGGCAGTTGTTTCAGTTTGAAGGCTTGGGCCGACGTGAGGTGGATAAAATCAGCGTCGGCGACATTTGCGCTGTGGTGGGGCTGGACGCCGTGGATATAGGTGACACGCTGGCCAATCCGGATCATCCGGAAAGTCTTGGTGTTGTTACGATTGATGAACCGACACTCCATATGACTTTTCGCGTCAACAATTCCCCATTTGCGGGTCAGGAGGGTGAATTCGTCACATCCCGTCAGGTCGCGGATCGACTCGAAAAGGAGTTGCAATCCAACGTCGCTCTCAAGGTAACGCGCGGTGAGACACGGGATGAATTTCATGTCGCCGGTCGAGGGCTTCTGCATCTGGGCATTCTGCTGGAGAACATGCGGCGTGAGGGTTATGAAATCGCGGTGGGTAAGCCCAAAGTGATCTTCAAGGACATTGACGGTGTTAAGTGTGAACCCTACGAACAACTGGCGGTGGAGGTGCCGGGTGAATTCGTCGGATCGGTCATGCAACTTGCCGGAGAAAGACGCGGGGAAATGACCAAGATGGAAGCCAAGGGGGAATTCACTCACGTGGAGTTCAAGATACCGGCAAGGGGGCTGATCGGATTACGGTCTCGAATGCTGAACGCATCAAGCGGAAACGCAATTATGCACCATACGTTCTTGGAGTATGGCCCATTTCTGGGACCAATGCCCACGCGTCCTGCCGGTGTCTTGATCGCAACGGAGACAGGTGCAGTAACAGCCTATGCCCTGGATCAACTTGCGGACCGCGGTGTGATGTTTGTCAAACCGGGAGATCAGGTTTACGAGGGTCAGATCGTTGGTGAACATTGCAAGGATAAGGATTGTCCGGTCAATGTGGTGCGTAAAAAACAGCTCACAAACATACGTCAGAGCAACAAGGAATCAACTGTCACGCTGAAGGCTCCCCGAGAACTATCACTTGAAATGTCTCTGGAGTATATTGAAGACGATGAACTGGTTGAACTGACACCTGAATCCATTCGCCTGCGAAAGTCATTGCTTAAGGAATCGGATCGTCGTCGACATCTTCGCAAAATTGCGGCAATTGAAGCGTAGGTCATATGCGAGAATCCAGAGTATTTTGCCGAACAATGTCGTGACCCTAATCAAGTAAGATCAACGGCGCGTTTGGAATTGGTGACGAGTCAGGAACAACCCAGTTAGAAACGGTGGTTATCGAAACATGGGCATCAAGGTATGCAAATTCGGCGGAACGTCTCTGGCAGACGCTGATCAAATCCGCAAGGTCAAAGATATTGTCGCATCAGACCCTGACCGACGATTTGTCGTACCCAGTGCCCCGGGGAAACGGTTCGATAAAGATCAGAAGATTACGGACCTCTTGTATCTCTGCCATGAACATGCGCGTCAGGGGATTACCTACGAAGATGTCTTTAACCTCATCGTGGATCGATATCAGCAGATCGCCAACGATCTGGATCTGGACTTGGATCTCACACCGCCTCTTGAAGAGGTACGACAGAAAATCGCGGAAGAAGGATCGGATTACGCCGCATCGCGTGGTGAAGCCATAAACGGCCTAATCATTGCCAAAATCTTAGGATACACGTATGTGGATTCGGCGGAGATCGTCAAGTTCGATGCCAATGGACGGTTTGACTCGGAAGGCACGCAAGCCGCCGTCAATGAGCGCCTTAGTACATTGGAAAACGCCGTCGTCCCCGGGTTTTATGGCTCACAACCCGATGGTCGTATCAAGACGTTTTCACGCGGCGGGTCGGACATCACCGGCGCCATTGTCGCTCGCGGTGTGGAGGCCGAGGTTTATGAAAACTGGACTGACGTATCCGGGCTTCTGATGTGCGATCCTCGTATCGTGGAGAACCCTAATGAAATCGAAAGCGTCACCTACGCAGAATTACGGGAATTGGCGTACATGGGAGCTTCAGTGCTTCATGATGAAGCGATCTTCCCTGTAAGACAGGCTGGAATCCCAGTCAACATCCGCAACACGAATGAGCCCGGCGCAAAGGGCACCATGATCGTCGCGGAGGAAGCTGAAATTAAATCCGGCGCCATCACCGGAATTGCCGGCCGAAAAGACTTCACCGTCATCGCAATCGCCAAGGCACTGATGAACCAGGAACTGGGTTTTGGTCGAAGGCTTCTAAGTGCCCTGGAGACGAACGGGGTCAGTTTTGAACATCTGCCATCGGGCATTGACACTATGAGTGTCGTAATTGCAGATAATCAGTTGGATGGCAAACTTGACAATCTCCTCGCAGACATCCGGGCCGAATGCAAGCCTGACAATGTTGTTGTGTACCCCAACATGAGCCTGATTGCGACCGTGGGTCGCGGTATGTCGCGACATCCGGGCATGGCCAGTCGGCTATTTGCAGCACTAGCCGATGCGGATATCAATATTCGAATGATTGATCAGGGCAGTGGCGAGTTGAATATCATCGTTGGCGTCGAGGCGGATGACTTTGAGAATGCTGTCCATGCGATATACAAAGCGTTCGTTGCCTGACTCCGTCCATTTCCACTTCCCCCAACACTGATTGGAGCCAGCCGTGAAAGAGTCCAGTATCAAGACCACCGTTGTCGGCAGTTACCCCGTCCCCGACTGGCTTCGTGTTATGCCCAGCACGCCTGCACTCAAGGACGCCATCATGGTCGTATTGAAAACGCAGGAGTTGGCTGGCCTGGATCTGATTGCAGATGGCGAACTCTCGCGATTCGACATCAGTCATCCGGAAACAAACGGGATGATCGACTATTTCATTCGCCCGATCGGTGGGATCTACAAAGATCTGACCCGACATGAACTTGAGGGTTTTCGCGCTCAGGAAGGTATGAGTTTTCGTGCCAAGCCTGCCGGTGTTGTAAGACACGAACTGGACCTGGGTGGTTTGGATCTCGTCTCCGACTGGGAGATGGTCAAATCTCTGACCAATCATCCAACAAAATTCACCGTCACCGCACCTTACATGCTGGCCAAAACGCTTTACGATGTGCACTATGGCAATCTTCGTGAGTTAACCATCGCTATTGCGGGCGTGCTGGCCGAGCAAGTTAGGCAAATCGATGCTCCGGTAATCCAGGTTGATGAGGCAAATCTGACGGGACATCCGCAGGACGCGGACTGGGCAGCGGAACCAATCAACATCGTCTTGGATGCGATCAAGGGAGAACGTGGCCTTCATCTGTGCTTCGGAAACTATGGTGGTTCATCTATCCAAAAAGGATTCTGGCGTGATCTGATGGGCTTTCTCAACGCCCTTCACGTGGATCACCTGGTATTAGAGTTTGCCCGTCGCGGATATGAAGAACTGGAGCATTTCAAGGAACTTCGTGAGGGCATTTCGCTCGGTGTCGGCATCATTGACATTAAGGACAATGAGGTTGAGGAGGTCGACGAAGTCGCGCGTCGTATCGAACATGCCGTCGAAACGCTCGGCGCAGAAAAGATCAAATGGGTCCATCCTGACTGTGGATTCTGGATGCTCTCACGCTCCGTCGCGGATAGAAAGATGGAAGCACTGGTGCAAGGAAGGGATAAGTACCTCGGAAACTGAACGGTTACATCCCCCCAACCCTTAGACCATTTCCCTTACCTCCCTACCACTGTTCATGACTGTCGCAAAAGAACGCAGTCTACTGCTCACCGTTATCCTGTGCGCCATACTCAGGCATATTTGACGATATAAAAAAGAGCAACCGCCGCGATGAAAATCAGTAACAGGATATACCCGGATAGCTTTATTGTCTCCAACGCCAGGTTTTTCAGATTCTGCATTTTCAGCGTCTTGTAGATCAACGACACGGCCACTATCAACGGAATGATTAACCAGATCGCAACAGTCGCGTCATGCATTTCCACCGGATCAATGAATGACCGATGGACGCCAAGGTATGCTGTCAATTTAAACCACGTCATACGTCTATTTACAATCCAACTTTAAAGAACTAGAGCGCATCATCTAAACGCTCGTTAGACCGTCCTTCTTCGATCCACACCGCCGGGCGGCTCAACACTCGACGTATTCTCTTCTTCCGTACGCCCCACCACATCCAGTATCACCAGAAGATTCATGACACCTGCGAGGGCCGAATACAACGTTCCCAACTCGTTAACGCGCCCGATGGAATGATTGGGCGGCTTATTCGAAGACCGAACATAATCCACCACCAGCGCAGTCGGCCCAATCAATACCTGCCCCGCGAACCAAAGTCGATCCTTTTCTCGATCCACCACATCCACCCCGCCAATATAGACCCCCGCGAGGAATAACGGGATTAGCGTACATGCCACAATGATCCCTCGCAGACGTTCACCCAAAAGGAAATGCCCGAGTCCCGGAAAGACCCAAGCCGCTGCGCCGATGATCGGCCAAGGTAGCCCCATGTTGGTCAGACGGTCGCTCAATTCACTCACTCACTAACTCAGGCCTCTTGCATGCGCGACCCAGAGTCGAAACGGGCAAAGAGTTGCCCTAAAAATTTTTTCTGCGAAAATACCATAGCCCTTTGACACAATGTCAGGTTGAGCTATTTTACCGCAAGGATGAACTAAGGATAGTATCGCGGTGAGTCTATCCCAAACGTACCCCCGACGATGATGGTCATCCGGGATGTTTGCATACGCCGCGAATCGAGCAGAAACGGGAGTGACTGCCATGTGGCTTGCTCAAGATAGTGAATCGGAATTACCAGTAACATCTTCATGGTCCGAAGACTTTCCTCCTGGACGGTGGGAAACAACCCAACGTCCTCTCGAAACGAAAAACTTCGATGACGATCTGGATGAAGATGAGTATTTTGACGATGATGAGGAGGATGATCTCTCGGACAACCTCGACGACGAATTGGATGAGGATTACGAGGATGATGACGAATTCGACGAAGAAGATGATGATTTCGATGTCGAATATGACGATGATGATGATGACCTGTAAGGTCTTATTCGACAGAAACCTTACCCGTTAAGTTATTGTAGTCCCATAATCCAGACGAGGAGAAAGCCGGATGGAAGAGAAAGAGCCCCTGATCGAACGTCGAAAGAAAAACCGACGCTCCGGCGAGGATGACGCCGTCTCCAACATAGCGGACCAGGATGGACGACGCGAGTCAGTCGTTGATCGTCGTATCGGCTTAGATCGTCGAGGTCGCAACAAAACGGGCCTGGAGCACCTGCGAGGCCCGGGACGACGACGCTCTGACTTTACCCGGTCAGCCGAAGAAGGCGAAATGACCGGTGAGCAATTCCTCTTTGTGATGGCCATCGATGCGTTCAAACGCGTGAATCGAAAGCCGTTCCCCACCTGGACTGAAGTGCTTGAAGTCATCCGCAAGTTGGGGTACCGAAAAACCGCCGCCAGCGAATTGAACCTTGAAAATGCCGAAGATTGGCTTGAATCACCCGACGCACCGGCGATGGCGGCTTCCGAATCCGGTCACGAAGAAGACATCGAAGACCTGGATGACTGATTTTTCAGGTAACGGTATTCGGCGTTCCAAGAATACGCCAAGTTGTAACGTACCATACCGCATTTCCAACGGACTTCACCAGCGCCTCTGCGCTAACGTGCGTTTCTGCAAATAATCCGCAAACAACTCAGCCATTGGCCTTGACGTATCGCACAAAAGACGTTCGCACTGATTCGCCTCGCAAATCTGATCCAACTTCTCATTGTGTTCGGACAAGGCCTCGAGATATGCAGCGCGAACATCCTGAGGACGTGTCAGAAACTGATCGTCTTCCTCCAGACCCACAAATCGAACCATACCGTCCATATCAAACACAATCTCATCGTGGTGCATGGTCTGCATCAGAACAATTTCATGTCGGTCATAACGCAATCTTTGCAACGCAAAATCAAGGTCATCTAAATCCACAAAAAAATCTGAAAATACGATTACAATCGACCTTCGCCCGACACGACCCGCCAGATCGATCAGCGTGCTGCCGATACTCGTTTTCTTGACCGGCTCAACTTCATCCAGCATCTCCGTCATATTCATGACCTGCCCAAGTGAGTTGGACGGTGCCAGCCAACCCCGAACGATTTCGTCAAACGTCGACATTGACACCTTATCTGATTGCTCAACCACAAGGTACGAAAGCATCACCGCCATCCGAGCCGCGTACAAGAGCTTCTGAGCGTCATCCTCGCCATACCGCATCGACGCAGAAACATCCAGCATAAGATGGCACACCAGATTTGTCTCCATCTCATACTGCTTGATGAAATGCCTTTGGTGCCGATAGTACACATTCCAATCCAGGTGACGTAAATCGTCGCCGGCCACATATTCGCGATGCGAAGCGAACTCGACCGCAAATCCGTGAAACGGCGACTTGTGTGAACCTGCCAGCGTCCCTTCCACAAGCTGACGTGGAACAAACTTCGCGTGTTGCACGCGCGTCAGGACTTCCGGCTGAATGTATCGACTTAGAACCGCCTGTGTGGGCATGAATCATTCCGTTAATCTGTAGGATTAATTAACAATACAAATTTCAATCACGCATTAACCCTTCGGAGCCTCATAAGGCTGGTCGGAGGGTATCGCATCAATCAACATGTCAATCAGCTTTTCGCTGTTCACACCCGATGCCAAGCCCGCATAATTCGGAGCCACACGGTGTCGCAATGCCGGGTAAATGACCTCCTTAATATCCTCGACCGTCGCGTGATATCGGCCCTGAAGCAATGCTCGGGATTTCGCCGCCGTGATCAATGCCATCACACCGCGCGGGCCGGCGCCCCAGTTGACCCACTTGTTCACAAAATCCGGAGCTTCATCCCGACCTGGTCGAGTCGCACGAACCAATGCACATGCGTATCCCACAACCTGATCGCAAGCAGGCATGCGTGCCACCAGCTTCTGAGCTTCGATTAGCTCCTTGGCCTCCAAAACCGATTGAATATCACCCAGTGAGCCGGACGTTACTCTTCGGGCAATATCCCACTCCTCGGCGTCCGAAGGATAATCCACCTTGATGTAGAGAAGGAAGCGATCCAACTGGGCTTCGGGAAGCGGATATGTTCCTTCCTGCTCCAACGGGTTCTGCGTTGCCAACACAAAGAAGGGTTCCGGAAGCTCATAATCCTTGCCACCTGTTGAGATCATGCGTTCCTGCATCGCCTCCAACATGGCCGCCTGCGTCTTCGGGGGCGTACGGTTGATCTCATCCGCCAATACAACATTCGCAAAGATCGGTCCTCTCACAAAATTATACGAACGTTCATGCGTTATGGGATCCTCCTGCAGCACATCCGTGCCGGTAATGTCAGAAGGCATCAGGTCGGGTGTAAACTGAATTCGGTGAAAAGAAAGATGCATCGCCGAAGCAAGCGAATGGATCATCAAGGTCTTGGCAAGACCAGGCACACCTTCGAGCAACGCATGGCCGCGCGCCACGATGGCCACACACATCTGCTCGATCACGTCATCCTGACCGACGATGACCTTGCCCAATTCCTGGCGCATTCCCTTGTAGGTTTTCGCCCAGACCTCAACGGCCGCGACATCATCTTTGTTTACTTGCGTTACATCGTCTGACATAAAAACGACTCCTGTTTGACTCAATTCATTCAAAGACATGGCCGGACACGTATCGCGAGGTGATAAGCAACACCCGATACCGTCGCCCAATCTGCTTATTTCAAACTCTTGGAATATCGCCGCAGGCGCTCCTCATATCCGCGTGGGAGTTTCTTTCGCTGTGAGGCTCGAATGGCTTCTCGAATTCCCTTAGGTAAAGTAGCCGTCCACTGTCCACCACCTTTTCCCTGCGACTTGACCTTCGCATCAGACCCGCGGCCACCCGGCACACGCGAGTCGGCGCCAGGCTGTATATCCGTGTACTCAGCATTACCAGATTTGACGCCCTGGTTCTCAGCAATGGACGCCGGCCCTTTCGACGACCCGCCACCCATTCCGGAAGTTCCTGTCCCCATTCCCTTTCCTTGCCCCATGCCCATTCCCTGGCCCATACCTTGACCTTGACCTTGACCTTGACCTTGACCTTGACCTTGACCTTGACCTTGACCTTGACCTTGACCTTGACCT
>JANQQT010000206.1 GCA_028284925.1 Phycisphaeraceae bacterium | reverse complement strand
CAGACCGGCGTGAGCCAGGTCGGTCCCTATCTGCTGTGGGCGTAGCAACACTGACGGGAGTCTACTTTAGTACGAGAGGATTTGGTAGGACACACCCCTGGTGCGCCAGTTGGTCTGCTAAGACCACCGCTGGGTAGCTAAGTGTGGCAGGGATAACCGCTGAAAGCATCTAAGCGGGAAGCCCCCCTGAAGATGAGTGTTGCATGACTTATGTCGAGAGACCCCTGGTAGACGACCAGGTTGATAGGCCGCAACTGTACGGGTCGAGATACCCTAAGGTAAGCGGTACTAACGGTCGATCGCTTGATCATATCGACCAAAAGTCGATGTGAATCAGCTTGCCTCACATGCTTCAAGAAATTGAAGCATTCGTGAGTGCTTGTACGCAAACGCCAACAACGCTGGTTAGCGTGTTGGGATTAGAACGCAAGTTTTGATTCGAGCACGGGCTTCTGTAGAGTAAACGGAAAACATCCACCAAAGATATTCGTTTGATGGGTCTGGAAAGGCCCATTAGACTTTGTCGGTGACCAAATAGACAGGGGGTCACACCCGATCCCATTCCGAACTCGGCCGTTAAGCCCCTGTCGCCGATGATACTGCTTCTAGTGGGAAAGTAGGTATTGCCGACTTTATGACCCTCGCATCTGAAAGGATGCGAGGGTCTTTTTTTGAGCTGGCGCTGGTGCGAGTTGAGGGCGGGATAGAGTCGCCAAGGCACGGCTGCCAAGACTTCTGTTCAGCGGGTAAGAGCTGGATGGCGGTGAGGTTAACTCCGTCAACGTTCGTGACGTCGAAAAGGTTTGACGATTTATCAATACGTGGTAAGGACGACGGCAAGTGAAGGGTCTGAGGCTGATAGGTGTGAAGTTGCGAAAGTGGTTTTGGAGGGCGTAAGGGCGGGGATGGAGGATTAGGATTTGATGCCAAGGAGGCGGTCGAGGGAGTCGGCGGTGTGGTAAACGATGGCTTCGGGGTGGTGGGGATAGGGGTTGAAGTATTCAAAAGTGAGGTAGCCGCTGTAGTTGGTCTTGTGCAGGGCCTGCATGACGGCGGGCCAGTTGGTTGTGCCGTCGAGGAGGAGGCGGAAGGTGTTGAGGTTGAACTCGTGGACTTTCTTGGAGTATTCCTTGAGGTGGATGTTTTTGATGCGCTTGCCGAGAATGGGGATCCAGTGTTCCGGGAAGTGGTATTGCATGATGTTGCCGGTGTCGAAGTGGACGTTGACGTGTTTGGAATTGAACTGGTCGACAAACTGGTTCATTTCCTGCGGTGAGTGGAGGAAGCCGTTGGCGAAAATGTTCTCCATGTTGAGCGTGACGTTGTGTTTTTTGGCGAGTGGGATGAGGGATTTGACGGCGGCGGTGGCGCGGGTGAGGGCAACATCATGGGGAACGGAAGGTTCATCGGGGATCCAGGGGGCGTAGACGGAGCCGGGTACGACCAAGAGGTTTTCTGTACCGAGGAGTCGGGCCGCTTTGATCATTTTGGCAGCGAGTGAGACGCCTTTTTTGCGGCGATCGGGATTCTGGTGGGTGAATGCGTATGGCCAGAAAAGGAAGGAGCAGACACCGGAGACTTTGATGCCGATCTTATCGCAGAGTTTTTTGATGTTCTTGATGTCGTTTTCGGAGGATTCTTCGGAGAGGTCGCCTTTGAGGTCGAAGTTGAGTTCGACGCCATCGAAGCCGGCATCCTTGCAGAGTTCGAGGCAATGTTTGAGTGACATGTCGGTGGGGTAAGGAAGAGCCCAGAGATTGATGGATTTTTTCATGTTGTATTTGCGCGGGCGTGTTCTCTTGGATGCGGTTTCGTCGGCGGTGGCGGAGGCTGGGGCTAGGCCGTTCGCGGCAAGAAGGGTGGCGGGGAAGAAGGAGGAGAGTGCGAGGATTTCGCGTCGGTCTGGGTGGGTGGACATGGAAGCCTCCGAGGGGGAGTGGGTGTTTTG
>JANQQT010000202.1 GCA_028284925.1 Phycisphaeraceae bacterium | reverse complement strand
AAAACGCAGACTTCACCGGCGTGGACTTCGATGACTCCTTTTTCTACTTCTCCAACTTCAGAAACGCCGACTTCACCAACGCCGACAACGCAGACTTCTCCAACGCCACCTTCATCAACGGCTCCCTCCGCGGCACAGAAGGCACAAACCTTAACTTCGAAAACGCAGACTTCACCGGCGTGGACTTCGATGACTCCTTTTTCTACTTCTCCAACTTCAGAAACGCCGACTTCACCAACGCCGACATGGGCGAACTCACCGCCGAAAATTCCGACTTCCGCGGCGCCGACATGTCCAACGGCATCAACGTCGATGTCCTCTTCCGAGGCTCTATCTACGACTCCACCACCAAATTCCCACCTGGCTACGACCCCCAGGCCGTCGGAATGATCCTCGTACCCGAACCCGCCACCACCACCGCTTTAACCCTGGCTCTCCTTACACTATACTGCCGCAGACGATCCCCATAACACCACACCCCGCTCCGAGGACCATCACATGCATGAGGACTACGAACAAACCGATTGGATCGTCGGCCGCGTAACCACCGGATGCAACATCCTCCCACCAAAATTCACCCAAACCGTCAGCGACCTCATCAACCACACCGCCCAATCCCTCAGCACAACCCCCAACCAACCAATCCCCATCCAATGGATCGGCCAGCGCAAGAAAGACAACCCACTCACCTTTACCCCACTCCGCTCAAAACTCCCTTCTTTCGATTCATTCCTAGAGGATAACGAGGAAACACCCGACCTCATCTCGAGACACACCACACGCGTCAACCGCTGCGCTATCACCGCCGCCATAATCTTCCTGTTCGCCATCGCCATCCCACTCTACTTCGTCATCGGCATCCACCAATGGGAAGGCTTCTCCCTCTCCAAACTCCTCATCTTCTCCCTCTACATCATCACCATGTGGCTCGGCACAGTGTCCACCTACACGGCCGTCTCCATCCGCATACCCCTCCCATTCGACTTGAACGACTTCAGAAACCGCCTAGTCCTCATCAACCAACGAAGGAAATCCATCCGCCAATCCATCCAAAACACCCTCCACCAATCCCCCACCCAAACCCTCACCATGCCGCTCAACACCTTCATCCTCGAAATCGTCGCCGAAGAATACAACACCCCGATACAAAACATCCACCCCGATACACCTCTTGAATACACCAACGAAGACATCGAAGACGACTGAGCATCCACATGGGACTACCCCTCGAAACCGCCCGTGCGGGCCACATCATCGACAGAACATGCCACGCCTGCAACATAGACCGTCCAGCCAACACCACCCCCCACACCCTCGGCCACCTCATCGACGACCTCGCCATTCAACTCAACACCAACCCCGATCAACCCATCCCAATTCACTGGACCCCCTGCCATGATGAAATCCACCAACATGCCAAAACCGAACTCTACAACCGACTCCAATCCACCCTTCCCAAACTAGGCGGCATCGCCCCCGACTCCCCCGACTCCAAAACCAACCCAAACGACCTCCTCCCATTCAAAAACCGCCCCAAACTCTGGCAGGAACTCCAAACTCAACTCGACATCAAACTCGAACGCCTGCAGCCGTTCAAAACCGATCGCTCCGCAATGGCATTCTTTTACATCATGATACTCATTTACATTCTGGGGATATGGCTCCCCCTGTTTCACCTCTTTGGCTTCGACAAAGGTCATGAAGGCATGATCGAAACAATCCTCCAAATCCTCTTCGCCATCGTCATGTTCATCGGAATGATTGCCTTACCGGTAATTTCTCTTCACCTTATCTCAAAATGCAAACGCAACCACATCCCATTCGACTCCGTCAAAAGTTGGATAAACGATGAATCACACCAACTCCACCACCAAATCAAAGCCTTCCTCTCCCACGACACCACCATGTCCGTCAACCAACTCGTCCTCAAAGTCGCGCAGGAAGAAATCGATCGTTTCGCCCCAACCTACAACGTCCCCCCCGAAACCGCCTCTCGCAACACCATCCTCTACAAACGGAGTGAAGACTCCTAACCTCCCCCAATTCCTACTGGATCGCGCCTCTCC
This sequence comes from Phycisphaeraceae bacterium, assembly GCA_028284925.1. Lineage (GTDB taxonomy): Bacteria > Planctomycetota > Phycisphaerae > Phycisphaerales > Zrk34 > JANQQT01. Next base: position 3,136 of record JANQQT010000202.1, on the reverse strand, counting down.
CCCATCTCCTAACAACCAATACCGACAACGGAACTCCCACCATCGTCGGCAAAACCCAAGGCACAAACACCCAAACCCCCTCAAAAATACCCGGTGCCAACCTCGAAAAAACCGTCACCGACAGCGCCGTGTGATACGCAATCCCACACCCAATCATCGCCTCTACATGTTTCGTCATCAGCACATCCGCCCCGTGCCCGACCTTCCCGCCAAAACTCCAATTCCCAAAACAATCCAGCAACGCCAACACACCCAACACCATCGGCACCCAATACAACCCCCGCCAGCCCGTTGCCACAAAATCATTGATCAACATCGATAATGCCACAAACAACAACACAATCTCCACCACAATCACCGCCCTCGCCGTCCCCGTCCGCAACACCTTATCACCCTCCGTAATCGCCCGCACGGACCTCACCCCAAACTCCACCGCCGACAATAGAAACACCGACAACACCACAAACAACAACAAAAAGAAACGAATCTGCAACCTCACCTCATCATTCAACTCCACCATCCCATCCGCAAACGATTCCACATCCATCAACCCCCACCCACACGAAATCGCAATCGTCACCAGCAACACATAGGTTGCATTCCCAAACGCACGCCCCGCCTTGATATGCAGACACCCTCCCTTCTTCGCAATCGCCGCAATCCAGAATAACAACAACCCCACCGACCCTACCACAATGTGTCCAATCCGCAGTACCCAATGAAGCTCCTCAGCCATGTCGTGCCTCCGCTTCCTGCTTCTCTCGAATCATATCAAGACAATCCTCACACCACCCCACCTTTGCCCGTAGCGACCTCACCCCCATCTCCATTGAAAGCAAATAGTGAAATTCGATCACCCCTAACGCATTAGCGTCCTTCTCAAACGCATCCCGCATTAAATGCGCAGGCCCCTCCAATGCTGCCAGCGTCCCCTCCAATCGCTCACGTAGCTTCTTAATAAACTCCGCCGTCCGATCCAGATCACCCAACTCCCCCATAAATACCAGTTGACCGATATAAGCAAACCGCTCCTGCCCCACAACCGGCCCATCCGACAACCAATCATACAACGCACGCGTCCCTTCCGCCGTCCGCTCATAAACCCGCCGCACAGGCCCCTTCTCAGACGCCTCCTCCCGACTCCGCAACCAACCGACCCGCTCCATCCCCTGCAACGTCGGATAAATCTGACTCAAACGCGCCGACCAGAAATGTCGCGCCCCCTCCTCAAACGACTTCCGCAAGTCATACCCGCTCGCAGGCTCAATCAGCATTCCTAACAGAACGTGCCTCAAACTCATAAAAAACCACTTTCCAATCCAGATATATCATTATTGATATACTACTATATCAATAATGTAATACTTATGTCAATCCCAAACCTCAGTACAATTCCAACTTTCTCAATAACCCGGTTTGTACCCCCGAAATCCATATCGTACCTTTAATGAGTGGGCCGGATCTCCGCCACCACAAACGTGATACAACCAAAAATCCCCGATTCACGCCCAAAAACTCATTCCACCGGCCACGGACTGGCGAAAGGCAGGGTTGAGATGATCAGGAGAATACTCAAAAATACAAAGCGCAACCTCCGCGGTCTCACCTCTGGACTCGCCATCGTCACGCTTCTCACATTCGCTTCATCCGCACATGCCAAAAACACACTCTGGTTCGAAGTCCTGAACGGCCCCGTCTTCGAATCCGATATCCAAATCACCGTCGACCTCACCTTTCCTGACAATGAAACCGCACGCTTCGAAATTATCAACTCCGATGAATCCATTCGGTCAGCCGTCACCGCCGCCTACATTGAAGCACTCCCCGACAACATCTTCGATGCACTCGCCAACGGTCAAATCGTCGAACCACAAAAGCCCGGCGTCGCATTCCAGCTATTCGACTCACCCGTCTCACCACCAGACGACATCACAAACCACGGCGGCCCGTGGGCCGGAGAATTGCTTACCATCGGCACTACCTCGCCAGGCGGAATCGAAAACGGTCTGAACCCTGGCGAATCAGTCTCCGTCGAATTCGACTACGACGGCATTACCAACCTCATGTGGGCGCTGGATGAAGAACTCTTCCGCTTCGTTGTGCGACTCCAGCCACTGCCCGATGATGAACCCTCATGGTTCGCGGACTCCGGAGCAGTCCCCGAACCCACGACCGCCGCCACCTTACTGCTTCTCGCAACCGGAATAATCCACACCCGACGCCCCAAAACACGAACCCAATAACAAAGCGATCCGAGGGGAGTGAAGATGATCTGCACAGCCGCCCCAAACGACAAGGGGCGGCTAATTTTTGCGCCCAACCATTTGCTTCACCACTTCACACCATCAGACAATCTCTCCGTCAACAACATCAATGCCATCGCGCCTGCCCTCGCGTCCCGACCCAATATCGCCGGCCGACGATAATACGCCGCGCGCGACTTCTGCTTACCCGTACCCGCACATACATCTACAAACGTTCCATCCTTACCAGTCCTCAAACGCACCACCCTCAACCCCTTCCGAATACTTCCCTCATAATCTGCCAGCTTCAACACTCCCAACCGTACGCCCCGAATCATCGCAAACGTAATCATGCACGTAGAGGTAAATTCTCGATACGAATCCCCACGATCAATAATCTGGTGATACGCCCCACTAAGACTCTGATACCTCACCAACGCCTCGATATGCCTTCGAAATGATCCCGCAACCTCGCCATAACTCTGATGCTCCTGCGGCAAATAACTCAACACCAACACCTTACCCAACGCCCCAAATCCATTTCCCCTCCCCCACGCCGTCTCATCCCGAGGCGAATGTCGATACAGCCCGTCCTTGCGCAACGTCTTTCCATCAACCGCCGCCAACACCCGCACTGCCGCATCAAAGTACTTCCGCTCCCCCAATAACATCCCCGCCGCCGCCAACATCGGAGGATTCATAAAAACACCATCCGACATCTCCGAATGCAGCAAACGCTTCATATCCAACGTCCCTCCCTTGTATGCGGCACCCGCCGCCTCCCTCACCAATCTCATCGCCCCCTTCCTCGCCTCACCCTTCAACTCTTCCGCCAGCGCTGCAAAGACCAGATGTCCCGCCATCTTCACACCAGGTGCAGCATCCCCCTTCTT
>JANQQT010000186.1 GCA_028284925.1 Phycisphaeraceae bacterium | reverse complement strand
CATCAAAAACCTCACCCTCGCCTCCTTACCGTCCCACCGCATCACCGGCGCCATCCACGTCGCCAATTCCAGGAACATTGAACTCGCCAACCTCACCGTCAAAGAATTCCGCTGGTCCGGCATCAACCTTCAATACTCCCAATCCATCAACCTCCACCACTGCCTCATCATCAACGCCTCAACACAAAAATGCCGCTTCTACAACGGCAACATCCGATCCCGCTGGATCAAAAACTCCAAAATCCACCATAACAAAATCATCTCCAAAGTCGGCGGCGGCTACGGCTACAAAGCCTCAGGCCACGAAAACGTCCGAATCCACCACAACTACTTCGACATCGCCGGTGGCTTCTCCATCGAATCCGCCCACGAAAACGAATACGGCGTCGAGATCGACCACAACTTCGCCAACCGCTGTATCTCCATCCCCAAAGGTGGTCAGGCCGCCAACCCCAACAAGCGCGGATACAAATACTCCTTCTACATCCACCACAACCACCTCACCGATTCCTACACCGTCGAAGGCCCACGCAACCACCTCATCCTCGCCCACAACTACATCCAGATCAAAAAACCAAACGGCCGCGTGTACACACACCACGGCGGCAAAAACCACGGACCAATCAACATACACCATAACATCGTTGAGAACGTCGACCGCGCCTTTATCTGGATGAACCGCGGACTTGCCGAAAACATCTTCGTAAACAACAACACCGTCCTCACCGCAAACGCCGGAAAACGCGCCGGCACACTCATCGATTCCTACCGCGAAGACCGCCTCAACAATTGGGTCTTTAAAAACAACATCTTCATCGCACACCCCGACCAACCCCGCAAGCTCTACCAGTCCCAGCGCGGCGTCGACAAAAAAATCACACTTGTCAACAACATTGCCATCAACTTCACCAACGTCCCCAAACAAAACCTCACCCCCAAATCCCCTGGCTACCGCGCCTCAGGTAAAAAACCTTTCCCCTACTTCCTCCCCACATCCCCATCTTCCCCCCTTGTCGACAAAGGCTTAAAGGTAAACCTCCCATTCAAAGGCAAAGCCCCCGACATCGGCGCACTCGAGTTCGGCGACACATCCTTCCTATCCGAGATCCCAACACACAATACCCCTCTCAAACCAACTCAATAAAATTCACTTCCCCCACACCAACACCCCAGCCCTCAATACCTCTGCCACGCTCCACGCCTGCGCCGTACACCCACCCGGCCAATGCGGCTCATCCCCATCAAACACCTCATGCAACTGACCCAGGCTATGTCTCGCCACCTCCTCCAATAACCCGCCCAACGCCTCCCGCCCATGCCTCACCGCCTCGTCACCAAACCCATACGCCCGCAAATACCCCTCCACATAATGACCCACCGGCCAAGCCCAAACCGTCCCCCTGTGATAAGCCGCATCTCTTTCAAACATCGAACCTGCATACCGACCCCGATACTCCTCATCCTGCCGACTCAGCGTCCGCATCCCCATCTCAGTCAACAGCTCTCGTCGCGCCGTCTCCATCACACTCCGCTTCATTTCATCCGTGAGTGGCGATTCCTTCATCGAAACCGCAATCACCTGATTACACCGCAACGAATCATCCCGTCTCTCCCCGTCAACACAATCCACCAGATACCCTAGCCTCTCATCCCAGAACGTCTTGATAAACGCCTTCCCCACACCCTCTGCAAGATTGGTATACTCCTGCGCCTTACCCGCATCAACTCCCTTCATCGCCTCCCCACACCCCACCAACGCCCGATACCACAACGCGTTAATCTCCACCGCCTTACCCTGCCGCGGCGTAAACACCACACCATCCCGCTTCGCATCCATCCACGTCAATTGCGTCGCACCATTCCCCGCCGAAATCAACCCATCCTCATCCATATAAATATCACCATCCGTCCCCTTCATATACCACTCAATGATCTCTCCACACGCCCCCGCCAACACCTCTCGCCACGCCCCCTCATCCCCGCTCAACCGCACATACTCCAGCGCCGCATGAACAAACCACATACTCGCATCCACCGTGTTGTAATGCGGCTCACCCCCATAATCATCAAACCGATTCGGAACCAACCCCCGTCGAATACTCCTCGCATATGCAAACAACGTCGCCCGCGCATCCTCATACCGACCCGTACACAAAAGCAATCCCGGCAAACTGATCATCGTGTCTCGCCCCCAGTCCGCAAACCACGGATACCCCGCCAGGATCGACGCCAGCTTCTTCCCCCCAACCTCCCGTTCCACCACAAAATCATTTCCCGCCACAACCAACCCACTCAAATCCACACCATCCTCCACCTGAACCTCCACATGCGCAATCTGCTCCGCCAGCAACGCCGCCCGACCATCATCACCACGCAAAACACCCATCTCCAACGGTTCAGTCCCAAAATACAAATTCACCTCACACACCGATCCCCCAACATTCTCAAACCTGCAATCCCACTCTCCGGGCGTAAACAAATCCTCCACATCATCCTGCTGCCGCGCACTCTCCGCACGCCGCTTAAAACCATACCACCAATCCCGCTCCTCACGAAACGTCCCGCCATCCACCCGCATATACAGCACCGGCAACCCCGCCCCCGTCACCATCACCTGCCCATCCGCCTCCTCCACCGCAAACTCCTCCACCTCACCCTTCCTTCCCAAATGATGAAAATCCCGCATCCCCACCAATGGTTTCAATTCCAACACCACCTCACCCGGCAACTCAACCCCACTCCCCGCAATCCCCACCGCAGGCTCCACCCGATACGTCAACACCCCAAGCGACCGCTTCCACACCAACCTCAATTGCTTCACCACCTGCAACGCCCCCACCCGATACGTCCACCGCACCACCTCGTCCTTCTCAAACTTCCGCAACAATCGCCATCCCCCCGGATGAAACACATCCGCCCGATCATGCGCCACATACTCATTAAACCCCAACTCATACCGCTCACCACCCACCACCAACACCTCATTCACGGCATTCAACGTATTAACCCGCTGCACAGGCGGACGCATCGCTGCATTCAACATCCCGTGATATCGTCGCGTCCCCAACCCGCCAACCGTCCCCATCGCAAACCCGCCCAGCCCGTTCGTCAACAACCACTCATTCTCATACATCGACGCATCAGGCCCTATCCCTTCCATAACCTCCCCAAACTCCAACACATACTGCGGCCCTACCGTTCCTGTTCGTTCAATAACATCCATACGTCATCATATCGGCAACAAACCCCGTAACAATTCACCCCTCATTCACCATTCCGCCCCCCTCCACCCTCCTATCATGCCCCTCACTAAACCACGATCAGAGGAAACCCCACCATGACCACCACCGCCGCCGAATCCACCTTCATACCCAACGATTTCGACCCCTCCAACTTCGACAACATCCAACCTCTCCTCCAGACCCTCCTCGATCGTCCCCTCACCTCCACCACCGATATAGAATCCTTCCTCACCGATCTCACCTCCCTTTCCGAAATCATCTACGAATACGCCTCCCGCAAAAACATTGACAACGCCTGCCACACCGATGACGCCGACAAGGAAGCCGCCTATCTCCACGTCGTCCGCGAGATCCAACCCAAACTCCAACCCTTCTTCTTCGAACTCCAGAAAAAATTCCTCGCCGCCCCCGAGCGCCATAACCTCACCTTCCCCGGCTCAGACCTCCTCGCAAAAGACTGGCAGGCCGATGTAGACCTCTTCCGAGAACAAAACATCCCCCTCCAGACCAAAGGCGCCGAACTCTCCACCGAATACGGCAAGATCTGCGGCGAAATGCTCGTCGAATTCGAAGGCCAAACCCGCACCCTCCAGCAAATGGCCGCATTCCTCGAGGAAACCGACCGCTCAACACGACAAGCCGCCTTCGAACTCATCGCCACCCGTCGCCTCGAAGACCGCGACAAGATCAACAACATCTTCCAGCAACTCCTCGACCTCCGACATCAGATTGCCCAAAACGCCGACCACAAGGATTACCGCGACTACATCTGGTTACAGAAAAAACGCTTCGACTACACCCCCCAACACTGCCACGACTTCGCCGACTCCGTCGAATCCCTCATCATGCCCCTCCTCAACGATCTCGATGAACAACGCCGCCAAACTCTCAACCTCGACACACTCAAACCCTGGGACACCGCTGTTGACGTCCACTCCCGACCGCCCCTCCGCCCCTTCGATGAAAAGGACATCGACACCTTCATCGAAAAAACACGCCAAACCTTCGACCGCATCTCCCCCGACTACGCTTCCCAATTCCAGTCCCTCAAGGACAACGGCAACCTCGACCTCGACTCCCGTCATGGCAAACGCCCCGGTGGATTCCAGGCGGCGCTCGAAGCATCCAAACAACCCTTCATATTCATGAACGCCGCTGGCCTCCAGCTCGATATCGAAATCCTCCTCCACGAAGGCGGCCACGCCTTTCACTACATCGCCTCACGCGACATCCCCATCATCTTCGTCCGCCACGCCTCCCTCGAGTTCTGCGAAGTCGCATCCATGTCCATGGAACTCCTCGCCGCCGACCACTACGACATCTTCTACGATGACCCCCAAAACGCCGCCCGCGCCAAACGACACCAGCTCGAAGGCGTCCTCCGCACACTCGCATGGGTCGCCGTCATCGATCAGTACCAACACTGGCTTTACACCAACCCCGGTCATTCCCTCGAAGATCGCACCAACACCTGGCTCTCCACACTCGCCCGATTCTCCTCCTCTATCGTCGACTGGTCCGAACACACCGATGCCCAACGCGCCATGTGGCAACGCCAGCTCCATCTCTTCCAGGTACCTTTCTACTACATCGAATACGGCATCGCCCAACTCGGAGCGCTCAACACCTGGCTCAATTACAAACAAGACCCCACCGCCGCCCTCCAAAACCTCAACGCCGCCTTCGCACTCGGCGGAACAAAACCACTCCCCCAACTATTCCAAACCGCAAACATCCCCTTCGACTTCTCCCAAAAAACCATCGCACCCCTCGTCACCGCCATCCGCAACGAACTCGACACCCTCCCCGAATAACCCTGCAGGTAACCCCCGGAAGACTTCCCCGACACAAACCTCACCTGTAAGTCACGCCACCTCCCGAATCCTCAACCCCCGAAACTCCACCGGCGACCCCTCACTCTCCAGACACAAATACCCCGTCGCAGGCTTACACCCCGTCCCACCGCTAACCTCCTCACCATTCACCCACAACCTCACCTCCCCGTTAATCGCCCGAATGTAATAGTGATTCCACTCCCCAACCCCTTTCGATAACTCTTTCGAAGGAAAACTCCGCCGCCCATTCTTCGCAACCGGCGGAAACGGCTTCATCTTCGCCGCCCCCACCGGAAACACATCACCATGACTCGTAAACCAGTCCGACTTCTTCTTATGCCGTTTCTCATACCGCTCCGAATACCCCAGATCCAAAACCTGCACCTCAATCCCATGCGGCAACCCCGGCTTCTTCAACCGCTCCAAACTCTTATCAATCGTCCATAAAAAGATTCCCGAGTTCCCCGCATACTTCAAATGCCGCCACTCCACCACCATCTCCAGATTCGTATACTTCTTCACACTCCGAATCACCCCCACAGGCTTACCCGTGCAATGCGCCACATCCCCTTGCCATGACCACGTATCCTTATAACAATTCACATTCACATGGTGCTGTTTATTTTCCAGCCGGCCGAGGAAGGCGCACCGGAAGGCGAGGAAGGCGGTGCC
>JANQQT010000164.1 GCA_028284925.1 Phycisphaeraceae bacterium | reverse complement strand
ATCCGCCAGCCGCGCCCCACACAACACATTCACCCTTACAAACGCCCCGCCTACCGCCGCCGCCACACCCATCGCCCCCACCCCGTCATTCCGCAACACGTTCACCCCAATCGGCAAATCCACCGCACGCCTCACCTCCCCCACCACAGCCGTCATCCGCGCCAACACATACCCCGGTACACTCCCGGGATAAAAAGGCGTATCCCCAAAATTCTCAACCATCACGCCATCCGCGCCACCCTCCGCCAAGGCAACCGCATCCGCCACCGCACGCTCAAGTACCCGATCCATATCCCCCTCAAATCCTGGCGCTCCCGGTAACGCATCCAGATGTACCATCCCGATCACTGGCCGATCCACACCAAATATCTCGCGCATACTCATCTCAAATCCTAGCCACCTCCGCGCCAATCCAAAAACCCGCACGCCATCATTCCCCCGGCCCATCTCTTCGCTTCCCATTTCAACACGCTATCATAGCTTCCCATGAGATTTGCGCTCGCACAGATCAACCCCATCGTCGGCGATCTTAGATACAACGCCGACCGAATCTTTGAGATGATCCAACGCGCCAAATTCGCTGGCGCACAGATCCTCATCTTCCCCGAACTCGCTCTGGTCGGCTACCCCCCCAAAGACCTCCTCCTCAAGTCCCATCTCATCGATCGCTGCCAACAACTCGCAGAGGAGATCGCCCAACAAGCCGACTCCATCGCCATCATTCTCGGTTACCCCGCACGGTCATCCACCGCCACAGGTCTAACCCTCCAAAACACCATCGCCTTCTGCTCCAACGGCAAGATCCAACACCAATATGCCAAGAGACTTCTCCCAACCTACGACGTCTTCGACGAATCACGCTACTTCGAACCCGGCAGCCACGCCGGCATCGTCACCCACCACAACGTCAAACTCGGACTCAGCATCTGCGAAGATCTCTGGAACGAACAAAACCTCTTCGATCGCCAACTCTACCACGAAGACCCCGCCCAGCAACTCGCTGACCAGGGCGCCGACCTTATCATCAACTGCGCAGCCTCACCCTATGAAATCAACAAACACGACTTTCGCCTCAATCTTTTCCAGACCACGGTGCAAAAACTCAACCTCCCAATTCTCTACGTCAACCAGGTCGGCGCGAACGATGAACTTGTATTCGATGGCAACTCCTGCTCCATCTCTCCCACAGGCCAGACGCTCGCCCATGCCCAGGATTTCGACACGGATCTACTCCTCGTTGAAATCCCCTTTGAACACGAACAAACGCCCGCCGAATCCACACACGCCCACCATCACGACCGCTGGCAACTTCCCGATGAAAAAGTCGGACGCTTACATCAACCCGCCGCCGGCATCCCTTCCGTCTTCTCCGCCCTGGCACTTGGCCTTCGAGACTACTGCCGAAAATGCAAATTCAAGACCATCGTTCTCGGTCTTTCCGGCGGCATTGACTCCGCCGTCTCCGCTTGTATCGCCGTTGAAGCACTCGGCAGTGAGAACGTCATCGGTATCACCATGCCCTCCCGATTCTCCTCCGACCACTCCGTTTCCGATGCCGAACAACTCGCTACCAATCTCGGCATCGCCTTCTACAACATCCCCATCAAGCAAGCCCACGAAGCGCTGGAAGAATCCCTCCAGCCAATCCTCGAATACACCGAGCCGGACATCACCGAGGAAAACATACAGGCCCGACTCCGCGGGATCATCCTCATGGCCCAAAGCAATAAGACCGGTTCACTCCTCGTCACCACCGGAAACAAATCCGAACTTGCCGTCGGATACTGCACGCTCTACGGCGACATGTGCGGTGGACTCGCCATCCTCTCCGATGTCCCCAAGACAATGGTCTACGACCTCGCTCACTACATTAACTCACCCGAATCCAACCTGTACGATCTATTCTCCCGTGCCTCCATCCCCCAAAATACCATTGACAAACCCCCCTCAGCCGAGCTTCGCCCTGACCAGACCGATCAGGACTCCCTACCACCCTACGACATCCTCGACCAGATCATCCACCTCTACATTGAGCGCCATCTCTCCGCCCGCCAGATCGCCGAGCAAACCAGCCTTGACTACGACCTCGTCCTCCGCTTCGTCACTCTCATCGACCGCAACGAATACAAACGCAAACAAACCCCACCTGGCATAAAAGTCACCTCCCGCGCGTTCGGCTTCGGCAGACGTATGCCCATCGCCCAACGCTATGACCCCACCAACGGTGAACAAGACGATGATGAATAACATCCCTCACACTTCCCCGTCTATCCACGCATCGTCGTTATAACGATATATATCCCGATTCCCCCTTGCTCCAAATCCCACTGCACGTTCTAATATCCAATTCATACGAAGTTCCCACGGAGATTGTTTTATGTCCGCATCACCACCACCCCCACCCCCCGGAAGTTACCCCGGAAGTTCCCCGGGAAATTC
>JANQQT010000144.1 GCA_028284925.1 Phycisphaeraceae bacterium | reverse complement strand
GTCCGCGGTGGTATACATGAGGGACGACGACGCGTCGGTGGGCGGAGTGACGGTGGTGATGGCGATGCGAGGAATCTGAGACATGGATACGAACACCGCGATCGGAGACTTTGACGTGGCCGCCTCGGAAGCCGATGGAGGCGCTGGTGTGTGAGCGGGATGATCGGTAATGGTTGGCGTGAGAGCGGTGGTCATTCCGAGAGTGATCACCTCGGAAATGATTTGCTCTGTCGTGATCGCGTCGCGAACGATCATCGCGCGGGGCGGCGAGCGTGGGCGAGGCGAAGGTAAGGGTGAGTGCCAGGGCGGCAAGTGTGGATATTGATTTTGAATTCAGGATTGATTGCATGGTGGTCTTCCTTTCGTGTGACTTCTTTTGCATTGCGACAATAATATGTATACGTACTATTATCGAGCATGTTGCGTGTTTGGTGCGTTTTTTTGGGAAATTAGCATGGATTTGAGGGTGAATTGAGGTCGAAAAATTTGGCTAAGGTGTTGAAGTACAAGGATTTACAAAAATTGATACGTATTAGTATAAAATTTTGGGAGAATTTGTTTTTTTTGGGGGAGGGAGAACGAACGGGAAGGGAGAGTCATTTTTGATGGAGATACCGGATGAGGGAGGCCACTGGATCGCGCGAATTCTTAGATTACTGCGGCGCGCCCAACGCGAGGCCGCGTGGGGTTCATAAAGGTTGGGGAATTTAGCTTGAAAAGGATGGGAGATACAAGGGATTGGGAAGTCGTTTATGACGGAGATACACGAAATAGGGTGGCTCCCGATTTGGGTGAAACGTCGTTTTGCGCGGCTCCCCGTTAGTTGCCCCGGACAAGGTATCAGGGGCTAGTTCGCGCGGTATTAGTTCGTGGCCATGGAGTCTTGAAGGGACGACGAATGGGGTGGGGCGGTTTTTGGCGTTAGCGGACGATTCGTGCGCCACCGCCGGAGGCGGTGTGGAGAAGTTCGGCGAGTGTGATCTGGCTGGTGTCGCCGCGTGTGGTTTGGAGGAGGGCGCCGTGTGCGGTTCCGAGGTCGACGGCTTCCTGAGGGGATTTACCGGCAAGGAAGGCGTAGCAGAAACCACTGGCGAAGCCGTCACCACCGCCAACGCGGTCCTCGAGGATGAGGCGTTCGAAGTCGGGACCGTGGTAGAATTTGTCCTCCTCGGCCCAGTAGAGGATTGCGGACCAGTTGTTTTCGCTGGCGGAGATGACTTGTCTCAGGGTGGTGCCGATGACTTTGAGGTTGGGGTAGTCGGCGGCGACGCGTCGGACCATTTTTTTGTATGAGTCGATGGGGAGTTCGCCACCGGAGTCGACTTCGGCACCTTCGACTTCGTAGCCGAGGACTTTCTGGAAGTCCTCCTCGTTACCGATGAGGCAGTCGATGTACTGGACGAGGGGTTTGGTGGTTTTGATGGCGTCTTCGGAGGACCAGAGTTTGCCGCGGAAGTTGAGGTCGTAGCTGACGATGGTTCCCGCTTCGTGTGCGGCCTGGAGAGCTTCTGCGGCAACTTCACGCGTGGATTCGGAGAGGCAGGTGAAGATGCCACCGGAGTGGAGCCAGCGGACACCGCGTTTGGCGAAGAGGTTGTTCCAATCGACATCGCCGGGTTTCATCTTGGAGGTTGCGGAGTGTCCGCGGTCGTAGAGTGTGACGGCGGCGCGTGGGCCAACGCCTACTTCGGTGAAGTTGAGACCGATTCGAGCATCGCGACCGACGCCATCGTAGGGGAGGGTGACGACGTCAGAGATGTCGAGGTTGCCACCTTTGGCGTGGTTGAGGACGATGCGCCCGACGGGGTTGTCGACGGTGCCGCCGACCCAGCCGGTTCGGAGACCAAGACGGGAAAGGGCGTAGGCGACGTTGTATTCACCGCCGCCGACCCAAACTTCCATTTTGGGTGCGAATTCGATTCTGCCGTGGCCTTCGGGTGAGAGACGAACCATGCATTCGCCGAGTGAGACTTCGTCGAGTTCACATTCCGATGCCGCTCGGATATTTAATCCCATGAGTCAATCCTGTGTGGTTGGGGTTTTTAAAAGGTGGCGCTTTGACGTTCATTCCGGGTGGGAGAGTCAGAGCGGGGCATTATGGGCGAGGCGGGATGGAATGTCAAAAACATGCTTTGTAATGGGTTTTGGTGTATAGTCAGCGGCTTATGAGCGTGTCAGAAGACCCAACGAAACCATCCGTATCGATCGTGATTCCGGCGTTTAATGAGGCGGAACGGATTGATCCGACTCTTGCGGCGGTGGGAGAATATGCGAAGGGTTATGGGGGAAAGGTTGAGCTGGTGCTGGTGGATGACGGGTCGGCGGATGACACTGCGAAACGGGGAAAGGCGTTTGCTTCGGAGAGGTTGGACGTGCAGGTCTTGATCAATGAAGTGAACCGAGGGAAGGGATATTCGGTGAGGCGGGGAATGATGGCAGCGCGGTGTGATGTGGTATTGATGAGTGATGCGGATTTGTCGACGCCTCTGGAAGAGTTGGAGAAGTTGTTGCCGTGGGTTGAGGAAGGGTATGAGGTGGTGATTGGGTCGCGGGCTATGAAGGAATCGGTGTTGGACCCGCCGCAGCCATTTTTCAGGCGGGTGATGGGGCATGTGTTTCGGGTTATGAGAGGGATGCTGATGTTGAGTGGGATACGTGATACGCAATGTGGGTTTAAGCTGTTTACGCGAGAGGCGGCGCAGCGGGTGTTTAAGTTGCAGGAGTCGTTCGGGTTTGCCTTCGACAGTGAGGCGTTGGGGATCGCAGAGGCGCTGGGATTTGAGATTAAGGAGGTGGGTGTGGTTTGGCGGGATGATCCGAATTCAACGGTGCATTGGTTTAAGGATACGTTGGGGATGGTGAGGGGGTTGTGGTATATCCGGAGGCGGCTGAAGCGGTTGAAGAAAGAATTGGTCCACTAGACTTTCCACCCCCCTACCGTAGTTGGTGTCGGTATTATTTTTTCGCGTTCTTCTTGGAGGGTTGTTTCTTGGCGGCTTTCGGGTTTGGCTTAGGCTGGGGTTTGGGTTTTGGTTTGGCGGGTTCGGTGACCTGTATGGTGAGGATGGAGGAGGTGACGCGTAGTTGGATGTTTCTGGGTTTGGCGGCGGCGGCTGCGGATTTTTGTTGGTTTTGGGCGTCTTTCTGGGCGGCCTGGGCTTGTTTGAGTTCGTCGGTGAGCTTGGTGATGAGGTCGTTGTTTTTGTCGGCTTTTGCTTTTTTGAGTTCGGCGTTGATTTGTTTGATGAGGTTGTCGATGCGGGTTTTTTCGGCGGCGGCTTTCTTGGGAGCGTCCTTGTCTTTGACGAAGTTGTATTTGGTGTCGCCGACCATGGCGAGGGTGTAGAGGCCAGGTTTGAGTTTCTTGTCGATGGTGATTTCGACGTTGGCGTTAGGTTTGGCATCGGTGACGGTGATGTTGCCCTTGACCTTGATGAGATTTTTGAGGGCGTTGGGGATGCCGGTGGGGTTGAGTTTGATCTGCCCCTTGTAGTTGCCACGTTTGATGAGTTTGATGGGGACGTTTTTCTTTTGGCCGCGGGCGATGGGAAAGGGTTTGTTTTCGCCGAACTGGACGGCGACGGCGAGGGGGGAGGCGTTGCCGAGGACGCCAAGGTCGACAGAATTAGAAAGTCGCCAGGGGGCGGCACCGGCCCAGAGGGGGACGGAGCCGAGGACGTTGCGTGTGACGGGCTTTCCGTTGAGGGTGGATTGGCCGGTGATTTTGATGGGGCCACCCCAGCCGGGCGCGTCTACGGCGGCGGTGAGGCTGATGTAGGTATCGCCTGCGCCCTTGGCGATGGACGCGGAGGAGGCTGCGACGCCTTTGGGGAGGTTTTCAGTTTTGATAAGGATTTCCTCGTTGAAGCCTTCAAGACGGATGGCGGTAACTTTGATTTGAGCGGAACCGCCGCGGTAGAGGGTTGTGGCTGTGGGTCCGCCTGCGGGGCCTTTTTTGTTCTTGGGTAGTACGGTGATGGGGGTGGCGATGAGTCTGTAGTCAGGTTTGGGGGGTCGGAGAGTTACCATGAACTGGTGTCTGGGATCGACGGGGCCTGAGGCATACTGGTCGCGAACGATTGCGCGGTACTGGCCATCTGCGGGGGCTGTGAAGAGGGTAGCGGGGTCGAGGGTGCGGATGGTTTTGCCGTCCTTGGAGAGGGACTGGTCATCGGAGGAAGTGATTTCGGAGAAATTGGTTTTGCCATCCTTTGATTTTGTGGCGCGCTGGATGATGATGAGGGGATCGGTGGGGTGACCTAGTCGCTGACTGTAGACGTCGATCCAGAGTTTTTGTCCTTTTTTCGCGGTGAAGAGGATTTCATCCTGAGCGCCGCGGACGCCGAATGTACCGACGTAGTTGGTGGGGAGGTCAACGGTCATGCCGGATTGTGTTTCGCCGGCGGGGACGGCCTGGTAGGCGATTTTCTCAGGAACGATGTAGAGGGGGACGGGGTTGGAGTGCTTGTTGTTGGTGATGGAGAAGGTTTGGGCGTTGAGGGCGACGGCTTCGCGTGACGCGAGGGTGGCGTGGTTGGTCGTGGAGGAGGGGTTGGGGGTCGCCTTGTAGTTAATGGTGGTTTTCTGGAGAGTTTGGCCATTGATGATGATGCTGGTGGAGGAGGGGTTGGGTAGATTTCTGCCGTAGACGGTGAGTTTGGTGGATTGGCCTGCCTGGACTGCGGGGGGATGGATGAAGTCGATCCAGGGGCCTGTGGTGACGGTGAGGCGGTAGTTGAATGTGGCGGCACCGGCGTAGAGGAAATCGGAGATCTGGACGTGGTAGTCGGCATCTTTGGGGGAGGTGAAGTCGATGAGGGGATCGCCGAAGCGTGTGTTGCGGTTCTTTGTGAGTTCGCGACCTGAGATGTTGAAGAGCGTGATGACGGCATCGGCTGGGGAATCGATGGAGCGAGCGCGGCATTGGAGGATGATGCGCTGGCCTTTTTTGAGTGAGATTTTGTAGTAGTCGACGGAGCCGGAATCGCAGCGACCGTTGACGACGGTGTCCAGGGGGAGGGGCATTGCGGCCTTGGCGGATTTGTTCGAACCAGATTCGTTGAGTTCCCTGAGGTCGGAGACGATGAAGGCGCGGGAGTTTGAGATGCCGGATGAGCCGGCGGCGCGGAGTTCGTAGACGCCTGGTTTTACGGACTTGTCTATGGTGACGGTGAATTTACCAGGTGAGAGTTTGCCTTTGGGGTAGATGCGTGAGGGGGCAGACTTGAGGATGGTTGCCTTGATGCCGGGGTGGTTGAAGATGAGTTTGTCGGCGTGCTCGAGTCCGGATGAGGAGGAGAGTTCGATTTGGAAGGTTGTGCCGGCCTGACCGCCTGTGGGGTATATGGAAGAGAGCGAGGGTGTGGGTAGCTGGGCGGAGAGGGGGGAAGTGAGCGTGAGTGCGACGGCGATGAGGGCGGCGCGTGCGACGTAGGCGTTGGGGTATGAGATCATAGCGTTACGACCAACTTTCGCGAGGTGAAGCGGGATAGAGGAGTGTGACGATGCGGTCCCGCTTTCCATAAGGGATTAATGGTTGAAGAGAAATTCCTTGGTGTTCATAAGCGCCCAGACGATATCTTCGTAAGCTTCGGGGCGATTCTTGGGGAATCGGGCGAGGTATTTCATAGCGACATCGAGTTCTTTGTTGGATGGGGCGCGGCTGAATGCGATGAAGTAGAGTTCGGTGATTTTGGCTTCATCTTCGCCCTGTGATCCGGCGGCGAGTTTTTTGGCGCGGCCGGTCTTGAGTTTGTTGTGGATGTCCTGGGAGTTAATAAGGTGTAAGGATTGTGCGAGGGAGGCGTCGATGGTTCGTTCGCATTCGCAGGCTGAGGCACCGGCGGGTCGGCCGAATACGGTGAGGAAGTAAGAGTTGACGCCACCGTGGTCCGGGATCTGGATAGCGCGTGCGCCGGCAGGGAGACCTGCGAAGCGCGTGGTTGTACCGGTGAGTTGGTTGATGGAATCAAGGAGGACTTCGGCATTGAGTCGTTTGGGGTAGTAGCGACTGAATGCCTGGGTGTCCTTGACGTTGTATTGATTGGGGAGAGCGGAGAACTGGTATACGTTGGAAGAGACGATTTGGCGGATGAGTTTGTGGGTATCGAACTTGCTTTGGATGAAGGACTTGGCGAGAGCGTCCATTAGCTCGGGATTGACGGGTGGGTTGGTGAGGCGGAGGTCATCTTCAGGCTCTACGAGACCGCGACCGAAGAAGTGTTTCCAATAGCGGTTGACGAGCATTTTGGCAAAGTATGGGTTTTTGGGGTCGGCCATCCAGTCAACCAGTTTTTGACGTGGATCGGTATCACGATCGATATCGAGGGGTTTTGCGGCGAGGCCGGCGGGTTTGAGTGCCTTGCCGGTCTTGGGATGTCTGGAAGAGGGTGTTCCCCGGAGGTGGTAGATGGAGGACTGGCCTGGTTCAACGCCGGGCTTTTTGCCGACGCGACTGAAAAAGGCCTCGAACTGGTAGTAGTCTTTTTGTCCCCAGATATCGAAGGGGTGGTGGTGGCAGCGGGCGCACTGGATGCGTACGCCGAGGAACATTTGTGCAGAGTCTTCGACCTGTTCGTTTTTCTTGTTGACGTGGTTGTACCATGCGACGCCGGGATTTCTGGAGACTTCACCTGAGGAAGCGAGAATGCCTCGGACGAATCTGTCGTAGGGCATGTTGTTTTTGATGGCGGCGCGGATCCACGCGTGGAAAGCGTAGTTCATACGCTGGTTGTTTTTCTCGCGCTTGTTGCGGAGGATGGAGGACCATTTGTTGGCGAAGTAATCGGCGAATTCATTGGATTTGAGGAGACGGTCGATAAGTTTGTCACGTTTGTCAGGTGATTTATCTTCGGCGAATTGGCGGGCTTCTTCGGCGGTGGGAATGCGGCCGCAGAGGTCGAGGGTGACGCGGCGAATGAACGTCGCATCGGTGGACTTTTTGCTGGGGGGCATGCCGAGTTCTTTGAGCTTGTTGAAGACGTGGGTATCGACGAGGTTTTTAGGTTTGGGGAGGTTTTTGACGGGAATGCCAAGAGGGACTGTTGCGTTAAAGACGGCGACGCGTGCCTGATAGCGAACCATGATGCCGACATCACCGGGGCGACCGAGAAGGGTAACTTTGCCGTCTTCGGAGACGGTGGCCATGTCCTTGTCGTTGGGTTCGTATTGGGCGGTTTGGGTGACTTCGCGTGTGGAGCCATCAGAGTAGGTTGCGACGACCATGAGTTGCTGGGCACCATCGTGGGGGAGGGTTCGCTTTTTGGGGAAGACATCGATGTCAACGATGGTGGGATCATTCTTGCTGCCGTAGGGTGTGCCCTGGGCGATCCAGCGGCGAAGGACGCGGTAGTCGGCAGAGTCGGGTTTGATCTTCTGCCCGCCGCCGTGGGGGAGGGTGTTCACGGCTTTGAGGAGGAGGAGGCTGTGGTCGGGAGCTGCGGGGAAAAGGCGTCGGCCACGACCTTCGTTGACGAGGTATTCGTAGTCGTTCCAGGGTTCGAAACCGAGGAGGGAGAGTCGGAAGCCGTTTTGGCCACCGCTCTTGCCGTGGCAACCGCCACCGTTACAGCCGTATTTGGTGAAGAGGGGGACAATATCGTTGGAGAAATTGAGGGCCGGGGGATTGTCGAAATACTTGACGGTCAAGTTGGTTTTGGTTTTTGTGCCATCAGGCCCCAGGATGTTGATGGTGACCTGGCCGTTTTTGAGGGGTGTGACGAGTCCGGAGCTGGAGATGTTGACGATGCCTGTTGGTGTTGCGGTATATTTTGCGGATCGGGTCTGGTCGCGGAGTTGTCCGGTCTGGTGTTTGGAGGTGACGATGAGTTGTGCTCGGGCATCGGGACCAACGATGGTGGTGGGTTTGTTGGCATCGGTAAGATTGGTGTGGCCGGCATGTACGGATAGGGAGGTTGCTTTGCCGGCAGGAGGCATGCCGGGGAAGTTGGCTTTTTTGAGGGCCGGGGCTTCGACCTTGCCTGGAGCGGCGTTTGCGCCGTCTAGACCGATGGATAAGGCCACCGTAATGAGGGCAATGGCGGCGAAGGCAAGTGTCAGGGGAGTTAGTTTCTGGGCTTGAATCATTTTGCTGCCTCTCAGTGAGTCAATCCGTTGTGTTATTAGCCGT
Organism: Phycisphaeraceae bacterium; assembly: GCA_028284925.1. GTDB lineage: Bacteria > Planctomycetota > Phycisphaerae > Phycisphaerales > Zrk34 > JANQQT01. The sequence continues at coordinate 1,105 of JANQQT010000144.1, read as the reverse complement.
GAGTTATTCGGCGCTGCGTTTTCTGTTGCGGTGCGACCGCGGGAGAAGATTAGATAAGTTCTTTTATAGGTTGGTATTGTCTGTCGACGAGGTAATGGGGTCGGCCGGAAAAATCCTGAATGGTAGTTTGGTGGGGGTTAATTCCCATCTGGTGGTAGAGGGTTGCAAAGACTTCCTGGAAGTGGACGGGTCGGTCTGTTGCTTCACCGGCGATGCGATCGGTTTTACCGATGGCCTGTCCGGTTTTCATTCCGCCGCCTGCCATGAGTGCGCAGGACACTTTGGGCCAGTGGTCGCGCCCGGCGTTTTTGTTGATCTTGGGTGTTCGGCCGAATTCACCCCAGACGATGACGGAGACATCTTTATCCAGGCCACGTGCGTGGAGGTCTGAGACGAGTGCGGTGACGGCCATGTCGAGCCAAGGGAGGTTTTGTTTGGCGCGTTTGAAATTGGAGCCGTGCCAGTCCCAAAAGCCGTAGCTGAGGGTGACGCATGGAACGCCTGCTTCGACGAGACGTCTGGCGGCGAGGAATTGTTGTGAGATGGCTGGAGCGCCGTCGCCCTGGTGTCGTTTTGTTCCGTATCCGTAGCGATCACGTGTGGCTTTGTCTTCCTTTTCGACATTGAGGGCATTGGCGAGTTTGCTGGAGGTGAGGATACCGAAGGCCTGTTGTGTGAAGATGTCGGCTCCGTGGATGGCGCGATTGTTATCGGCATCGCGTCGGAAGTGGTCGAGGCTTTTAAGTAGGGATCGGCGATCGTTGAGGCGGTTGAGGGAGATGTCTTTCAAGGTGAGGTCGGCTTTGCCTTCTGCTAACGGGCGGAAGGGAGCACAGCCTGTGCCGAGGAAGCCAGGGTTGCCGTTGTTGTAGGGTTTGTGCTGCATGACGGGGGCGAGGTTGACATAAGGAGGAACCCCCGGAAGTTTTTGCGCGCCTGTTGAAGAGTGATCTGAGTGTTTGAGTTTGGCAAGGACGCTACCGAGTTCGGGCCAGCCGCCTGGGGGTTGTGGGCCACGGCTGTTTCTTCCGGTCATGCATTGGAACGCGTAGTGGGCGCCGTGGGCGCCGACGATGGAACGGATGGGGGCGAGTTTGTCCATCAT
>JANQQT010000136.1 GCA_028284925.1 Phycisphaeraceae bacterium | reverse complement strand
CCCAGCTTCTTCGCAAGACGGCGCGGCCCGTCATGCCGCCCGCCGGCAGCGAGTAGTACGGCATTCGGCACATCCTGTAGCATATTTGCGAACGCGTGGAGTAGGGGGGTAATGCCTTTGAGTTGAGGGTTCATCGCCGCGAACAGAAAGGCGACTTGATTTTCGTTTAACCCCAGTGCCTCGCGCGACTTGTGACGCGTCGCTTCTCGAACTTCCGGGGAGAGCGGCTCGACGGCGGCGCCGATTGGATTCATGTCAGTGCGCTCATCCTCAATACCGTAATGATGACTCAACTGATGGGCCACATACCGACTAATGGCAATCACCTTGCGAACGTTGGCGTCTGCAAATGTAGCCGCCTCGAGTTGCAGTTGGATGCGTCGTTTGCCGTTGAACTTCCGGACGAGCGATGCCGCAGATCGTGAGATTGTGTTCTGGCGTTTATATACGTTCTGGCGCAACGATTCTCGAACCGTTCCGCCATGCAGGAGTAGGGCATTGGCGGGGACGGCTGTGGTCACCGATAGAGACACGTCAAACGCGTTGCCCCGGATTTTCTCGGTCGCCCATCGCCCGAACTGCCGAATCCCTCGTCCGTATTTTGTCTTGGGGCCATTCGCCGCGACAACCTCGCCTTGCGGCAGGGGATGATTGCCCGCATCGAATTCGTTGGTGAATACCGTGACGGTATGGCCCTTGGAGATGAGGCGATTGGCGTTGTATTGGGTCGAACGTTCGTTGCCGCCCAGTGAGGGAACAAATCGTTCGATGACGATGGCGATATTCATGGGACTGAGTTTAGGGTCGTGGGCGGCGACAGGAAATGGTGAACTACCATCCGATGACAGGATGGCTTCACGGCCAAGCACAAACCCAGCCAGGGATGTCAAGGCTTTATCGTTTACCGGTAAGCGGGGTCGCCTTGGTTTGGGCAAAAGTCTTGAATGCCTTGTTGATCTCATTGGCGTGAGGGACGCCTGAATGGACGTAGAGGCCATATCTTAGTCGCAGCTTTTTGCCCGGCTTTAGCGTCATTGGCTTATTAAGATTCAGGCATGCACCCATCCAACCATCATTGCGAACATGAAACGCGTTCGGGTGATTGGGATTCTGTGGATGATCCATTAGTGTGATTCCCGCATTGAGCTTGTTGGTCACGGGGCCGGAGTAATCCACCCATTTGGCGGGCTTTCTGAACACGCCGTTGGGTCCTTGTTCATTGACCTGTCCGTTGGAGTTTCGAATCAATCCTCCGCCATCGTGGCCTCCGATGGTCTTGGCCATGCGCACCCCGGTTACACCAAACGGAGTCTGCTCAAACGTGACGGGCTTGCCGTTTTTCAAGGCCTCAAACTGTAGGTCAATGATCAAAAGGAAATGGTTCTTCGGCAGAGGGTGGAGGCTAATGCGTCGCCGTTCGTTCATGATGGTCTTTTGGTTGGGATCGAGCCATGCGTTCAGCGTTTGCGCGGAAGCTTTGGTATCGGAGTCGCTTAGTTTTTCAGTACGAATATGTCGAATCGTACCGAGGTTCTTCCCGTGGTCGGCCCAGAAATTGATGCCGTTGACTCTGTGATGGGAGATCCAAACGGAATTGTGATGGCCGTGCGTAATCGGATCATGCGGATGGCCCATGCGTGTGAGGCGATGGCCGTTGGGTCCGATGATGGGGAAGATGAACGGTCTTCGAAGACTTTTTCCAAAATGGAGTTTTGCGATCTGTTTGCCTTTGCGCTCAAATGCAATCTGGTCATGCGGCAGGGGGATAGCGCGCATGAGGGGGACGGGTTTGGCGTTGGGAAGTGTCACGTTGTCTGTTTCCGTGGCTTGCACGGTAGAAACAAGGGTGAGGATAAGAAGCGTGGCCGGCGGAATGCTGAATACGAGATGGTTTTTCATGGTTCGGTTGCCTCATGAGTGTCAAGAACTTGTGCCCGTGAAGCATGTTATCAGCTAATCGGATTGGGTGGGTCGAAATTGCAGGTCAGCAGGTCACTCAATTCGCCGTCGAGTAGCTGCTTGCCAGCAATGAGATTAGTACGTTGTAAAGCGCATGTGTTGCAGCAACGATCCCGAAACCCCGCAGCAGGTATATTCCCGCCAGGTATACACCGGCCAGTGCGTAATAGATAAATCGCGTGAAGCTGAAGGCAATGGGGTTTCCATCCGCATCGACTCCGAGAAAGTGATAGACGGAAAACAGTACGGATGACCCGAGTATTGCTGCAATCGCTCCGGACTTTTGCGGCGCTTTGAGCAAATCCACCACCAACATGTGAATCAGGGCGATCAGCATGAGACGGAAGACCAGTTCCTCAAACACGCCCGCTCCCAGGGAAAGTGCAATCTGATATCCCAGCGGAGCCTGAGAAGCCGTCGGTCTGCCCATCATCACCACGGTGAACATCAGGAACGCCGCCGCCAGCGCGAATGCCTCGGCCACCATGGCCAGATATGTTTTGGGTTCCACGGCCCACGGATCGCGCTTGGCGAAGTGCCACGCCAACAGCACACCCACGACGGCAAGTCCGGGCAGGTAATATCCCACCGCCCCGAACATGCTGAAAAGATGATTTAAAAAACGTTCGGCGAGAATCGGCCCGCCTGTTTCCGGCGAACGTTTGATCATCGCCACTTTATAGACGATGATCATCGGTAGCAGGATGATCATGGCGTGCAATGGGCGTTGCGAACGATTGAAGTAGTGATCGGGGGAGAACGATCGTCGTGATTTGCCGCCGCGCTTTGCCATGAGAAACGGAACAGTGACGTTGAAGCGCGTGCGAGTGGCTAACGTCGTTTTGCGTGGTGACCGCGTTGGTGAGGCAGGGGGGGGATGCCATTACGCGGCCGCCACCCTCATTTGCCTCCGGATGGCTTTTTGTCGGACTTCCCGGATGGTTGGTCCGACTTCTTATCTTCCTTTTTAGCAGCAGGCTTTGCGGAGTCCAAAGCTTTGATGCGGATGGTGACTGGTGTATTGAGTTTAGGAATGGTGTCCGGGTTGGCTTCCAGCGTGATTTCTCCATTGTTTGCAGAGGCGGCTTTGGGTAGTGCGAGTACTTCATCGCCGAACGAAACGAGCGAAATGACATCACCCGAACTGTTGGCTGCGTAGTACGACTTGCCCTTGCGCGTCTTATGCATGACCGATCCTGCGAACAAGAATATATTGCCAGCCATCGGCTTCTTAGATTGAATATTGCGGACAAAGTAATTGATCGGTTTTTCAGTCCTCTTGCCGTCTTTCTCGTAGATCATGGAAATGGCTACGCGGCCTCCCGTGGGGTCGATCGGGATGGGTTTTCTATCCTTGTAAATCCACTTGCCGGGTGTGCCCTGTTTGACCTTGATTAAGATCAATGCCAGGTGCAAGTGTTGCGGGCGGGAATCCAGGCGAACGATGGATTCGTGGTCCTTGCCTCCTCGGTTGGTGGCGATGAGTTCGAGTACGCCCTCGCGAAAACAGATGACGCCCTTGGCATCAATGATCCGTTTTTTCATATCGATCTTGAGGCCGGGCAGCGTGGGGGTCTTGGATTTGACATCTGACGCGTCTTTTTTCGCGGCGATTGCGCCAGGGGCAACGAATATCAAGTTCAGGACGATCAGCGTGCTTAGCGGAATTCTCACGGTATGCTCCTCGTGGAAACAGGGATTGGCCTGTAGGATTTTAGCATGAGCTTGCTCGCCTATGACATGTTGTATGTAAATTACACACCCCCGGAAGTTTGAATCGAGTGCTATCGTAAGATTCTGGGGTATGGGGATCTGTCGAAACAGGCGGAATGTGGAGAGTTAACCGGCCGATAATACGATCGAGCAAAAGCACAGAACGCTTGTGTTATTTTTCGGTGGATGGCGGGCGGAAAAATCGACGATTACAATATCCTGCAGATCGAGAGTGGGTACAGGCCCGCAGCGAATCATCACATCAAACCGCGGCGCACTGTTGATAAGTTCAATACTTGATACATCGCACGCGGTCAGAATGCCCCTCGTCGCTGAAACGGCCATTTTCCTGTATCCTCTCTCGGTCTTATTTTTTGCGATTCCTTTCACTTTCGATCCAGCCTTTTCCCGGGTAGTGCCTTGCAGTTCTTTCGGGGACGGTTACTCAGCCTACCGTCCAGAGGGGTAGCCAGTTCCGTTTTCAGGGGAGGTATTGAGAGCGTTGGAATCAGGGTTGTTATCTTTGAAACAGTCTCTACATGTAAGCGTGCATATTGCCGACCCGGTATTGCCGTCCCCTTCGGAGGAAAAAGGCAGAGTCGCGGTCAAAGCTGTTCATCAGGTTTAGGGAATAAACTTGCATCATGTCGGGCACTCCCAGAGTGAAGACAGCACAAGAATCCGATTCACGTCTAACCGCAAGGAGTGTCACCATGCGAAAAGCCCTTTTCCTCGTCTTCTTCGTGGGACTCACGTTTACCGTAGCCGGTTGTACCTCCAAACCCATTTCGGGTGATATTGACCGAACTGGTCATGCGTGCACAGCCTGCAAGAAGATTAATATGACCAGCGCAGGCACAGGCTGGTGCGATCACTGCAATGCAGGCTTCGTCGATGGCAAAAAGGTCTCTTGCAAGAAATGCGTTAGAGCTGTGACAGGCGGAGCCGCCTGTGACGCCTGCACGCCAAAAAAGAAGTAACTTCCTGCAACGTTGGGACCCCCATGGCGAAGCGCTTATCGCCTCGCCATTTTTAATGCGCATCACTTGTTCCGCCTCATGCCTTGATTGGCAGGTGTCGTACTAAAACGCACATCTGCCAATTATCCTTACACGTCATGACTATTCCGGTTAAGATATCTATGTATCGTCAAAGCTGCAAGCTGCTTCCTTCGTAAACAACTTCGAATTATCAATCGGATATTTCGCATTATGAACGATCTCTATCGCTCCTGCGCCGTTGTATTGGTCTTGGGTATTATCACTCCGTTCGCAAACGCGCAGATACTCGCGCCCCCCAAGGCGCCGGTTGTCGCAGGTCATCAATTCCTTCTCCAGGCCAAATCCACCACGCCGGCCCAACGCGGTGAACTACTCCTTGGCGAACTCAACTGCATGTCATGTCATTCCGCTCCCAAAGCCGTTCGAGATCGCATTCCCACCAAAGCAGCACCTGATCTTTCCAATGCCGGCGCCCGACTCACGCCCCAGTACATTCGTCAGTTGATCAACAATCCCCAGAAAACCAAGCCCGGCACGACCATGCCCCATCGATTTCATGCTTCAGGGGCGCAACGCACGGCCGGAGTTGCGGATTTTCTCACGCACTACCTCGTCTCACTCGGTGGCCCAATCAAACCTTCCAAGGCAGGCGGTTCAAAAGTCCTTGTCGCTCAGGGTAGACGCCTCTATCACTCCGTTGGCTGCGTAGCCTGTCACGCCCCGGAAAAGAAGATCAATACCAAAACTCCCATTGTTCCGCTGCCCAACCTCGCGACCAAAACCACCGTCGATCAGCTTGCGCTCTTCCTCGCCGATCCCCTGAAGGTCCGTCCCTCCGGCAGAATGCCGCATGTTAAGCTTGATGGCGACGAAGCCAAAGCCATTGCTGTTTACCTCCTACGCGACCAGCTTAACAACCCACAATCCGCCGCAGCCAAACCTGCCACCTCACCCGGCGTCACGTTCGAGCTTTACACCAATATCGGTGGTAGGATGCCCAACTTCGACTCCGCCAAACCATTCGCCAAAGGCAAGGCCAAGACATTCACCATCAACGTCAAGGAACGCAAGGTTGGAGATCAGTTTGCTTTTCGGTTCAAAGCCGCCATCAACATTCCGGCCACAGGGAAGTACACCTTCTATACCAGTTCCGATGACGGCTCGAATCTCTACATCGGCGGCAAACACGTTGTCAATAACGGTGGCGTCCACGGTGTGACACAGAAGTCCGGCTCCATCACCCTTCAGAAAGGTGAACACGAAATAGTCGTCACGTTTTTCGAAGCCGCGGGTGGGGAAGAGCTTCGCGTTGAATGGGAAGGCCCCGGTGTCAAGAAGCAAATCATCCCTACCTCCGTTCTTTCATCCATTGGCGGCGCCCCCATGGTCCCGCTTAACACAGAGAACTTTCGCGTTGAAGGCAGGAAAGCCAGTTTCGGTAAACGCATGTTTGGAGTTCTAGGTTGCGCTTCTTGTCACCTGATGCCCAACGTCGGCCCCATCCCCAGTCGTGCCCCCATGTTGACCGCCCTAAACCCGGAATCCGATTCCGGTTGCCTCAGCCTCAAGCCGGGGACTTCCGCCCCCAACTACTACCTTGACAAATCTCAGCGTGACGATATCAAGGCCGCTCTCAAAAACAAACCCGCTCTCTCTAAACCCGCTTCTCCCAAACAGCAGGTTCAACACCATCTCGCTGCCTTGAACTGTTATGCATGCCACACTCGTGACGGTATTGGCGGACCCGACCTCCCGCGCAACGCCCTGTTCAAGCCCGTCAACCCCAAGGTTGATCACGGCGATGAAGGTCGTCTCCCGCCCCCGCTTACCGATGCCGGTCTGAAACTCAAACCCGCCGCGCTGGAAAAGATTATCAACCACGGACAACTTCACATCCGCCCTTACATGGCCACACGCATGCCCATGTTTGGCTCGGCCAATACCCGGGCGCTCATCAAAACGCTTCCTCTGGCCGACAAGGCGCCGGCCGCCGTTGAAATTCCCTTTGACAAGGCCAAAATCAAAGATGGTCGACGTCTGGCTGGCACTTCACCCAACCCCAAACTCGGCGGCCTTGGCTGCGTCCAGTGTCACCCCGTGGGGGGGCGGGAAGCACTCGGAATTCAATCCGTCGACTTTGCCACCATGTACGAACGGCTTACGCTTCCCTGGTTCAAGAAATTCCTCAAGAACCCGCTTGCCTATCGTCCCGGGCTTCGAATGCCGCCTCTCTGGCCCAACGGCGCGGTCATTGTCAAGGATGTCGCCGGCGGCAATGCCGACAAACAGATGGAAGCCCTTTACGCCTATCTCTCACTTGGCAAATCCATGCCTGCTCCACGCGGACTTGGTGGACCGGGCGTGAAGGGAACGGAACTTGTTCCTTCCGGCGAACCCATCGTCTTCCGTACTTTCTTCACGGGTGTCGGTCCGCGCGCCATCGCCGTCGGCTATCCGGAACTTCTTCACGTTGTCTTCGATGCACACACCGTTCGTCTTGCCAAAGCATGGCGGGGTAAGTTTTTTGATGCGGCCGGGACGTGGAACGGTCGAGCCGGACAATTCAGAGGGCCTCTAGGCAACGATCTGATTGATCTTCCCGCAGGCCCGTCTTTCGCACGCCTCAAAACACCTACTGCTCCCTGGCCATCCGGCAAGGAGCGAAACCTCGGTGGTAAATTCAAAGGTTATACCCTCGATGACAACCGTAGTCCAACCTTCATATACGTACTGGACGGCATCACGATTGAAGAACACTCCGCCCCGGATCTCAGGCCCGGCGGCGCTATCCTATCGAGGAAATTCAAACTCACCAACCTCAAAGGCAAACTCTACTTCCTTGCGGCATCAGGCGGAAGCATCAAGAAGCTTTCCAAAGGGGCTTACCTTATCGACAACAAGATTACCGTCACGCTTACCAAAACGCCCACACCCAGCATCAGGAAAAAGGGCAACGTTTCCCAACTCATCATTCCTATCACTGCAACCTCGTCCTCGTTCGAAATCCAACTTTCCTGGTAGCCTGACCGAAATGCCGCCCAATGCTACCAACTTTGCCAAAGCTCTCCGCTCCCTGTCTTGAGTCTGGGCATTTTCACTTAATTGGCCTCCGGTACATTTGCCGCTCTCAAAGAGCCCGAAAATCCCGTCAGAATTCCCACATCCGCGCTCCCTTGCCATATATTCCCGGCCAAGCTAAGGTATCCGCTCAATGGGAACGCGGAAAATACACCATGCGATTTGAGTTGATCGACCAGGTTATCGAAGACAGCGAATCCAACATGACCGCCGTGAAAAATGTCACTGCGGCCGAGGAATATCTTGCCGATCACTTCCCAACCTTTCCGGTTCTGCCCGGCGTCTTCATGCTCGAAGCCATGATTCAGACCGCGAGAAAATTCCTTGCCAAATATCACGGGCAAACGTCCAAAGGTCCCTGGGTTCTCGCCGATGTCCGAAACGTGCGTTATGGAAACATGGTTCGCCCCGGTCAGCAACTGGTGCTGAACATTGAACTGAAGAAATCTGATGATGCGAAATTTACCTTCACTGGCAAGGGAACGGTGGAAGATGAGACGGCCGTTACAGGCAAGTTCTCCCTCGAACCCCTCATCGTCTAAACCCAATCCCGCATCGCGTTACCACTAGATGGAGTCAACCCCATGTCCCTCACTCAGGATGAAGTGTTTGAAAAAGTCAAAGAAGTTCTTATCGACGCACTCGGCGTCGACGACGATGAAGTTACCGCGGACGCCACGCTCACCGGCGACCTCGGTGCTGAATCCATCGACTTCCTCGACATCGTTTTCAGGCTCGAAAAGGAATTTGACATCAAGATTCCTCAGGGTGAACTCTTCCCCGACAATGTTCTGCAAAACCCCGATTACGTACAGGATGGCAAGGTCACCGATCAGGGCATGGAGGTTCTCAAGGAACGCATGCCCCACGCTAACTTTGATGATTTCGAATCCGACCGTTCCATTGAGAAGGTAGCGGAAATCTTCACCGTCAATGCTGTGGTCAAATTCGTCTCCATGAAACTCGGATAACGGCCTACTCAGGCTATCACCTATTGCCCCAAGGCCCGGCCCTCATCCCGCGCGCCATAATCAAACACCCTCTACTTCTAAAACGACACCACCACCATGCGCTGGATCTGGATTGACCGTATCGCTCAACTCGAAAAAGCTAAGAGCTGCATTGCCGTCAAGAATGTTTCCATGGCCGAGGAGCACCTTCACGACCATTTCGCCGAGACGGATGATCACCCCGCCATCCCCGTCATGCCGGCTTCCCTTGTCATCGAAGGCATGGCCCAGACCGCCGGTATCCTCGTCGGTCACGCCCGCGACTTCAGGGAAAAGGTGATCCTCGCCAAAATCACCAAAGCCGTCTTCCACTGCTCGGTCTTTCCCGGGCAAACCATTTTCCACGTCGCGACACTCGAACGTATCGATGACTCCGGCGCCTCCGCCACAGGCAAGGTCCACGTCATCGACCACACCCAATCCCACGCCGCCCCTACTTCCGCCGAAAAACTCCACGTCGCAGACATCGAACTCATGTTTTCCCACATCGACCAGAATATGAGCGGCCTCGAATTCCCCGATCACAATTTCGTCTTCACAGATCAGTTCATGGACCTCCTCCGAAACTCCGGCTTCGCCTGAACAACGGTGTCAAGTCAGCAATTACCCAAGCCATAATTAATTGTAAAAAACCACCCGAATCTTGGCACGTTCTCCTTCAAGATACGTCTTGTTTCATAGACAGGCAGTTCTTTACTTTAGTACATCCACAAATCAGGTCATCAAGGAGTATGTATTATGCGCATTCTGATTTCCCTAATCGCCGTCGCCCTCGTCACCACCTCGTCCATTATGGCATTTCAGCCACCCGCTACCAAAGCGCCTGAAAACAAGCCACCTGCTCCCAAGCTGGTCGAGAAGCGGGCACAGAAACCCGCTAAGAAACCTCCTTTTTCCATCGACGTCGCCATCCCCCTTCGCAACAAGTCAAGTCGTATCCGCATCAACAGCAACTCCAAGTCCATCAACAATATTCGCTCCCATTTCAACGTCGTCCTCACGAACAACACCGATAAACCGATCAAACTCTGGCAGGAATGGTGTTCCTGGGGTTACTATAACCTCAGCTTTGAAATCATCGACGCGACAGGCAAAAAACACACGCTCACCAAGGGCGACATGGTCTGGACCGCGAATTTCCCGGATACGCTTACCATCCCGCCCCACAAGCACCGCGTTATCGACGTCTATTTCGACCCTACACCCCAATCCGGTGTCGGAAGCGGCTGGAAAATGGATTCCCTCCTCAAGGCCATCAAAGTCAATCGCAACAATCGCGATATCAAAATGCGACCTGTCTTTCAGATCATGCCAGACAACGATTCTAAGGAACACAAGGTCTGGACCGGCTCTATCAAGGGCGAATATCAGGAGTACAACATTTTTGTCGCCCGAAACGCCAAGCCTTCCTAAGTCCGCGCATAAGTGTGAGCGTAGGCACGCTAACAAGGTCCTCCCACAACGGAGCTTAACCCATGCCTGCTATTCAACATTCCCGATTCATCGCCTCCCTAATACTGTTCACCCTTATCACGACCGCCACCGCAATTCTCGCCTTTGAGCCCTTTGCTGCCGCGGAACCAGAAGTCATCAAATCTCAGCCTACCGCTAAAGCTATCGCCGCCGAACCTCACGCGGCAATCCCACGGCTCAAGAAAGCGGCCCCCAAACTTCCCCCTCTCTCCGTTGACATCGCAATCCCCATTCGAAACAAAGTCCGCCACCTCTATGTCATCAAAAACCCCAAGACCACCAACAGCATTCGCGCCCACTTCAATGTTGTTATTACCAACAACACTGACAAGCCCATCAACCTCTGGCGCGAATGGTGTTCATGGGGTTATTACAACCTTACCTTCGAAGCACTCGATGCCAACGGAAAGAAACACACCATTGCCAAAGGCCCTATGTCATGGACGCGAAATTTCCCCTCTTCCATGACCATCCCGCCACGCAAACACCGCGTTATCGACGTTTACCTTAACCTCGTCACTGCCAAAGGCCGCGGATCAGGCTGGAAAATGGACTCGCTTCTCAAGGCGACCGGCGGCTCGGACAAACGATACCGAACCATCAGGATGCGACCCGTATTCCAGATTCGACCTGACGACGATACGAAAGCGCACAAAATCTGGACCGGGAAAGTCACCGGGGAATACCAAACCTATAAGATGATCGTCAGGTCTGATCCTAAATCCACCTGAAGTCGCTACCGGTCATCTTCTGCGTTTTTCACTCAGACGCTTTTTCCACCGTTATCTCCCCCGATCTTCGCCAACAACCCCGTTACCAGTAATCCGACGCCGATCAATACCAACACCCATACCACCTGCATCACATCCGGTGTGAAAAATTCCGTCGGCCATTTGTCCGCGCTCATCTCCGCAGCCTCTTCTGTGGTCAGCACTTTACCCCGAATCACATCCCCGGCCTTTGGCGGAACACCTTTTTGAAACGGCCACAACCCGACCACCGCACCAACCAACAACCCCAACAACCCACCCAATGTCACATTCCGACATTTCTCCAACATCAATTTCAAACCGTTCGATACCGTCACCACACCCACCACCACCCCAATCCCCAACGGCAGCAACACATTCACTGCAGGCTCCCACGCCGCCTCCATATCCACTGCCTTTGCCGCATCCACAAACGATTCAATCGCCCCCAAAACCGGCAGATACACCCCCAACACCAGCAATAAATACGCCCCGCTCACGCCCGGCAGAATCATCGCACTCGCCCCCGCCATCCCCGCCACGATCATCAAGAGGAAACTCGACTGCTCATCCCCTCCTTTCACCATCTGCTGCATCACCGCCAAACCCACCATAATTCCAAATCCAATTACTGCGCCAATCCACGTATTTCGACCAATCGGTCTCGCCATACGCCAAACTAGCGGCAATCCTCCAAACGTCAAACCGATAAAAAGGCTGTACATGACCCAGCGATAATCAGACACCAGCCCCTTAATCGGCCCCGCACACCCCACAAATACCAGACCCGCCATCCCCACCACGATTCCCAACACGAACACCGAGACCTTCTGAAATCGAAAAGTCGAAACTTCCGCCACCGCATTGATAAACCGTGGATACACACCGCTCGCCAGCAACATCGTGCCCCCGCTGATTCCCGGGACCAGGTTGGCCAATCCCATCAATACACCACCTACGCCACTCCGGATGCCAAGCAATCCCCACGCCACCTCTTGTTCCTTCTCGTCATGATGTTCCGGCGGGGATTCCACCGACGATTCGTCCATAACAACCCTGCCGTTTGAATGCCCACCCCCTTTCTCAAAGCAACGTCATATCTTCCGGCTCAACGCCACCGATTCTAGCACTCTTATCCTCCTCTTCACCTTCCAACTTGATTTCATCACCCTCTTCAATCACCACAATACCGCTCCCTTCTCTTTCTCCTTTCTCTTCGCGTTTCAGACCAGCCTTGAATTCCTCCAACCCTACGACCCGAATCATGCCGCGATCATCTTCGTCAGCCGCGCCCGATTCCTCTCCATCCTTCACCGCCACCCCAAACTCAATTCCGTCCGTCATTCCGATGGTCAACTGTGCATGAATCGCTCCCCACGCCTGCACCGCCGCCTCTCGCCCGCTCAGCAATCTCTCCCATACTTCCACCACCCTTTCAATCGGCCTTGGCAACCCTTCCCCCCATAGCCAGAACATCAATCGATACATTTGTCCGTGTTGTCCCGCGATGCGCTCATACGCCACACGTGATGCGTCAAATCCGATCCTTCCATCCTCCAGTTGCTCAATCAACCCTTTAAACAACTCTCCGGCACACGCGAGCAGCAACTCCCGCTTGTCCGAGAAATACCGATAGATGCTTCCTACGCTGCAATCAATTCGCTGAGCTATAGCACGAATTGTCGTACCGTCATACCCCGACTCCGCAAAACACGCGCTTGTTGCATTCAGGATCTGACGATGATCCAAATGCGCCTGTCTACCCCGCCGGATCGAACCGGCATTTCCATGCCGTACACCGATATCACTCAGATCACCCACCCCAATCTCCGGTAAATGACCTGAACTAACGCTCTCCGTCACGCCCTGCGCGTCCGGCATGATCCCGGTGCCAGCTTCGGGGCTTCCGGGTGTTCGAAGAACGCTTCCGGGGGTGGGGGCACGACCGTCCATTGTCGCGTCTGACAAACTAAACCTCCATGACCTTCACACAAGCCGCCCGGTTCCATGAACTCGTAAAATACTCATTCCCACAGCGTCCTGCTGCGAAAACCCCCGACCCCAACATTGAATCCTATTCTCAATCAACCGTTCGTCTCTGTCCACGCGTTCGCCAACAATGGAAAACATGTCGGAAACTCTTAACAACTCCATACAACTTGCCAGTGGACTTTACATACCAGCCTCAATGCTGAACTTTTCCTTCGCGCGATCCAGCGGTCCGGGCGGGCAAAACGTCAATAAACTCAACACTAAAGCTATCCTGACCGTCAACATCGACGATCTTGCCCTCTATCTCGATCCCTACTCACTGCATCGTCTCAAGGCTCAGGCCGCCAATCGCATCAATGCGGACGACCAACTTATACTTGCTTCTCAGGAACATCGCTCACAACTCAGTAACAAAAAGGCCTGTATCGACCACCTCGCCGCCATCATCCAGCGTGCCAAGACGAGGCCTCGTCCGCGCAAAAAAACCAAACCGTCGCGTGCAGCCCAACAGCGTCGCCTCGATCAGAAAAAACGACGCTCCGTCATCAAAAAAACCCGTTCCGAGCGATTCGACTGACCTTTGTGCATTTGGATTTGTACGCATCTCACCCTTTTTGTATCGGCACACGTCGCTTACTTCACCTCAATCCCAAACCGCTTCACGATCTTATCAATAAAACCCCGATGCTCTCTGGGCGAGTTCTTCTTCCAGTCACCCAAAAACTCTCCCAAACTCTGCTGCCGCCCCGGCTTACCCACATTCATATAACCTACCGCACGCCAATGTCGCGGTTCCTTCTCAAACAAATCCAGCAACGCCACCGCCACCACGGAATTCAAATCGCGTTTGGTCGCACTCCCCGCCAACTGCTTCACCTTGCTTTTATACCACTTCGCTAAGGTTTCCCCCTTCTTCAATTTGTATTGATCAATCCGCTTCTGAGCATAACTCGTCAGATGCTTCGCGTAACTCTTCCAGTGGCTGAACGGCGGTCGCGTCTTCCAACTTTCTCCCATCTTACGTAACACAAACAAACTTGCCAGTTCGCAAATGGACTCCTCAAACCAGTCATTCCCATGCACATCCGGATCATAATTGCACAGCACATGGCAGAACTCATGTGCAAACTGATAGGCATATTGTGCCCAAAGCGTTCCGCCCGTATTCAACTTGATGAAGTACTCGCCTTGCTTTCCCCGACGATATAACACGATTGGCCCGCCGCGTGGTTCAACGATGATTGGTTTCAACTTCCTTCCCGGAAAATAGACCCAAATCTCACGCGCGACGGAATCCAAATGCCTCTTCACTGTCGCCCGCCTCACGCCCCCCCAATCCTTTTCCGCCACCCGAATCTCAACCTTCTCCAGTTTCTTCGATGGTTGTTCTTCATTCTTCTCAATCCGTTTCTTTCCTGGCTCAGCCTTGCCTCCTGCACGCTCTGCCGCATAGGTCCCGCCCCACGCCGCGAACATGAATACCAACGTGCAAAGAACGATTTGCTTCATTCGCTTTTTCATGGCGTCATTCTATCCTGACACGCAACATGCAATCGGACATTTACGAATGTACAATGGATTAGAGGCTATTTTTTACAATGACCAAACCTACCATCGACCAGCTCAAACAACTGGATGAAGATGTCGATCTTCAACTGTCCCAGCAACATATCGACCGACTCGCTGACGCCTATTTTCAAAAATTCTCACCTCAGGAAGTCGTCGAACACCTCAGGCTTCTCTCCAAGCTTTCCAAATCTGAACCCGTCCAGATTCTTGCCGACCAGCGTCCCAATGGCGTAGTCGCAATCACCGTACTTGCCGTGGACTACCCCGCCGCCTTCTCGCTTATCGCGGGTGTTCTCGCGGGCATGCAATTCTCCATTGAGTCCGGCGACATCTTCACCTACAACAGCCCGGCAAACACACCCGACTCTTCCGGGTCATCCTCTACCTTGCTCAGCACTTCCGCATCGCAACATCGTCGCCACCGTGAAGCCCTGCGACGCGCCATGCGGTCACGAAGACGACTCGTCACCGATGCTCGCGATGACAGACCCAGGATCATCGACCACTTCGTAGGCAAGATCGAATCGACGCAATCATTCGACGTCTGGGAGGCGCAACTCACCCAGACGCTCAAACACGTCATGGGTGAACTCAGCACCGCCACCGAGCAATCCGTTGCCAACGCCAAACGTTTCGTTAATGAACTCGTTACCCGCCAACTCGCAAGGTCCGATTTCTCCAACGAAGCTCTCCTCTGGCCCGTTCAACTCGATATCAAGCCCGACATCGACAAGATCACCCAAATCAACGTCGTCGGGCAAGACACTCCCGCCTTTCTCTACACACTTACCACTGCCCTCGAGCTTCACAAACTCGCCATACAACACATCCGCATTCGTACCCACGAACAGCGCGTCGAGGACGTGATACACGTTACCGATTCGAGGGGCCGGCCTATTACCGATGCCGCACTCATCGAAAAAATCAAACTCTCCATACTTCTTACCAAACAGTTCATCTATTTCCTCACACTCGCACCGGCCCCATACACCGCCCTCTCCCGTTTCGAACATCTCACCGAAAACATCACCCATGCTGAGAATGCTGACCAATGGCTCGATCTTCTCGCAAACCCCCTTGCCATGCAGGACCTCGCGAGGCTTCTGGGCGCATCGGACTATCTTTGGGAAGACTTCATTCGCCAGCGATACGACCAACTCCTCAATCTCCTCCAACCTCGGCCCGAAGGCAGACGCATCTGCGCCCCCGTCGAGACCCTCTCAGCACGCCTCGAGTCCACACTCGCCGGAGCCGAATCATTCGAGCAAAAACGCAAGGTACTCAACGAATTTAAGAACCGCGAAATCTTCCTGTACGATCTTGATCATATTCTCACGCGCGGTTCCCACTTCCAACTCCTGTCCAAACGACTCTCCGCTCTTGCCGAAACCGTAGTAGGCGCCGCCGCTGGTTTTGTGTGGGATCGCCTCACCGAAAAATACGGCCAACCTCATGGCCACGGAAACGAGCTAATCGCATGGGCCGTATTCGGTCTCGGCAAACTCGGGGGAAAAGCCCTCGGTTACGCTTCGGATATCGAACTTCTTTTTGTTTACTCGGACCTGGGAAAGACCGATGGCAAGAACCCCATCAATAACACCGAGTTCTTTGAAAAGTTCGTGGTCGAAACGGCTGATTCCATCGTCGCCAAGCACGAAGGAATCTTTGAAGTTGATCTTCGACTCCGTCCTTACGGCAAGGACGGCCCCAACGCTGTCTCTGCGGATTCCTTCAACCAGTATTTCTCCGCAGATGGTCCTGCTCATCCAATGGAACGACTTGCCCTGATTCGTCTCCGTCCCTTGGCCGGCGACCCCGATCTCGCCAGGCACATCCAGTCGCTGCGTGATCAGTTCGTCTACCACATCCCTCTCGATCTCGACCGAATGCACGAGATTCGCGTTCAACAGTACGAAGAAAAAGATGCCGCAAAAAACTTGAATGCCAAATACAGCTGTGGCACACTTCTCGATCTCGAGTCCAACGTGCAGATGCTTCAGGCTCGCCACGGCGCCGACGTTTCCCAGGCCCGGACCTATTCAATCCAAAAGGCGCTAAATGCACTCGCCGATGCCGAAATCATCTCCACGACCGAACGCGATGCCGTCACCGCATCCTACCACTTCTTCCGAAAACTTATTAACGGTCTGCGTATGCTTCGGGGAAACGCGAAAGACCTCGATATGCCCCCTCGTGATTCCATCGAGTATCAGCGTCTTGCAAGACGCATCAACTACATCGCCAATCAGAATCACGATGCCGCTGAACAGATGCAACTCGACCTTGATGAAGCAACTGCCGTCGTCCGCGGCTTTGTCGATCGCCATTTCACCCGAGACTTCCTCCCAGATGCTACCGCCGCCAACCCCGCGGATCTCGTACTCATGAACCGTGTAGACGAGAACCTTGCCAGGATTGCGCTCTCTCCTCTCGGTATCCAAAATCCCTCTCAAGCCAACCAAACCCTCCTCAAATTCGCCGAATGCATCGGTCGCAGACGATTTGCCAAACTCCTCCTCCGCGCCCTTCCCGCTCTCAGGAACACACCCGATCCCGATCTGACACTCGCCAACTGGTTTACCGCCGTCTCCCAAATTTCGCGCCCCAAGACTTTCGCCGACGCCATGCTCGAATACCCTCAGGCCCTTGAAATCTCGCTGAAACTCCTGGGGCGCAACGATGCCATCACCTCGCTCCTCCTCGCCGCCCCGGAACTCCCCGAATGGCTCACCAATCCTCACCAACTCCTTGAACCCAAAAACATTCTCACACTCAATAGCGCCATCATCCTTGCAAAATAACACGCCCACCCACGTTCCAAAAAATTGATATCTCCCACAAACTCACCATAATTCATTCTTACTCGAATTCCTTTCCATATAACATCGGAGCTTTCCTATGCCTTGGATACTGTCCGCTTTCGCTGATGAAGCATCCCAATCCGTAGATGAACAAATCCGTGCGCTCAAGGAAGCACAAATTAACCATGTTGACCTCCGGAATGTCGATGGCACCAACATCGTTGAACTTCCAATCGACCACGCCAAACAGGTCCGCGAGAAACTCGACGCCGCGGGTATCTCCGTCTGTATGTACGGCTCGCCTATCGGCAAGATCGATCTCGCCGATGACTTCGACATTGACCGCAACCGGCTCAAACATCTCGGCAAACTCGGCCCCATACTCGGCGGAACCTATGTCCGTATTTTCAGCTTCTACAACAAGGATGCCAATCTCTCAGACGGCGACCGCACGGCAAAGACCATCGAACAACTCTCAGAGCTCGCACAGATCGC
Organism: Phycisphaeraceae bacterium; assembly: GCA_028284925.1. GTDB lineage: Bacteria > Planctomycetota > Phycisphaerae > Phycisphaerales > Zrk34 > JANQQT01. The sequence continues at coordinate 15,513 of JANQQT010000136.1, read as the reverse complement.
CGCTGACAACGGCCTTACCCTATACCATGAAAATGAAATTGATATCTACGGCGACGACCCTGGGCGCGTCCAGATCCTTCGCGATGAAGTCCACGCCAAACACCCCGACTCTTTCAAACTCATCTTCGACTTTGACAACTACAACCAGATGGGAGCAGACGTTTACGAAACATGGCAAACGCTCGGCCCCGACGCCCATGCCATCCACATCAAGGAATCCAAAAAGATGCCCGATGGCTCATTCATGCATGTCCCGGCAGGGGAAGGGGATGGGTACATCCCCAAAATCCTTGCCGAGTTAGCTGCCTCTGATTGGGATGGTCCCTTAACGCTTGAGCCGCACCTAGCGCGATCACCTGCCGTTCTTGCGACAGGAGCTCACGGGACCGCAAACGCTTCACTGGCGGATCTCGACGACTACCAGTGTTTTCAGGTTGCCGCCGTCGCCGCCCGCAAAATCATCGGCGACGTCGGCAAACTCTAATTCAAGCTTCACGCTACCTTGAAACTAAAAGACCGTTGGCGTCACGCGACGATGCATTATCGCGAAACCGCCCAAGCTCAGCATGGCCAGGCTGGCGGGCTCGGGAATCGTATTGCCGCCTTCAAAAGCAACTTCGGCTAAACCTGCAAACGATGCGGAACTCTCCACTACGTCAAGATCAAATGACACTGTTCGCACACCGGCCACCGGTCCACCCAGATCGATCGCCTGTGCAGTCGCGGTATTCGGCGCCAAAACCACATCCTCCAGCTCAAGAAGGACTACGTTGTTAGAGGTGTCAAAGAATGTGAAGTCCGCCACCGTAACTTCATAGCCATCGTCTGAAGCCGGAGGCGACGTCGATCGGTGATTCCACACATACATCGCTTCCAGCGTTTTAGAGGTCGCAAACTCCCACTCAATGGCAGACTGCGTAGGCAAGGTGCCTGAGCCCGTAGTCTAGTGATTGCCCGAAGCATAATCGGCATGCGCATCCCCGATCCCAAAACCCGCGGGCAAACCCGAACCATCAATCGTATGGATTGCACGCGCATCAAACCCGCCATTAGAGAACTCCGATGATGGTGTCACCGAATCCGGCTGAATCAACGCGCCCTGGCCGACGTTGGCAAACAACAACACGAATCCCAATACAATTTTCCGATGTGTAAACATGATCAACTCTCCAAGTGATTTGAGAAAATCCTAGTTTTCCGAAGCTAGGATGAAATGGGCGGGAGTTTACACGCTGTGGAGCTTTGGCGCAATGGGAATATCATTGACTTTTACAGTCCTCATATGTTTCTGACACAAGGGAAAAAGTATCGCTTATTCGATTGGTGCAGCCTCTGGTTCCGTCCGAGATATTCTTCCCATCGGAACGGTATCTCATATTGATGACCTTACCAGTATCAGCTCTAGGTCTGGTGAGATCGATCTTGGGAAATACGATGTCATTTATATGGAGAGGAAGTCTCGCGATAGTCTGATTGCTTCACAATTGCGGCATTCTCAGATAGGTATATCTGCCTATTGCGTTCTGAGGGGCTAGACGAATTTTGTCGCGTCGGGGTGTGCTGCGTGCGTATGACGCTGTATAAGAATGTGTATGAAGAGTTTCGTGGGGCGGCACAGAATGGGGTGAAACGGAGTCTTGTGTTTGGCCTAAATGCTCGGCTTAGGCAAGAGGGATCTATCGTCCAATGGTTGAAGATGACGGATGGGGCAAACGTAACAAGATTGGATTGGGAAGATCCTTTTTGGACGGAGGTGGGATGTAATCGTGAGGTAGATGGGAAAGTTGTTGAATTTAGCTAATATACGTGCAGGAGTACAACATGGACAAGTTTTGGAAGATACTGATTGGGCTATGTTTGGGGATTGTGGTAGGAGATACGGCTTGGGCAGATAGGTGGTCACCGGCGAAGGTCGTGGAGGTGAGTTCGGCGGATGGAAAGCATCGATTGCGCGTTGAGCCTGCGGGTTTGAAGATAAGGGAATGTCGGGCCGTGATGTATCAGGGTAAGGAGGTGATTTGGAAAGGAAGGTTGGTGAATCGGTATTCGCCTCATCAGGTGTTCGTGGGGAAATCGGGAAAGTTTGTAGTGACGATGGATGAGTGGGGCAGCGTGGGGACGCTGCCGGTGGTAATATATGGAAAGGGGGGGAAGCTGGTGAAAAAGTATGATATAGCATCGCTGGGATTGAATGGGGATGGGAAGCATATTACGAGGTCGGTGTCGAGTTATTGGTGGAGTTCGCGTTCGCTGCAGTTCTTTGATGAATCGGGTGTTGTTTTCTTTATCCGGCTCCATTGGGGGAAGTGGATTTCACTTGACTTGGCTACGGGGGAGATGATGGCGGTATACGGCAATGATGGGGTAGAGAAAGTGAAGAAAAAGTTTGAGAGACGATGGGAGAAGTTGAAGGGTTTTCGGGGGACAAAGTTTGAGGAATGGGTGATGGGAAGGTTGGGATCGAAGTATATTCAGTATCGGATGGAGGCAGCGAGGTTGTGTGGAAAAGAGAAGATCAAGAGGGCAATACCGGCGCTGAAGAGGTTGTTAAAGGATAAGGCTTTGTTGTTGGCGGGGAAAAAGCGGGGTGAGGTTGATGTGTATCGATATGCTGTTCGAGCAGCGGCCAAGGAAGGATTGGAAGCGATGGGGGTTAAAGTGGGGGATGTGGTTTTGGAGAAAGTAGGGAAGGGGAGGGTGGATTAGGGTTTGTCAAATTTTTAAAGGAGGCAGATTTGATCACGAATTTGGGAAATGAATTTGAATATGCCCGTTTGTTCTAAGGTAAGTGTCGAAGTTGTGGATGGCGATGTGCTTGGGGGATTGGATGGGCATTGGTGTTGGGTTTTGGGTAGTAGTACGTTGGTCAGTGTGGGGGGATGAAGTTGGGTTTGAAGCGGATGCAAAGTGAGAGGCCTTTGACGGTGAAAGTGTTGGGGGAGCGGAGGAAGAAGTAGGCTTTTCGTGTGGTTCGAGTTGGCCGCAGGATTAGTAAGTTTTAAGTGTGTTTGTATTTATAATAACTGTTTTTCTGTGGTTAAAAAGAGGGTTATTCTTTTGATGTGTCAAGGGCCTGTATGTGCGGAGATTTCTAATGCGCTATTTGAATGGGTTATTGTGTGGTGTGATGGTTTTGGGATTGTTGGTATTGGTGGGGATTGAAGTTAGCGGAGAGAAGGTTGGGGATATTGGCGAGCCGGGTAGGGTTAGGAAGGTGGTGAATGTTGAGCGGGAGGGTGTTGGTGATGAGTCGCCATTGACGGTGGAGTTTGGGGTGGTGAGGCATGAGACGTTACGGGAGGTTCGTGTGCATAACTCGTTGGGGGCGCGAGGGGGTTATCGTTCGCACCTGAATGTGATATTGAGGAATCGGAGTAAGAAGGCGGTGCGGATTTATTCGGATCTGGAGATGCGCGGGTATCGGAGTTTGTCATTTGAGGTGATTGACGACGCTGGTAAAAAACATGTGATTCGGAAAGGGGACCGCAGTTGGCCTCTTGCGTTACCGAAGCCGATTACGATACCTGCGGGGCGGTCGCATGTGATTGATGTTTATTTTGATCCGGTGGTGGGTGAGACGAAGCGGTATGGCTGGAACATGGCGTCGGTTCTGAAGACGGTTGATCGGAAGAAGCGAAAGGCTTGGGTGAAAATTCGGCCGGTGTTTCATATCAAGGCGACGAATCGGACGCGTGAGTTGAAGTTGTGGACGGGGACGATCAAGGGCGCGTTTGAGAGGTATAAGCTGTATGTTCCGAGGGATCGTGCGCGGAAAGGTGCGGCATAGGGTTGGGGAGGTTTGAGTGAGGTATTGGTTGGCGGAGCGGCGGTGTGTTTGGTCTTTGAGTATGCATGTTGGTAGTCCGCGGTTGTATCGTTTTGCTTCAGTGAACCGATGAGATTGTGTTTTTCGTTGGGAATTGGGGCTGTTTGAGGCGATGTCCCTGCTGAGCGGAATCTACGTATGCCTGATCCACAATCCGGTACATTTGAGGTGGGTGGCGTTGTCATCGGTCTTTCCGGTGGTTTGGCGTTGTTTTTGTATGGTTTGGAGCAGATGTCCAAGGCGTTGCGGGTGGTGGCTGGGGGTCGGATGAAGCATCTTCTCTCGCGTGCGACGGGGAATCGTTTTAAGGCGGCGACGACCGGTGCGGTGGTGACGGCGATTATTCAATCGTCCTCGGCGACGACCGTTCTGGTGGTGGGTTTTATTTCTGCGGGTCTGCTATCGCTGACGCAATCGATCCCGCTGATTATGGGCGCCAATATCGGTACGACGATTACGGCACAGGTGATTGCGTTTAAGATTACGCATTACGCGCTGGCGCTTGTGGTGTTGGGTTTTGGGGTGACTTTTTTTGGTCGGCGTCAGAGGACGCGGGGATTTGGTCAGATGGGGTTGTCGCTTGGGCTGGTTTTTTTCGGGATGCAACTGATGGGAGATGCCACTGCGCCCTTGCATACGTATGAGCCGTTTATTGATGTGATGAAATCATTGGATAACGCACTTGTGGCGGCGTTGATGGGGATGGGTTTTACTGCGCTGGTTCAGAGTTCATCGGCGACGACGGGGGTTGTGATCGTGTTGGCGGGTCAAGGATTTATTACGCTTGAAGCGGGTATTGCGCTAGCGTTGGGGGCGAATGTGGGGACGTGTATTACGGCGCTGTTGGCGTCGATCGGGAAGCCTACGGAGGCTGTGCAGGGGGCAACGGTGCATGTGATCTTCAATATTCTGGGTGTGCTGATCTGGATCGGTTTGGTGGATCAACTTGCGGCGGCTAGTCGAGCGATGTCGCCCGGTGCGCCGGACCTGAGCGGTGCTCAGCGGCTTGCGGCGGAGGTTCCGCGTCAAGTGGCTAATGCGCATACGTTGTTTAATGTGGTGAACACGGTGTTTTTTATTGGTTTTACTCGGCAGGTGGGTGTGTTGGTTCGGTGGTTGGTTCGGCAACGACCGGTGTCGGTGGAGGAGGCGATTCAGCCGCGTTATCTGGATGATGTGTTGCTGAATACACCGGAGTTGGCTCTGGATCGGGCGAGATTGGAGATCGGTCGGTTGGGACGGCTTGTGATTGAGATGGTTCAAAAAGCACCATCTGTGGTGTTGCATGGGACACCTGAGGAGCTTGGGCAGCTCAAGGAATCGGACCATGATGTGGATGGTCTTCATGCGGCGATCATTCATTATCTGGGGCGTCTGTCAATGGAGAACATTGATGAGCGGCAGTCGGAATTGTTGCATGATTTTATCGCGGCGAGCAACTATATCGAGAATATCGGAGATACGGTTGAGACGAATCTTCTGGATTTGGGTGGGGCACGGTTTCGGCAGCGTGTTTATGTCAGCGATTCGACGGAGAAGCAGTTTATTGCATTGCATGAAGAGGTATTGAGCAGCGTCATGAACGCGGTTGAGGCATTGACGGAACGTGATGGTAAGTTGGCATTGAAGGTGATTGCCCAGAAGGAAGAGGTGAATCGACTTGGACGTCAGGCGGATGAGCATCTTGCGCAGCGTCTGGTGGTGGACGAACCGAATCGTTTGCAGGCGTTTCGAGTGGAGTCGGATTTGGTTGAGACGTTGAAGCGTATGTATTACTTTGCGAAGCGAATAGCGAAGGTGGTGGTGAGGGCGGATGTGGAGAAGGGTGAGGGGGTTGCGAGTGGGTGACGGCGTTACCTTTTTGTTTGCAAATTTAGTTCAGCCGTTGTCGTGTGGTTGGGCGTATGGAGTCCGTGGAGGAACACGTCCAAGAGGTAGTCGGCCAATTGATGGGTGAGATGTGTGGCGGCATCGGGTAAGCGGGAGAGTGTGTTGATGTGTTGGTCGACGAGGCAGCAGAAGACGAGTGTCAGGGCATCGGGATTGTCACCTCGGAGGACAGCGGTTTCCAGTCCTTCGTGGATGATCTCTCTGGCCATGAGGAATCGGATGCCGGACAGGTACTGCATTAAGTCGTGTACGTCTTTGACGGGCGGTCCGAAGTAGGTTTGAAAGATGAGTCTTGTGGCGTCGAGGTTGGCGACACAGCCGGCGAAGGAAGTTTGGATGAAGGCCCGGAGTTTTTCGATGCAGTTGTCGGCCGATGCCATTGCGGTTTTGATTTGTTCAAAGCTGTTTTCGTATTGTTGGGTGATGAGTTGGCGGAAAAGGTCCTTTTTATTCTTGAAATAGTAATAGAGTACGGGTTGGGTAACGCCCGCGGCGTCAATGATTTGACGGACGCTTGTGGCGTCGTAGCCGTGTTGGGCGAAGAGTGCAAGTGCGCTATCGATGACGCGTTGTTTAGAATCTGATTCCTCGCGGGGTGAGGTGTTGGGAATATTGTCGAGTTGTTTTGTCATGGCGATTTGGCGGGAGGTTATTTGGTGATTTTGGCGCGGGGTTGTTGCAGGTCGTGTCGAAGGTTGTCGTGAATTACATGGATAAGGTCCTTGACATCGTCTGAGGTGAGTAGGAAGAAACAGAAGAGCATTTCGTCGGTTGTTTCGTCACCCCAGGTGACACGTTGGGGGGGGTGGCTTGGGTTGGAGGGATTGTCGGTGGAGTTGTCGTAAACGGCCTTAACTTCCAGGAGTGTTCCGGCGGGGAGTTTGAATGGTTTTTCGTAGTAATACTCATCCTGCCAATTGTAATCCCAGTTGGCAACGTCGATGATGGTGATTGTTTTTTTGTTTGGGAGCGTGGCGGTGACTTTCATGGATTTGCCGAGGAGGTGCATGTGCGGCACGACCCCGACCATTGTGACGTCCCGAGGCAGTTTGTATTTTGCGCTTCGTTTGTAGTCTTTCTTGCCGGCGGGGATGTCCATTTGATAGTTTGCCAGCCAGATACTGCCTACGAGTTTTCCTTTTTCGGTTAAGGATTTTTTGACGGGTTTGTTGACGAAATGTATGCCGACGGTTGATTGATCGATCTCTACTTTGCCGGTCGGGTGATAGTGGACCTGTATGACGAGGTCGGAGCCTTTTTTGAGATATCGTCCCATGTCATTTGGGAGGCGTCGGGGTGTGTTGCCTACGGACCATCCTCCCAATGCGCCGGAGGGTATGAATCGGGGCCCACCGAAACTGCCGTAACCTGGTTCAGGAGTTGCGTTGTCGAGTTTTCGTGCTGTGCCGCTGTCATCTAGGAATAAAACGGCGTGATGTACTACTCTTTTGTTGCCCGGGAGGAACTCGACGGCGGCGACGAGTTTGTCTTCGGGGATTTTGAGCGGTATGACGAAGTATTGAAAGATGTCGGGTCCGTCGGCGGGGACGGTGAAGGGTTCGGGCATTTTGATGATGAGATCGGGTTTGCCGAGTCGCCAGCCATCGGTGAAATTTGGTTTGGGCGGCAGGTCATCGGGGTTCCCTTGTGCTCGTCCGCCGTCGACCCATTGGCGAATGAGGTTTAGTTCGTGATTAGTCAGGCGTCTGTCGCCGACGAATTTTGCGTGTGCGGAGGTGGGCATCCATGGCGGCATGATTCTGCGTGTGGTGACGCGGAGGATTTGTCTGCCGCGTTTGGCGACCTGGAGGTAGTTGGTGAGTGGAAATGGGGCGACCTGGTCCTTTCGGTGACAGTTCATACAGCGGGCGTGGATGATGGGGGCGATGTGGCGGTTGTAGGTGATTTTTGCGTTTTTTGCGGCATCCTTAGGGAGGGTTTCGAAGGCGCATCCGATGGCTTTGGTTTTGGAGATTTTGACTGGTTTGTTTGAGAGGAGGGCGATGACGGCGTCGGCGAGGTAATGGGTTTGGGTGGTGGGGCGTCGGCGGCCGATGTCGCCGTAGGCGTCGTCGATTTTTCCCCGGTATGCGATGTGGCCTTTGGGGTCGATGACGAATGCTTCTGGTACGGTTTTGACTTTGAGGGCGGATGCGAGTTGTGTGGATGAATCGAAGAGGATGGGGAAGTTGAGTTTGTATTTTGCTGCATGTTTTGCGGCTACTTTTCGGGTGGTTGTGGGGTCGGCGATTACTCCGAAGAATTCGACTTTGTTGTTGTTCTGTAGTTTGGTGTAGAGGGTGCCGAGCGTTTTAGAATAGCTGTTGGAGATGGGGCATTCGGTGGAGAGGAAGATCAAGACGCGGATCTGTTCCTTATCGTTTTTGTTCAGGTCCCAAATCCTGCCGGCGAGGTCCAGGAGGGCGAAGTTGGTGTTGAGGGGGGTTGCCGGGTGTTGTTCGTTAGCGAGCGTTGGGGATGCGAAAAGGAGGGCGAAGCAGAAAAGGGGGAGTGTTATTCGTTGATCTTTGTTGTCCATTTGAGGTTCCGTTCGTTGGGGTGGCAAGAAAACCTAACGATCGTTATATTTTACCGTGTGGTGTTAGATGGGTTGCGGTTGATTGGAGAAAATGGCGGGAATTGAGGGGCGGGGCCGCTTGGAATTAATTTGTCGAAGTTGCGGAATGTTCGCGTAGTTTTGCATAACTATCTGTCGTTTCTGGGTTTACGGGTTTTGCATAAGTTGCCTTCTGTATGCGGCTTCTTGCATCGTTGACGTTAGCTTTGAGTGCAAAGCTTTCGGCCTTACGCCCGTTTTTTGGCCATCCTTTATGTTTGGTTGGGTGGAAGAAAGGATTCGTTGAGTTGGTGGCCTGTGGGGCAGCTTTGTCGGTTTGACATCTCAAGCTGCGTCTGCGTCTTTCGTGTTGTGGTACTCCTTGCAGGCCGTATCTCGTCCGTGTTGTGGCCGTATATATCAGGGCGAACAGAAGCAATCCGACTTCGTGGCATACCTCCTTGGCAATCGGGCTTAAGGCGCCGTTGGCAAAGAGGATGGCTCGGATAAACCTATTTGAATCGATTGTGTAAGCCACGCGCCCGTCGTTCAACTCTGTCAACATCGTGCGGCGCATGTGGCGTTGAGCCTACGTATGTGCAATATGCGCGACCAGCGTGTTCTTTAGCGTGGTTGTTTGGAGGGAAAAAATAAAGCCTTACCTTTTTCGGGTAAGGCTCTCTATAACGGAGAGGGCGGGATTCGAACCCGCGGTAGCGGCAATACCACTACGCCGGTTTAGCAAACCGGTGCCTTCAGCCACTCGGCCACCTCTCCTGAGGGTGGATTACGTTATTCGGGCTATGGCTTGAAGTCCAAAGGTTTGTGGGGGTGAATGTGGTGTGTCGGGGTTGAATTGCGGCGTGAATCGAGGAGTTTGTGATCATGGTTTATTGCGGGCGAAAATTCGGTGATTCAGCGTTGGAGGTTGCCCTTTGACTGGGCGAGTTTCATGAGTGTGGGAAGGAGGTAGTTGGCGCCTTTGTAGACGAATACCTGTCCTGATACGACGAATACGGCGGAGTCGCCTTGTGCCTTGGCGATTTTTTCCATGTCTTCGAGGAGGAGGCATGGCATGAGGAACATGGGTGGTTCATTGAGTGAGCCGGTATCGCCGTCGAAGACGAAGGTGTAAGGGGTTGTTCCGCCTTTGGCCTTGACGAGTCGTCCGCGGCGTGTGAGGATGAACTGGCCTTCGCGTCGGAGTTTGACTTTTTTGCGTTTGGCGAGCGGGGAGGTTCCTTTAATGGCATCGGGTGTATTGGCGGCATCGGGATCGGTCTTGGGCCTGGCCGGGTCGATGATGGGGTTGTTGTCGCGTTCTTTCTGAAGTTTGTTGAGTACGGCATCGGAAGAGGCTTGCTTACCATCCTTGGTGTCTTTCGTGGTTGTTTTTTTGGTATCGCCGGACTTTTTGGTGTCCTTGGAGTTGTCCTGAGCAAAGGACTGAATGGTGAGGAGTGCGAGGGCGAGTGCAGCGACGATGGTGAGATTGCGGCGATTCATGGTTGTGCTCCGGTGGGGTTGGGATGGTGGATATTTGTTATGAGTTTATACGAATGAGATCGGCATACAAGTGGTGTATTAATTAGAAGCGGGCGCGGGAGGGGTGGGCGTGTCATCGGTGGGGGTATTTTGGGTTGAGGGCGACGGGGCGGGTGGTGATTCATCGTTGGGAAGTCGTCCGAAGATCATGCGACCGGCGGGTGTCTGGAGGGAATTTGTAACGGTGAGGGGTGTGTCTTGCCCGATGCGGTCTTTGGCGTTCTCGACGACGACCATTGTGCCATCTTCGAGGAATCCGACACCCTGGTTGTTAGCTTCGCCGGGCTTGACAATCTTGACGCTCATGAGTTCCCCGGGGAGGACGACGGGACGGAGTGCATCGGCGAGCTGGTTGATGTTGATGACATCGACACCTCGTACGTTGGCGACCTTTTGGAGGTTGTAGTCGGTGGTGATGACCTGTGCGTGGAGGTTCTGGGCGAGGGCGACGAGTTTTTGATCGACGTTGGCGCCTTCGGCATCGGCGTCTTCGATGGAGATGTCGAGGATGGTGTTGGACTGTAGTTTGCCGACGATGTCGAGGCCTCTTCTTCCGCGTGCGCGTTTGAGTTTGTCATCGGAGTCTGAGATGGTCTGGAGTTCGTTGAGAACGAAACGTGGGATGATGACGAGTCCCTGGAGGATTTTTGTACCGGCGATTTCGTCGATTCGGCCGTCGATGATGGCGGAGGTGTCAAGGAGAAGTGGTCTGTTTCCGCGTATTTGTTTGGCGAGTTCGACGTAGGGAATGACGAATCTGAAGTCGTCTTTGGTCTGGAGGATGAGTGAGATAGCGACGAAAATACAGATGACGCCGAGGAAGACTTTTGTGCCTTCGAGTTTTGCCTGGTCGACGTTGGTGGCGACGGTACCGACGTAGTCGACTAGGAATGAGAGGGCGTATGCGGAGAGCATGCCCACGATGAGTCCGAGGAAGACGCCGGAGATTGCTGAAAGTTTTTTGGCGGGTGTGGCGATATCGATGGCGACGATGAGGATGCTAATGCCGAGTGCGGTGAAGATAGCGATGAGTTGCCCGGTACCTGATTGGGGGAATGCGCGGACGGCGTAGAGTCCTCCGACGGTGGTGGACATGAGTATGAAGAGGCCTCTGAGGACGATGTGGATCATTTTCGGCTCCTGAGGAGGGTTTTTGTCGAAGACGGGAGAGGAATTGGGACGAAAAAGGGTGGACAAAAAGTGGGGTAATTTTGCTTGCCCGTCCGATGAGTCATGCTACACTTTCGGGCGAATAAAAACCAGCCCTTCGAGGTATCGGCTTAGCGTGAATTTGATCGTTAGGCATGGCGTCGGTCGCAAGGGTACTGATACAGGCCGCATGTAGCAGTCTTTGTTCGGTGCTTTTTGTGAGGCGTCATCGGACAGAGGGCCGCTTGATGCGGTTTTTTGTTTGGGTAAGAAGGGCGCAACAGAGTGAAGCACTGGAGCTGACGATGAGCGATCAGGAAACGGGTGTGGCGGTAGAGTCGGTTGATACGGATGAAGAGAAGGGGTTTGAGCCGACGGTGAAGATTGAGGACATTGGTCCCGCTACGAAGAAGATCTCGATCGAGGTTTCTGAAGAGGACATCGCTGATCGTTTGCAGGAGAATTTTCAGAGCTTGCAGGACGAGGCGACGATACCCGGTTTTCGTCGTGGGCGTGCTCCAAAGCGTTTGCTGGAGAAGCGATTTGGCGGGGATGTTCGCAAAGAGGTATGCAGTCAGTTGTTGAGCGAAAGCATGCAGGTGGCGGTGGAGGATCATGATTTGCGTGTGTTGGGGCAACCGGATATCAAGGATCTGGACTCGATTGAGTTGCCCGAAAGTGGAAGTTTGAGTTTTGAGGTTGAGGTGGAGGTTGTTCCGGAGATTACATTGCCGGACCTTAAGGGTATGAAGATCAAGAAGCCGAGCTTTGAGATCAAGGACGATCAGGTCGAGAAGGAGATTGATCGTTATCGCGAGATGTATGGGCAATTCAAGCCGGCGGATGAGACGGCGTTGGATGATTATGTGACAGTTGATGTGACGGTTAAGGCGGCGGACGCGGGCGATGATGATGAGGTTTTGGACGAGAAGAAGGGTGTGCAGATACTGGTACCGGGTGAATCGCGAAAGGGTAAGGGTGTTGTATCGGGTATTGTGATCGAGGAGTTGGGTGGTCAGTTAGCGGGTAAGAAGTTGGGTGATACGGTGTCGATTGAGACGAAAGGGCCTGCACGTCATGAGAATGAGAAACTGGTTGACGCGGAGTTGAAGATTGAAATTTCGATTACGAAGATTGACCGGTTGAATCTGCTTGAAGTGGATGAGCTGGTTGAGGCGGTGGGTATGGAGAGTGCGGATGAGTTACGAGATCTGGTTCGGAGTCAGTTGCAGGAGCGGGCGGATTCAGCGCAGCAGCAGGCGATGGCGGAGCAGGTTGCGGATCAATTGCTGGACAAGATTGAAATTGAGCTGCCTGAGAAGTTAAGTGGTCAGCAGGCGGGGCGTATTTTGCAGCGTCGAGCGATTGAGTTGATGCAGCAGGGGGCGTCGCAGCAGGATGTGGAGGAGCGGTTGGCGGAGTTGCGTGAAGCGTCTGCTGAGGACGCGAGTGAGATGTTGAAGATGCAGTTTATCTTTGATGCGGTGGCGCAGAAGCTTGAGGTGGAGGTGGGCGATGCTGAGTTGAATGGACGTATTTTCCAGATTGCGCAGCAGCAGGGCAAGCGGCCTGAGAAGTTGCGTCGCGAGATGGAGCAGTCGGGTCAGTTGCAGAGTCTGTATGTTCAGCTTCGTGAGGAGAAGGCGATTGAGGCGATTTTGAAGGACGCCGAGCTGGAGGATATTACAGCGGAGGATTGGGAGAAGGAACTGGTTGCTGAGGAGGAAGCTGAGCAGAAGGCGGAGGCGAAGGAGAAGAAGGGAGGGGCGAAGAAGGAGGATGGTGAAGAGAAAAAAACTACTAAAAAGACCACTAAGAAGAAGACGACCAAGAAGTCTTCTGGTGAGAAGAAAAAGGATGACGGTGGAAAGAAGGAAGGTGAGGCCAAGAGTACCAAGAAAACCCCCGGAAAAACCCCCGGAAAAACAACCAAGAAGAAAACCACTAAGAAGAAGAGTGATTGACAGGAGCGGGGGGGTAGGCCGGGGTTCTGAGGTGGGGAGAGAGGGAAGGGTTGGCGCATGCATTGGATGATGTGGATGATGCTGGCGGCGGGTGGTGGGAGGAAGGATGCGGAGTGGGGGTCGATTCTTGTGTGGTGTGGTGTGTTGATGGTTCTGTTGTTTGTGGGTTTTTTTATTGCGGTTGCGGCGAAGAAATGGTTGGAGCGTGATGAGGGTGGGGGTGGTATTGCCATATCGTTTACATTGGGCGATTTACGTGATATGTATGAGAACGGGCAGATATCGGAGGAGGAGTTTGAGGCGGCGCGGGCGAAGATGATTGAGCGGGTAGGGGTTGGAGGGAGTGAGGAAGGCGAGGAAGGTGAGGAGTTTGGTGAGGAGTTGGTGGTTGGTGAGGGTAGGAGTAATGCGGGTGACGAGGGAGGGGTTGAGGAGCGAGCGAATGGGGGTATGGTATTTGAGGATGAAAGTGAGCGTGTGGAGGGAGATGAGGGTGAGAGCGGGAATGGGCCGGAGGATGATGAGGAATCTGGGAAACGGTATCGATTTTAGTTTGTTTGATTTGGGAGGGTGGGTTGGATTGGTTGTGGTTTAGCGAGGTGAGGGGAGTAGTGGTATGATGCGTGGATGTTGCAAGGATTGGTGAAGTGGTTTGTTGCGTGGGTGGGGGAGACAGTGAGGGAGGTGGACGACAGGGTGATCAATCAGTGTGATGAGGAGAGAAGGGCGGCGGGTCGAAGGGCCGGTTGGGTTTTGTTTACGGCGGCAGTGGTGTTGACGTTGCAGCATTATGTGTTTTCAAGCACGTTGTTGTGGGAGTGGTTTGGGTGGGCGGGTGCGGATGCAGAGTCGATTGGATGGTATCGGTTGTGTATGTGGGCGGCGGGGCAGATGTTTTGTTATATGGTGATTCCGGTGTTGATGATGAAGCTGGTGATTGGGATGGGTGTGCGTGAGTGTGGGTTGAAGATAAGAGGGTGTATGAAGTCTGCGTGGATTTATCTGGGGATGTATGGGGTGATGGCGCCGGCGCTTTTCTATTTTTCGACGTGGGGTGGGTTTCTGGAGACCTATCCGTTTTATCGAGTTGGTGAGGGGGAGGCATTATGGCCTCGGTTCTGGGTGTGGGAGTTCTTGTATTGGGGGCAATTTGTGGCGTTGGAATTCTTCTTTCGAGGTTTTATGTTGCATGGTGTGAAGGGGCGGTTTGGATTTTACAGTATTTATGTGATGATGGTTCCTTATTGCATGATTCACTTTGGGAAACCATTGCCTGAGACGTTTGGCGCCATTGGGGCTGGTGTGATTCTGGGTTTTATGAGTCTGCGGACGAATTCGATCTGGTGGGGGGCGGCACTTCATATTGGTGTGGCGGTGACGATGGATTTACTCGCGTTGTGGCGAATGGGGACTTTGTAGTGTATTGGGATTGGATGGAGCTTTTGGATGCGACGAGATGAAGATTGTGGACGTTTGTTTTGGGCGAGCGGTGATGGGGATGTGAGAGAAGGGGATGTTGGAGACGAGTATGTGCGATTACGATTGAGGGAGGAGGGTGAGGGAGTTTTTGTGATGTCGTTTGGGGAAGGGGGCGTGGATGGACATGGCGTGCGGGAGATGTATGAGACGTGTGTGCGATTGTTGGGCGAAGATTGTCGGAAGTTGCTGGTGGATTTTTCGGGTTTGGAGCATGTCTCATCCGGCGCGATGGGGATGCTGGTGATGATCAGGCGGAAGTGTTTGTCGGTTGGGGCGCAGCTGCATGTGGTGGTGGACGAGTCGAGTGTGATGGAGAGTTTTGAGTTAATGAAATTGCCGGCGATATTTGGTGTGTTTGGTGATGTAAAGGGAGCGTTGGATGGTTTTAAATGATTGGTGGGGCCGCGGCGCGAAGGAGTTTGGGTGGGGCGAGGAAGAGTAGGGAGCCGGGCCTTGGAATGTTATTGGAGAAGTCGAGATCGAGCGCGGCGCAGGCGGCTTTTTTGAGTTGGATGAAGGGGCGGGCATGGTTGGGGGCGCAGAGCGTTTCGATGATGGTGGAGAAAGTGGGTTCGTGGCCAACGATGAGGATGGGGTCATCGTCGAGGATCGCGAGGTGTTTGATGATGGCCTGGGGATCGTGTTGGGCGAGAAGGTCCAGGATTTGGGGTTCGATGTCGAATGTTTGGCCAAGGATGTCGGCGGTTTGTTTGGCGCGTATGAGTGGGCTGGTAAGTATGAGTTGAGGGGCTGGGGCGATCTGGGCAAGTCCGTGGGCGGCGCACTGGGTTCGTTGGATGCCTTTGGGGGTGAGGCGTCTTGAGGCGTCGGTCTGGTCGGGGGCTTCGTAGATTTCTTCTGCGATGCCGTGTCGGAAGAGGAATAGGATCATGTCGAGGCTCATTCAGCGTGTTTTGAGGGGTTTCGTGTTGGAGGGCGATGTGAATTATATGAGGAAGGGTCGGCGAGGGGTTGAGTGGATTTGATTAGGATTTGGTGATGACGGTTGATTTGCTGGTAGCAATGCTGATGGAAGAGGCGGGTTGGGTGGAGATGGTGGGAGATGGGAGGGGGTTATTGGTTTGTGCGAGGCGGCAGCGGAT
>JANQQT010000134.1 GCA_028284925.1 Phycisphaeraceae bacterium | reverse complement strand
ATAACTTGCCTCAAAGACAGTATTCCCATCGTTGTCAACCTGCACCAAGCGGTCAGACGTGTCATAGACGTAGGCGGTGTTCGTCCCACCCCCACCGACAGCCCGATCCGTTCGATTGCCGTTCTTGTCATACGTGTAAGTGGTCGTGACGCCGGATGTCGTGGTATCTTTAAGTTGATTGAGCTTGTCATACGTATAGGTCGTGTCAACCGGGCCGCCGCCTGTATCAACGGACCTGCTCAAGCGGTTGCCCGCAGGATCATAAGCCGGGATCCGGGAGCCAAAGTAAGACGGAAGTCAACCGGAGGTTGGGGTGGGATGAAAGGAGACGCTCATGTATAAGCTGAGGCTGCTGGATGGCCGGAAGTTCAGATCATTCGTAAGCCAAGGTGTGATAAGTGCGGGTCGAAGAACGTCGGTAGTTACAAGACCAAGGGTAGGATCCGGTACTACAAGTGCAGGGAGGAGAAGTGTAAGAATAACTTTCAGGTGGTGGTGGTGTGAGAAATAACACGGACATCAATCGGCTGATCAAACGCAAGCCGGTAAACATTAACTTCGAATCTTACGACCAGAACATCCACCACAGCCACGAAATCCCCGACGTGCCGACCGACGAAGATCCGTACGCGCCTGGTTTTCTTGAATTAGGCTCCTGCGTAGGGCGCCACCGCGTTTCTCATTGCGTGCCGAATCATCTGCGTGTTGCGATTGTTTATCAGTCATGCTCGTTACCATCCTCAGAATAAGTGCTGTCAGGATCCTTCCAAGGTTGAAGAATAATCCAAAACATCGCCGGAATCATCAGGCAGCCAAACCAATAAAACCAAATATCCAACATAACTGACCACAACGCTCCTAACCCGAGACCTGTCCAGAATCCAAAACAGATGTAACAGTCGAACACATCCCTGATTCGCTTGGGCAAGAGCGGCCTCAATAGTCGTTCTCGGCACCATGCCCCCGGCCCGGTCTCAGGCCAGACTACAACAACCGTAAGTCCCATGGCCGATAGCACAAATGTGACGAATGCAACTATTGTCTCCATAGGTCACTACTCTCACATCCTACTATCCAAACTCGAATACTCACTTGGCATATAGTCTTGAAACACCGTACGCCGTCTCGATTCGACTGTTCTTCGCAACTGACCCCAACACCTGATCATAAATCCACTCATAGGTTTTGGCCAATCCATCATATAAGGAAGTGGATGGTTCCCAATTCAGCCTTTCGAGGATCATTGAATTGTCTGAAGAACGACCAGCTACACCGATCGGTGCATCCGCCCGGTATCGGCGGCTCAATTTTATACCTGCAATGTCTTCAGCGATTGAAACCATTTCGTTAATGGTAACCATTTCAGCTGACCCAAGGTTGATGGGCTCCGAAATGTCCGAATACATGATTCGCAACATCCCTTCTATATTGTCATCGATATACATAAACGATCGTTTCTGCGTTCCATCACCCCATATCTCAATGCTATGGTTTCCTGAAATAGAGGCGAAAGCGACCTTGCGACAGATGGCCGCCGGAGCTTTCTCTCTACCGCCGCTCCATGTGCCGTGCGAACCATAACTGTTGTGAAAACGCGCAACTCGAGTAATCAGCCCACAATCCTCCATGGCGTGTCGACACATTCTTTCGCTGAACAACTTCTCCCACCCGTAACCGTCCTCCGGATCCGCCGGATAGGCGTCACTCTCTTTGAGCGCAAAATTCGTCTGGTCCGAATTCTGAAGGTCTCCGCGATAGACACACGCGCTGGACGAGAAAAAGAAACGCTCGACACCGACTTCATTCGCAGTCAGCAGAAGATTGGTATTGATCAGTACATTCACCATACATGCAAACTTATTGCCCTCGATGAATCCAATACCGCCCATGTCTGCTGCAAGGTTATATATCTCATCGACACCAACAACGACTTTCTCACAACACGGGCGCTCTCGAAGATCAAGACAGAGCGACTCAACATCATCAAAATACTGATGCCACTGATCGAAAGGCTTGATGTCCACCGCCCTTATCTCACAGTCACCGCGTTCACGAAGTCTTGCAACAAGATGTCCGCCTATGAATCCGCCGGCACCTGCTACGAGAATCTTTTTGACCATGGTTCGAACCCTTCCGTCTTGAGGTAGCAAAATTATTCATTGCTTCGGACGTTCATGCGTCCACGCATTCGTCTATTGAAATGATCCGACCATCAGTCCTTGATGACTCCTTCGGGCACAAGGATGTTTTCATAAACCCAGTCCTCGGGCCATCGAAATTCCCTGCTCAAATCGAGATTTCTCGCCACTGCCCCAAGACGCGACAAATAGAATTCTGGAGACAGTTTGCTGATAATCGACGGAAGTTCCTCATAGGTGTTAAACACGACCACTCCGTCGGGATCAAAGAAATCATCAATGTTCGGACATCCCCAATAAATCGGGATTGTTCCCACAGCCATGCAGTCCAGGATCTTCTCAGTAAAGTAATTGGTCGCCTGAGAGTTTTCGATGGCAATCGAAAACATGTAGTTGACCAATCCTTCTTCCTTGTGTTCGATCGGACGATCGCTGCCTCGTCCGTACAGATCGACTTTCGCAATTCCATCGGCCACTTGATGGCGCAACTGATAACCGGGCAATCCACGTTTGGATGAGTAAATCATCGACAGCAACTTGGCTTTCGAATGTAATCTGGCGTTCGCATCTTCAATCCAGCACCTTGCGGATGGCGCGAACCGACACTTATTTGGCCACTTCTGGATCAGCTCTGAATCATGTGTCAGCACCAGGTCGAAGGCATTGAGACGGTGT
The DNA here is from genome assembly GCA_028284925.1 of Phycisphaeraceae bacterium. Taxonomy (GTDB): domain Bacteria; phylum Planctomycetota; class Phycisphaerae; order Phycisphaerales; family Zrk34; genus JANQQT01. The sequence goes on along the minus strand of JANQQT010000134.1, from coordinate 38,718 downwards.
GTGACAGAATCATACATGTTCCTATGAATAACCTTGGGTTCAACCAGCCAACCGATCTTGAAGTCACTGCAGACTTGATTTGGCAAATCCGATCCGATGTATTCATCAGTAAAGACCGTAATACCATCCCAGTTCTTCTGATCTCTAACCCACTCAATATGACACGATTTGCGAGGGCGCACGAAACAACGGTCAAACAGGTTAACCTTCGCCTTTTCGGCTGGTTTGGATGAGTTCGCCGAAACGCGGACGTCGTTGGTCACACGCTTTGGGATCTGACCGGAAGATCTCGCTCTAAAGTCCTCGAGTTCTCCTACGATGTCGCCCTTGCGATCCATACGTCCCCACTCACGCTCATCAAGATTCGTCATATGGAAATGTGGATGAATCAACTTTGGACTGGTCGACAGGTAACCAGCCCAATCGGAAAATGAGCTGTGACTGACAACCAGTAAGTCCGCAATGACCATTTGATGAAACGCTTGAAAAGGTGAAGTATTTAGGTAGAACTGAATACTGGGAGCACAGCCGTGAAGCTCTTCACGTATCTCCTGCATCTGACCGTCAGTGCCCGCCGAATGCACATGGAACACGATCTCAGAATTTTGGCCCCGCTCTTGGAGCTGAGTGATTACGTTGCGATAAAAAGACGAAGGCAACCAGCGGTGGTTCTCTTTCGAGGCGTCACCTCTTCGTATATGGACAACAATGTTAACTTTGGTTGGATCTTCAAACGGCTGCTTTTCCGGGTGCGTCGCGGCATGATAACATTCTCGAAGGACTCTAATAACCTCCGAATAAACATCATGTTTGATGCGGCCCTGACGTTGCCACAGATATATCTGATACAACTGAACCCTTGCCGCCTGCTCAAATACGAGCAATGTTCGCGCATCAGGTCTCGATTCCAGTCGAACAAAGTCGACGATCTCATCAAAATCGATCCCTTCCCAACGGCGTGGTTTCTCAATCGATCTCTCTCGTACCCAATCAGGTTTCGAGTCACCAAGATCACCTGCAATACCGCTGAATCCGAAAAACTTATCCCACTTCTCGTTGTTAAGGGGCGTGTACACCAGACGCAAACCAAACCACTTCGATACGATTAAGCCGGTAAGAAGATCCTTAAGCTGGTGACCAATCCGCCCACCTGAATTTGCCCGCGATGTTACGTACGTGCCTGAAACCATGAAATTCGACTCCAATGTCGGATCGTGATGTGTGTTTCGGGTTACGAGTCAACGGTCAAGAAATACGAAGCTCTCAAGCTGTAGGAGGATCATGACCGCCAAAACAGATCCTGATTCGTTGAGGCCAGGTGATAGTCAATTTCGTATAACTGTTTAATCTTTTCAGACTGCGCCTTGGTCAACATGAAATCCTCCTTCTGTTCCTTTCTTGAAGAGTTGCGCTGCACCAAATCCTTAACGCCCAATTCGTCGCCCAAGAAACTATTCAACGCACCAATCGGAACAATCTTGTCGATATGGACAGGAGGGTCGTAGTAAAGCGCCTGTGGACGGGCATGTTCATCCATGCAGTTTGGATCCGCCTTCCCCAGTTCAAATTCGAGAAAGGCAATAAACGTATCCAAATCGCAGCCAATGATGCCCAGATGACTCAGATAGTTCTGTGTTATCTCGGGCGATATGAATTTGTCCTGATAAAACGACATCGCCCGCTCTATTGGATCTCGGTACACCGCGAACCTCAGATAGTCAGACAAGTCCGGTGACTCTAAGGAAAGCAGAGTCTTACCGTTCGGTGAATAGCCCATGAAATCGTGAATCTGACGAACATTACCCACCTTCTTGGATTGATCAGGAAAGTCATCGCGAATCACCAATTGCTTTAGGCTGGTGCATGCGTTTTTCGATATACACACGGCCTTGAACTTCCGATGCCTGTTAACGAGGTACGCAATCGGCATGAAACCAAACGTACTTGCTTTGCGTCGATCGAGTCGCGCCTTAATTCGTTTCATCTGGGCTACGTTGCAGTAATGATTCGTGACAATGTTGTTGAAGAGAGTCGGAAAACGCTCATGACCCGGCCGAAATCCCTCATCGTGAATCAAATGAATGCCCGCCTCTTTCAATGATGCCGCGACTTTGACGTCCTCGGCGCCAATGTCGGAATCACCGATTGACTCCGAGACAATCTTGGCGGCATGAGGGCTCAGCAAATACCCCGCACCGCCGCTTGCAAAGTCTCCCATGTCATAACCGATAAAATCGCCCGACCAGGGCGTCATTAGTAAACGATCGATTACTACGAAGGTGTCGTCATCGCATTTCAAAATGTACTCGAAGTCACGGTTGTCACAGGCCCATCGTGTAAACCAGCGAACCTTTTGAACAAGCGATTCATAGTCGTCCCTACACGGAAGATACAAAATGTCATCTCTTTGAACGGGTGTCGAAACCGATTCATCGCCGATGAGGAAGAGAATCTCAATATTGTCAAACTTCGTCTTCGACCAGGTACTCTGACATGCCTCCCGACGCTCCGATCCGCTCTTGGCACTCAATACACCGATCAACATGCGTACCTTTTTCCTTCCGGGCTTCACCGCTGGCGATGAAACTCTTCCGTTATTATCAAAGTGCTTGAAGCACTCAAGAACATCTCCACACTTGGAAAAGTGCTCAGCTCCTTGCGTCGTCCACCACTTGGGACCTGTGCTGTGAAGCAATCTCTGGCGACCGCCGGTTACGGTATTGGTAACAGTCAGTTTTTTGCCTTCACGTTTCTCAATAACCACCTTCCGATTTGCCGACCAAAGACCTGAATTACACCACTCGTCCTGCGTAAAGAGATGCAGAGACGATTCTTTATCCTGCAATCCGGCCACAGCGTTGAGCAGACCCTGGTCCCCATGTCCCTGGAATCGTAATGGCGCTCCGCCATTCGGGCTATATGCTGCAAAATGAGACGAAAAACTCCACAGCGCCACGAGATCCCAATGTTTGACTATGTCTAGGCACAGGAATCCACTGTTGAAGTAGGGCATCTCCTTGCCAACCAACTTCTCGCCAAAGCTTCGGTATTCCCGGCCGAAACGAATCGGATCCGTTCCATCGCGTGAAGATACAATCTTCCCCCTTTCCGCCAGGTTAAAAACGTCACCCAGTTTACTTAGCAATACAAGGTCGGCATCGAGAAGACAAACGACCTTCGCTCTTCCCATTAGATAGTCGAGTACCTGCTGCTTAGCCTCCCATATGCCAGCGGGTTTACGCCGGACGGAGACATCCTGCAACAGTGTGATCGCAGGCCCCATCGGATGCTCTCGGATTTCTTCAACTTGCGCTTCCGTCAAATGGTACACAAACACAAACGTACGAATCGACGCCCCATGATAGACATGAATACTATTGAGTAGTGCCATCAGCCCTGGATAAAAGTTCGAGTCCGCTACAACGGCAAACGCTTGTTGATAGAAAGGATTACCTCGCGAAGGCTTAGGAGCAGTAGTTGAATTTGATTCCGCCCCTACTACGGGCTTCGATTCATGTTGCTCAACCGTGGATGCGCTCTTCCGTACTGCCGTAAACCTCTCGATTGCCGTAACGACATCGTCCGGGGCGATCAGGTTCATACACTCGGGAATGCTGAGATCCTTGCGAATCTGTACGGGCCTCTTGCAGAGGTCGTGGTTGTCCTTCGAATCACCGTCCCCAACCTTCTGACATCGACTTTTCCAACATCCGCCGTTTCGGCAACAGTCCAATTGCCCAATCGTGTGAAGGAACTGATGACCGGGGTATTGCTCCCAATGAACAGGTTCACGTCCACCGGCCACCACGACGCAATGACGGAGATTGCCATCCCTCGTAGGCACGGCAGCGGCTGCGTGCATGGCAAACGTGACAGGCGAAACAACGCCTTCCGCGTGATACATCAGACGTACGAACTCACGCAGATCCGTTCGGCCTATCATGTTGATAGTACCCCGAAGCGGTTCATGCCAGTGCCCTGCTTCACCGCACTGGACGAACGTGATACGTTCCTTGAAGTGATCAACGACCTTCTGATAGTGCTCAGGATTCCACCACTTGGCGGTGAAATCGTACTTTCCTCCAGCAATCATGATCCAGAATGGCTTCTGACCAACATGTTCCAAAACTGGACTTGGGTTCAGTAGTTCCTCTTCGGATAGATGGATATCGCCTTTGAATGCACTAATCTCTATCCCAACTCCAAGTTGTTTTTCAAGGTTCTCAACAAACGCCTGTATGAAATGATGGGGCCTTCGGTTACTGCTGTGAATGCCCGGGTATTCGCATCGAATTACACGGCTGCCCTCTGCGTATTCTTCGGGTCCGTTTACTACATTGACATGCGGGTTATGGCGCCAAAGGTCACCGCACAATGAGTCCACCTGAATAAAGTACTTACCAGGGTGACTCAACTGAAGGTCACGCACCGCCGCAGTCAATGCGACAATGTCGCCCGGGCTTTGATGATTACGTAGGACTATGGGTTCAATGTTGTTCGACGGCAACGTCAATTTTACGCTCGTGCCGGAACCTGATTCGATTGGTTTTGCGCTGCAGAAGCGTTTGGACTGTCGTTGCGTAAGGCGATAGGCAAGATGCCCATTCCCCTTGGGCTTCACTCGATGAGCACACTCTGCACAGTCGGCACGAGAAGGACGTCCACCAAACAGGCTGAGGCTACAAACAGCGTTCCGACTACGCGCACCAATGGCATGAATGCAAGCGATCGAATTGTCATTGTTTATGAGATACAAGGCTTTATCATCCAAACATCGGACTGTTATCATTTACCACAACGACAAGGCAGCAACGTAATCAGGATGAGTTGAACGCCATATACTTGCGTCTCTGGCGGCTCACTATCCTGAGTACAATGAAGATCATCAATACCGATATCCGCCACGTCTGTTGTCAATGCAAACACACTTGAATGTGAACGAATTCCGTTCCTTGATTTGATGGCCACCTTTCTTCATTTCAATTCCATACTTGTACCCAAGGTTGACCTTGCCAACGTCCTTCTTACCCAACTCGCCACCCACGTTTACCTCATGCTTGGTGGTAATCAAAGATTGATGAGTGGCGACAGCTTCGACGACAACGTTCAGCGTGTCGGTCCCTTGACCGGAAAGTTGAATCGATACGGCGGCGGCAACGCTATCACCTTCACCACTTGAGTCTTCCTTCGGCCCTTGCGACGGACTCGACCCACCTTCCCAAACACATACTCTCTTACCCTCCTCATTAACCTTTTCTTTGCACACACTCATGGTACGCTTGTGTAATGTGCCGGTATTCGCCTCTTCGTTTGAGCCGATCCAGTCATAACCGGAGTACCGAGAACGAGCTGTCACCGAGGCCATCATGACTACGCCGCCAAATAACCTGACTTCATATTTCACGTACATCGACAACACATCGTCGATCGGTCCCGCGTCATCAATATCCTTGTAGATCTTATCTTCACCTTTGGCGTTTAATGGATCAGGATGTTTGGAACGGCAAATCAATCCGAACGGATCCACGCTTCTCAAAACTTTACTTCCAACGTACTCGTACAACGACATCGCATCGATGTACCCGAGAGGATCCCTGCTGATGAAGCGTCCCCATTCAGGCACGTAGTATCTCGCTCTGTAAAAATAGATCTCAGATTCGGGATCGAATCTTCGTCCCGTAAAGATGAACTGGCATGTCGGGTCATTGGTGGTCGATGCATCGTTCGCCCACCAATCGCCGCCCGTTCCGGCGGCGGCGAAGATGATCGTATTGCCGTAGGCATCGGTGTCATACGCTTCGTCAATTCCCCCTGATGAATCGGTAAGCGCCGTTCCCCGATGAAGGGGATCCGAGAGCATGTACCGATCCGTTGTGGACATCCCGCTGATGCTGCGCTGCTGGATTAATTCATCGATATAGATGCCCCACACATACTGACGTACCGCATCATTCGACCCATCGCGCTCTTCAAAGCACTGCCATCCCGAGTAGACAAAGTCCGTCGTGCCATTGGCGACACTTCCTGATAGACCTCCGTTCGACACCACCTTTCGAATACGTCGACCGGAAGCATCGTATGAATATGCGCCAACGACAGCCGGTGTGCCGTTGGGATCCTTGGATACCTGTGTTACACGATTGAACGCGTCGTAGATATACGAACGTGTACCGTCATTGGCGATGTTGCCGTTGGAAGCGCCTGCCGCACCATCGTAGGTAAAGTCCGTCTCCGTCGCGTTCTCCTTGGTCCGTGTGATCTCATTCAGGTAATTATGATCCCGAATCTGGGTCGTCGCAGAGCCGCCTTCCGGTGTAAAGACCGTTCTATTCCAGTTCCCCAACCCATCCAGATCGTATGTACGCGATTCATCAGTGCCAGGCAAGCTGATGACCGTTGCTACCTCACTGCCCCCTATGTCTCCACCACCGTCACCATTCAACTCACCTCGCTGATACTGACGCAGACGATCAACTGAATCATGACCGAGCTCCGTCACGGCGCCGGTTGACTTGTCGCGTGGCTGATAAAGGCTGGAGCGACTTTCAGCATGCAAATCCCGTTCATAGAGCTTGTTGCTCGCTTTGTCGAATTGGGTCGTGAAGCCGACAACAGCAGTCGAATCATTGTAAGCGCCCGTGCCGCCGTTGATGCCACCGGCAAGATAGCGCTTAGTGATCATGCGTGCCGTGCCGTCATAACCGAGTCGATCGGACGAGTCACCGCCCCATCCGGGATTGGATACCGAAGACTGGACGGCGCTATGCGTACGAGCGTTGTTCATGTGCGAACAGATCAGTCCATTCCCCAATTCGCACTCGGCAACTCGTGACAATCCGAAAAACTCCCATTTGGCGATATCGGCGCCACCTGAAGCTTCCTCAACCAAGGTACGTCGATAAAGCGAGTCATAGGTATTATCCAGTTGCCTGCCTTGCGGATAGGTAAACTGAGTGACCGGAAATGACGTAAACGCGTTGCTGGTGGTGTTGCGCGTATTCGTCTGGAAATTCTGCGAGTCCTCGAGTCCACGCGATAACGAATCAAACACCATGTCGACCGTTGCGCTCTGGGACGAAGCATTATCGACCGTCGTCGTATCTACTGATTGGGTCATCCGACTCAGACCGTCATATTGGGACGTCTGGGCCGTAGTGCCTCTTGTCGAATCACCATTGTGGCCGGCAACACCCGAAGCAGGTGTGATGGTGCAGGATGTGGGTCTACCAATGGAGTCGAACACGCAATCAAACACCGATCCGTTTTCATCGGTGTAGGTGATTACATCGCTTGCGGCGTTGTAGGTATTGGTGCGCGTTGATCCGTCCTGAAAGACCATCGTGAGCTGACGATCCAGTGTGTCATAGGTGAAGTTCGTCGGTGCTCCGCGATCATCGATCAGCTGCCTGGTACGACCGTTACCGTCAAGGATCGAGATGGTTCGAATCACACCGTTGCTTGCCGGCAGGAAGGTCTGGTTCGCAAGCGGCGGATTGTCACCCTCGCCCAGCTTGCGTAAATGCTCATGCGTCTCGATCTGGCGGCTTGCCCCGTCGTAAACCGTGACGATCGTGTTCTCCCTTGGATCGATCGTGACGACAATGTTGTCGCGGCTGTCGTAGCCCAGGTAGGTAAAGAGCGTCTCGCTGTCCTGCGGATCATTACTCAGCGTCCCATCCGCTCCCTGCACGGCACTCACGACCATTCGATTCAGGCAATCGAAGTACATCGCCCTCTCGAATTCCTCATCGTTAACCGTTGGCTGGGTAATCGTGCATTTTTCAATACGTTTCTTGACGATGATATTGGAGTTGCCGTCATACGTATTCTCCACAATGTTGCCCACGGCATCGGTGGCTTTGACTTGCCGATCTGCGCCGTCATATTCGAACTGAGAAGTACCGGTATTGTCCTGGGCACGCGCCACGACACGATCCGCGGCATCATGAACCGTTCGTGATAACACATACGACACCTGCTGGGGTGAGGCGGTCATCGTAATAGTTGCCGTATGACCATTGGTCGTGGCATTCGATTCCAAACCGCCTCCGGTGTGGGTAACCGCCCTGGAAGATGGCAACGTCGTTCCCGTCGCAAGGAATACATCATGCTGACCTTCATAGGTACGACCTGCCTCATCAAAGCGTGTGAAAATATCGCTTAACTTGACATTGTTCGTCCCATTTCGATTTGTTGGTGTGGCGCCACCGACCGGGCCTTCCACACTTGTCTCAATCACACGGCTCCCGGGATCGTAGACGCTGTCGGTTACGTTACCGACAGCATCGGTTGACTCGATAATCCGGTCGAAGCCGTCGTAAGTGTTCTCTACCAGATAATCGCCGGTGTGTACCAATGCCGCTCCATCACCGAAGGCATCCTCGATCGTCGCCGTAAGGTGATTACCCGCCGAGCCACGTTTAGCTGGACCGATCGTATCCTCCAGGTTCCCATTGCGGTCATAGAAGCTGATCGTGATCGCGCAGTCCGGATCATTGGGGCCCGCTGATGACGATGAAGAGGAGGTACCGGTAAAGATACAACTGCCCACCGCCTCAGCGATGCGCAGATCGCGCTCGTCATAGTCGAATCGAACCGTATTCCCCTCCGGCTTCGTCACCATCACCAGATTCTCATTGGCATCGTAAGCATACTGGGTCAGCAGGCTTGAAGGACTGGAGCCCGTCGCGTCGAGATCCTTTTCAATCACGTTGTCCAGCAGATCGTACATGTAGAGATTGGTGAACCAGCCGGGCCGAATCTCGCCACCCGGTCCCGCCTTGGTCGGAACATGGGCCACATTCGGAGAATTCTCATCAATCTGTGGCGTGAAGTGCGCATAGCCGGCACTGGCCGGATCATCCGAATCATACTGCACACCCACGTCTTCGGTATCCTCGCGAACAACGTTGCGGTTGGCATCGTAAAAAGTCTCAACCATGTATTCATAGGGTCGGGAACTGACCGACCGGAATACCTCACCCAGTTCATTCCGCTCATAAATCATCGTGAATCCTCGCGGATCCGTGGTGGCCAGGGGATTGCCAAGTGGATCGTAAGCGCACGATGGACAACCACCCGAAGCCATGCCTCCTTCATAGCGTGTCGTCAGATCCTGATACACACCTGGTGTATTGGTCCGACTGTCGCGTGGAAACACGTTGGTCTTGAAGTCCGCAAGGTCACCATCCAGCCCTACCAGGCTCATCACATCATCCGGATCAGCATCCACATGCACTTCACGCATACGACCGTACTGCGTCGCACTGAGATTCTGTGCAATGAACTGGCCGTCACCCTCAGGATCGTTGAGCGGATAACGCACATAGACGGTGACGTTACCCTCCGGATCGGTATGCGTTGTGTTCTGACCTCGTAGGTTAACGGTAAACAGTTCTACGCGCTGCTGTCGCTGCCACTCCCACGGATCACCGGCCCCTTGATTCTCAGCCAGCAATCGTACATCCGGATGCTTGATCTTGACAACATTGCCCAGCATGACCGAGGCCGAAAGACCCGAGGTGTTTCCATCGCCTGTGCCATCACCATTGATGTCCCCGAGATTGGTCTCAAAGCCATCGGGAATCCCGCCCGTCCCGTCCGTGGCCTTCATCTGGGCGTCAACGTAATCGATCAGGGCCTGAATCTTCGTCGCGGCCCCCGCATCGCCGGGGAACAGCATGTCCTGAAGGGTCGTATTGTTCTTGATGGTGTTGTCGGTGTTCTGCTGGTAATCGTAATAGGTGATGGTTGCATACCGACTGCGATCAGCGTCGTCCGGCGTGTCCCATCCATTGGGTGCGTCGTTGCCATTCTGCGGCGTGAAGTAGAGATTGGGACTCCCCGATTGAATCGGATTCCCTCGCTCCTCAATCACGGCACATATGTTGTTGAATATCGGATCGTAGAAGAAGCGTTTGGTCAGCTCCTCCTGGACCTCACCGACCGGGCCACTGCCGTTGCGTGTGGGTGTGTTGATGTTGTGCGTATTGCCAGGGGTCCGTTTTTCAACCAGGCGAAGGCCGCGTCGACGCACATAGGGATCATTGGCCGTGCTCACGCCGGCGATCACACCGTCTTCATACTCGTAAAGGACACTGTTACCTGCGGGCAACACCCGCTCGAGAACCTGATTCTGATCGTTGTATTTAGTCCAGGTTACATAGGCGCTGGGTGTAGTCCCGCTACTCAGACTAATCTTGTCGCGATTGGTCCGAACCTCCTGGCACACCACCAGGTCCGCCGCATTGTAGAAATAAGCGGTAATGTTGCCGTTGCGATCCGTTACCACCGTCTCAGCCACGATGGGATCGGACGCATCGATCAAGTTCGTCTTGGGAAGATCCGGGCCGGCATAATTGAACGTGTAGGATCCTCCGACACCCGATGCACTGTCGCCAACCGTCTCGGATGTGACCCGATCCTGTGCGTCATACGCAACGGTATACCTTGGAGCAGCGTTCCCGGCATCCGCCGCGGTGTATAAAGCGTTGATATCCACCTCGCGTGTCGTCGTATCCAGGTAAGGCATCACCTGGTTGGGATACCAGACATTCACCAGGTTGTCCGGGTTACCCGGCGCCGATGCGTAACGAAAGGCGTAGGCTGTTCCGCCCGGAAACGTATTGCCCTCTGCAGCTCGAAAGATTGTGGGTGTGATCACCGCAAGCAATCGCCCCTGCGTGTCGTATTGAAAATTCAATTTTCGACCCAGGAAGTCCTCGATCTCGCTAAGCCGCGTTCCGGTACCGGGGTTGGCATACCGGTAGATAATCTCCCGGTCATAACCGTCGGCGACCTTGTCCAGCAGGCTGACACCACCACCGCCGGCTGACCAGGTAAAGGTCAGCGTGTTGCCAAATCGATCAGATTGGCTCTTGATCTGTCCAGGTGTGGCAACCGCCAGATCAAAACCGAAGAATACACTCACACTTCCCCCTGAACGCGTCAGCGTAAAGACCTCATTGGCCCCGGTACCGGAGCTTTCCAGGACGGCGGCTGTGTTGTTGTTCTTGGATGAATAGACACCGGCCACCAGCTCGAACTGCTCAATCGTATTCTGTGAACTGATCAGATCGATATCCCCGTTGGCATGCTTGACAAGGTGCTCGAATTGCGTGAAGTTGAAGTTACGACCCAGAAGACTGTCGACACCGTTATCGATCAGGTAGTTCAGTTCGAAGCTCCAGTTCGCCGAACCAATACCGGATATCGATAACAAAGGAAGCGAGAACCGGAACTGGCCAGTGCGAAAGACAACTGAATTGCAGCTACCGATGGATGAATTGGTTTCACTGCATTCGGTCGAGAACAACTCGCCATGACAATCTCGACACAAACACGACGGTTCATACTTGATACCACTACCGGAACTGCTTGAGGAGCTTGATGAGCCTGGAGCAACAGGCGTACTTGACGAGCTTGATGAACTTGACATGGCCAATCTCCAATTTAAGGTTGCATAACAACATCTCTCCGCAATTCGCCATTCGAATAAAGCGAGTTGCAGCCGACTAACTCCATCCATTTAGTCGCACAAACTAAGGAATTTATTAGACTTAAACCAACCTGAGATAAACAGACAGCACATGATAACGCTAGTCAAATCGCTTAATAAAGTCGGCAACTTGACGAGCTGTCGCTCACCTAAGGTTGTTGATCGGTGTACCTACCCGTAGACGTGGTATCTTGGCCCTGTCTGTCTTGCATATTTAGGTTTTCTGGCCCGTCCTGTATTTGAAGGTCCCGATCGATTTGCGGCTAGTATGACATAATCTAATGTCAGTGTCAATACCTAAATACACAATTTTACCGATAATTTTATGTTTGCGGCGCATGACAATACACATGCACACGCCACGCATGACTAACCTCGCAAACATTGACCGTCCCATCGATTCGCAAGTCAAGGTTATTTTTCTTGGCACAACGAAAGCTAATGAAACACGTTCGATCTATGGCAGCCTTAAGTCAAAGCGCCTGGATGAATCTTCATAATCGTAAGCCACTAGCAACAACCAGTTCGCCTGGGCGAGCTCACAACAAGAGCCAGTCCCCAAATACTCTATGCGCCAGCGTCAATCTGGAATCGTCAGATCATACAATAAAGCCTGGCGCATGAAGCAACAGCAGAATCGGTCGTAATTCTAGCTCGTTCGAAATACTCGCAGGAGGGATCTGAACTATGAATCTAAAGTCATTCGCGAAAAACGTGTTCAATCTCGCCACGCCGCTTGCGTTCGGTTTCACAATCGTCGCGTCTGGTCCGCTTGCATATTTTCTTTGGGCTGGCGTAGGCATGGGTCTTACATTGCAGTCCGTCATCGACAAAAGCAGTAAGCCCACTTCACCAGGCCCCTTCGAGCTATTCTCAAGGCACAAAATTGCGCACTGGGTTAATACTTCAGAAAAGTCGTCAGGGAAAAGTCCAAGGGAATCGCCGGTCTGGATATTGAAAAGGTCAGAGAACTACTGGTGATAGCAGAAGATGCTCGATCGGAATCGAACGAGATCCTAACCGGCAATCAATCTTTACTCATTGATCTCGCCGATGTCTAGGGAAGGCTTATGAGCCGTATCGACAACCCTGATTCAGCTGCGGCAAGAAACAAGTCTTACCTGATCGATATCAAGAAGGAGCTTCGCTTATAGTTTAACTGGATGACCGGACATTCGATTACGCACCCGAAAGTGACCCAGCCTCGAACTAGTCGACCAGACGCCATCTCCCCCACAACAAACGTTTTACAGGGCGATTCGATGAGATGGTGAATCTCATCAAGAATCCCCGCGCCCGGTAAACCAGTGTCTTCTGCGGCGTCCACGGCCTCGGAGGCATGGGAATGACGGAGCTTGCGATCATTTACACCCATGCCGCAGAGAATTACTACTCATTCGGACGGTATCTCATTTCGTTCGAAGGCAAGAGTACGACTATGGAAACATTGCTGGTTCTTGATGACGTTTTTGGCAAGGACATCGATGACGACCAGCGTATGGCAGCCGACAAACATATCTCGGCGATTCTTGATTGCCTGCGATCGTAGTCCGAGGGTTTTGGTCGCATCCTGCTGGTTCTTGACAACATCACAAACGCTGAAGCACTTTCTTATGAGAAGACCGATAGTCTCTTAGGTCCGCTTAGTCACAACCTGCACGTTCTTGAAAATATACGCAATCACCCATGTGGATCGCAAATGTCTTCGCGTCACGTTCTGCACGCACCTGGCGATGAACAAGGTGCCGTTTGAACTGGCGGTGAAACTGATGCGCCACACCGACTACAACCTGACACTCAGGGTGTATACGCGGTACCGATTGCTGCTGAATAATCTTCACGATGCGATCGAAAAATTGGTCGACGATTCGGATGTGAACACGACCGCGGCATGAGCTTGGATACCAAAGTGATGTCATTTGATATCTTTTCGTGTCTTACGATGTCCTAAACGGAAAAAACAAAAAACGCCGTAACCCCTTGTAAATGCGGGGTTTCGGCGTGAAAAAGAAGTGGGCGATATTGGACTTGAACCAACGACCTCTCCCGTGTGAGGGGAGCGCTCTAGCCAACTGAGCTAATCGCCCGATTGTTCTTGAAGATATACCCCTCCCCGAAAAAATCAAGCCCACCCACCAAATATCAACCTTAATCATTGAGTCACTACTTTTCTTCCACAGGTTTAGGATCATACGCGCTGCTGATCCGTTCACCTGTCGCATCACCTGCCCCGCCGCCTTCTAACGCTTTATCGGGTTCCGTTTTGGATTCGATCTTCGCCGGCTCCTCAGTCTCTGCACGATATGCAGCGTCATCCACCTCCTGATCCACCTCATCTATCTCTTCCTTCACACCTTTGATCCCCTTCTTGAATTCCACAATCCCTTTACCCAACGACCGCCCCACCTCCGGCAGTCGCTTGCCGAATATCAACAACGCCACCACCAGTATGATGATCCATTCGTATCCGCCGGGCAGACCGAAAAATGCTATGAAATTGTGTGTCATGAATTATTCTCTTACGCCGGCAGTTGCGGCGTCTCGTCTTTTTTCTCAATTGCGGCATGCTCAATATCAGCATCCACCTCGGCGACCTCTTCCTTGACACCCTTCACGCCTTTTTTGAATTCCACAATGCTCTTGCCCAAAGAACGGCCAACTTCCGGCAAACGCTTACCGAAAATCAACAATGCCACGACCAGAATAATTAACCACTCGTAACCGCCGGGAAGACCAAAAAACGCCGCTAATGTCGAAGAAAATTCCATGCTAAGCCTCTCATTTCCGCGTTGCGAATCCAATCCGAATTCATACGCATATAGTAGTGTTGTAGTCTAGGTTGACTTACCCCCTGATTCTACCAGATTCCGCCGACCAACGTTCGGGATTTTATCCCAAAAACAATGATTCACGCCAATTAGCCGAGTTGCATGCGCCTGCGAATAATCCGCCATGACGCCCCAATTCAAGATCCAGTCCGTCGAGGCACAATCCGTCCAGTCTGCGACAAATGTTGAAGAATATGCGTCTTGGATACGCGAAGCGTCCAGTTCCAATCAAATCCTTGCCGATTACGGCACCCATTGCTCCTTCGGAAATCCCCCAAAATCGGAATTCGTCCACATTTCCCCACCATCGGGAATTACAGACCACTGGGTACCGGATATGACCGTCAGAGCTCTCCCAGCCACGCGTTTTGTCGACCTACAACACGAACTCGCTTCAAAGAATCAATACCTGCCGCTGGACGCCGCCGCAGATCAGACCGTAGCCGATATCATCGCTCACAATACCTTTGGCCCGCTCAGAACGTCTCACGGTTCGGTAAAGGATCTGCTCCTAGGCTTGGGGTACGTCTCGTCGGCAGGTGAATTGATCACGGTCGGCGGTCGCACAGTCAAGAATGTCGCTGGCTACGATGTCAGCCGCTGTATGGTCGGCAATGGCAATATTCTTGGCCTGATATCCCATGCAATCCTACGCACCTACCCCATCCCCGAATGCGTACAGGAGGTAGCCATTTCCAATGCGGATCTCGGCACATTGGAACAGGCCATGACAGACTTACTTCTCGGAGATGCCGTGCCCTATTACGTGGATGTCATAATACACACCACTGGAAACAATGTTGTACCAACGGCTCTTATTGGCTATGCAGGAACAGAAATCGCCTGCCGCGTCGGGTGCGATGCATTGAAAAGATGGATCAGCAAATACAGCGTTGCATCCTTAGACACATCAATTGATGCAGGCGAAATTCACAGCTATGCACAGAACGAACGATTACGTATGGATCGCCACGCATGGAGAGAAACCGTCACCGGGTTAGTCAAGATCGTCGTGCCACCTGCAAATACAGGGCAGATTGTCTCCGAGATTTCGCACTCCATCAGTAACTTCTATGCAATCGACGCTGTACCAACACACGGCCAGATTCACGTAGGAGGTGATTGGAGCATAGAAGATGCAACTTCATTTAACTCCTTCCTGAAAAACCGGATCCGGGATTCTGGATTCCTCCTCTGGATTCGACGCCCCAACAACGCGCCTGAGATTCAGGTCTGCTGGCCGGACTCCCCTGATCTCGACCTGCAAAAACGCCTGAAAGCTGCAATGGACCCGGCAAATATCCTCAATCCTGGACGGTTTTACTAAAAAAACATGAACACGATAAACTCGCTTTTCAGGATTATTGGGACATGGGGCATAGGTAAATCGGCAAACTTCGCGCAAATTTGCCGTGACGCTAATCACATCTTGACATTCCAATCGTAATGTATGATGTAAGGCAATCCCACTCCATAACGAGCCTGCCGATTGGATCAATGAACACCGGCCCACAAAAGAACACGGGAGATAACCTCCAAAATGCCTCGCGGAGCCAAAGTGACCGAAAAGAATGCCCGGAGAAAAATCAGAAACCTGCCGGCACACCAACTACCGGTCGACCCCGACATGTTGACATGGTGCGCCATCATGATGGAAATGAAGTGATGACTCCAGTTTTACCCGTTTATCGTATTGAACCTACAAAACCCAAGGATGATCTCAATCCAACTCCAAGTGTCGTTCACGTTGTCTCACGATGTTGGGAACTCGGACAACATCTTTGCAGGATCACGTCCAATAAGAATCGAGTTGCCCGGCTCAGCCCAAGCCTTACCAGCATGGGCAACGACCTAAACGTCGAACAAACCGGATGTATCATTATCAGCGTCCCCAGCCACATGCCTACGGCCACGGCAGATCTTGCGGCTGTCAAACACATCGCCGGCGACATTCCCGTCATCGCTCTGGCAGGCGCCAACACTCACCCCTCCAACCTCCTCAAGTTGGCCTCACTCGCCTCCGCGGTATTCCTGCGACCCTGCGACCGGGAAGACCTCCTCAGTGCCATTGAGACGGCCCTGCTCCTGAAATCTTCCCCCATACCTGCCTACAAATCTCGAACATGGCAACGGGCGCCCCAAACGTCATCAACCGCAGGCATACGAATTTGAGGGCTTTGTCCCTACATATCCCCTGCATCTGTAGCTAGGACCGGATCTGCCCATAGACCTCTCGGCCAGATTCTCCCAACCACTCGGATGCCTTCGTTTTAGCCCACGCTTCCAATGACGCTGGAGAATTCAGTCTGATTGAAAGCTCGCATCAGGGCTTCTACAGAAACATACCCCTCGCCCGCCAATTCCAGCATGGCACGCGACGCCGTCTCATCATTTTCCGCATCAAACAGCAGGACGCCATCGTAAGACCCGATGGTCCAGTAGGCGAGGATATTGCTCAACCCCTTACCCTCGGCAGTCGCTGCAAATTGTCGTTCCCGATCAGGACTCTCCCGATAATCCTCAGCTCCCTTCACCGTGAATTTGAGTAAACCTATAAACGTCGCCATGTCATGCTCCTATACCCAATACAACCATACACGTCCGAAGGAACAAACCATTAGTCCCGGACCTGAAACATAACGATCCACTCACGGCTGATCGTTCAACCGTTTGATCAATTTGACCATTTAGTTCAATCTCTAGAGTGAGAAAGTGTTACTTCCTGCCGCCCAGACCAAGCGGCAAGGGCTTGATGCGTTGTCGTCCGTTCACTTCACCCCAGGCGATATTTCGTTTGTATACAACGCCGTCACCTGCTCGGTGGACTTCCAGAACGACTTTGGGAGGACTGGTCCGCGTGTCCAGATCCAATACGGCATACAACTTACCTTCACCATGATTCATAAACATATCGGGAAGGTTCTTGGTGGGATAGTTACGACTACCGAGAGGACCGGCCGTAACTTCAATGACTTGGCCCCGTATCTGATATGCCCCGGTAAAGTGACGATCACCACTCAACAGAATCACACCCTCAATTTTTTCATCGCGCAGAAAATCAAGAATCTCCTTCTGCTCGGATTTGAATGATGTATACGAATCAGAGTGACCGTTGAGTTGCCATTCACTGCCAAGAGCGACAAGCTTGATTTTTGCGGCAGACTGCTTCAATGTTGCCTTAAGCCAGGCTTTTTGGCGTACCCCAAGCAGTGTTTTTGCGGGTGTGGCCGGTGAACGGTTCGGGTCGCGATAATACCGATCATCCAGAAGGACAAACTGAATATTACCTCTCAAAAAGGTTGAATAAATACCCGGATGATCTGACTGACCATACGACGGATTGGCCCAATGCATCTTGAAAGTCTCAAGCGAAATCTCCTTGCCTTTCGCGGTTCGATCGGAATCATTCGGGCCGTAATCATGATCATCCCA
Source organism: Phycisphaeraceae bacterium (assembly GCA_028284925.1). Taxonomy (GTDB): domain Bacteria; phylum Planctomycetota; class Phycisphaerae; order Phycisphaerales; family Zrk34; genus JANQQT01. The sequence continues at coordinate 20,961 of JANQQT010000134.1, read as the reverse complement.
AATGCCGTAACTCGGCGTGCCGCGCGTGGCGGCACGAAATCCGGACACATCACGTTGCGAAAAGTAAAACTTGCTCTGTTTCGCGCGCTGGGTCGAGTCGGCATAATGATTGTCACCCAGCATGAGAATCACATCCGCTTTGGCATTGGCTGCCAGTTGTCCCCAGCCTGCTGCGGTATTCGCACCCGTACGGCCGAAGCAGGATGAAAAGGCAACACGAATACGTGTGGGTTGTCCTTCTGTGATCGGTGTGACAAAACTCGCATACGGTTGCCCCGTCACCTCACCCCCGTTCAGAAGTACAGAATAGTAATACCGAGTTTGTGGCTTCAACCCCTCTACCGTCAGCGTCCCCATTTTTCCACCGTCTTCAGACAACTCAAGCGCGCCTTGGAGTCGGCCATCTGACAAATCAGATTTTTCCCCGATCAAGACCCTCGCCATACCCGGAGTAGAACCCTTAATCCAGATATGGGCTTTAGTACTGCTGACGTGCCCCAGCATCGGGCCTAACGCCAGATAGCCCTTGGATCCGAAACTACAACCCACAGTTCCAAACAAGAAAAACAAACAGGACAAAAACACCATCCCACACTTCACATGCGATCTACCTGTATTCATTATTAATTCCAATTCGCTGCCCTCCTGTTTCAGTGATGCCTCTCTATCGTAGGCTCGCCGCCCTACCTGACTTCAGCCTTCCACGATCTTCTGTGACCGCATGCGAGGTGTGTCTTCATCAAACAGACACCCTATAGGTCTCGTGGCAATGCCATGCCGGTACTCATTTCAGCATCCAAATTAGTTTACCGCCAACGCAGGTTTTCGACATGAAAACCGTAATCTCACCCGAGACAAGCCATGATTCATCATACATCATTCATGACGGAACTCCGTTACCGCATCGGTTGAGAATGATGGAGCATACGTTATCCTGTGGCCACCAATGCGGCCCTATTCAGAATTGGCTGCAGCCAAACACCGAGTGAACTCATATGGCGCGGAAGAAATCAGGGCCAATGACCCAATGGACGCAATACATCGCCCTGCGCGTGGTGACAACCTTAATGCGTCTTACCGGGTACCGCTTCAACCTCAAACTGGCACGTTTCTTGGGCCGTCTCATCTTTCGCATGAATCGTCGCCACCGCGACAGGGCGGTGACAAATATCAGGCGGGCCTTTCCGGAATTCTCAGAAGATGAAATTACCACCACCGCTCTAAAATCCTTCGAGCAGTTCATGGCCTTAATGATCGAACTGATCTTCACGCCTCATCTGGTCACGCCCGACAACTGGCGCGACCACGTTGAAGGAAACGGCGTAGAGGAGGCGAGGAAGATTATCGACCGCGGTGACCCCGCCATTCTGGTGACCGGACATTTCGCAAGTTGGGAGGCACTGGGATACATGCTCTCAATCGAAGGGTTCCCACTCACCGCTCTCGCCAGGCCTCTGGATAACCCCTTGGTCAATAACTGGTTGCTTGCAATGCGAAGGAAGCGGGGAATGCAAATCATTGAACGCTTTGCAGGCGATAATGAGAAGATCGTTGACGTGCTTGAAAACAATGGAGCGCTCGGAATTGTCGGAGATCAGAATGGAGGTGACAAGGGACTGTTCGTACCCTTTTTTGATCGACTCGCCAGTACAAAAAAAAGCGTCGCAATCCTGGCGATTAACATGAGCGTCCCGATCATCGTCGGTTATGCCCGACGACTACCACGAAAACAACTGAAGTACGAAATTTCCACGACGGATGTCATTTATCCCGAAGACTGGAAGGAACAGCCCGACCCAATCTTCTACGTCACTGCACGTTATATTCGCGCGATCGAAACAATGGTACGACGACATCCGGAGCTGTATCTGTGGATGCATCGCCGATGGAAAAGCAGACCTCGCTGGGAACGGCAAAACAAAGAGATACCTGCCGGACAGATCAAAAAGCTGAATAGCCTTCCCTGGATGACCGAAGACCTTCTCGAAAAACTCAAAATACCGATGGAGCCGGCATAAATACCGGGTCATTTAAACGTGATGTTCTCAATATAGAACCACGTGGACGCTTCATTATGGAAGCGAAGTATGAAGCGGTTTCCAACATTGGCCGGTACTCTAAGGGTGTGCTCCGAATAGACATTACCGTTATTGAACGGGCCTGACGTCGAGTACGCAACCTTGCCCTTAAGGTCGAGAACTTGCATCACCATCCTGAACGTCGCAGCCCCTTTGTAGTGAATCTCACGTATGGGTTTGGCCGAATGGACAATGTAAAGCACTTCCGTGTGCCGCCCCTGCTCCTGTTTAAAGTAGATACCCTTCCCCTTAAATGGAGCCAGGGCATCGTCGGTGGTTTGTTTGGGAAATTGTCCCTGCCGACTCCCCTTGGCGTAGGGACGCATAGACCGCCTCGCAATGAATTGAATTCTCGTCTTGGCGGGCGGCCCGACATCAGGAACTAGCTTAGGCTTGGGCGGCGCCTTGTCCGGATGAAAGCAATGAAGTTCACCGTTCTCAAGAGAGACAAACACCCGTCCCTTATGATCAATAGCTACGCCTCCCTTCACCGCATCCGCAGATAATTCATTACGCCATAAATCCGTGCCATCCTTCACATCAATAGCCACGATAAACGGTTTGTCCGGTTGTCTCTGAGTATGACCCGTAGCGATTAATTTGTCGTTGGACACCACGAAGCTGGTAAACCGACGATTCTGCGCATCCTGCCAAAGCAATCGTCCCGGCGCAAGCCTGCCGCGTCTGCGCAACACACGACGGGCAGCTTCGCTCGTCGAAACCTTCTTACCCTTGCCAGGCTTCTTCTGAAGAGCAATGTTACCAAAATAGTTCCCTTCATAACTCGCGGCATGACATAGCACACCACTCGCGCACTCTGCCTGTAACGAAACAAACTTGCCATACGCCGGATAAAACGGATAGAACGCGGTCTGGTACGTCGAGTGAAGCTGGTTCGCAGGAGTATTCAGACAGGCAAGTGTTTTGAGATCATATCGGGCCGTTTCATAGACGCCGCCGCCCAAAAATCGTAGTTCACCATTGACGATCGAAAGATTGCCCTGAAGACTAATGCCGCCGTTCACTTTCGGCGCAAGTTTTCCGGAATTCTGGTTCTTGGCTTTCAGCTTACCGGTCCTGGCATCAAGCGCAACCACATACGTCCCATCGTAATTGACAATACCCGCCGCAGCATAAACTGTCCCATCCTGCACGACAACGCCGCCGGCAACAGGCCATCGAGAGATCAATTCGCCAAATACATTAATACGCCGGACTGCAGGCGCCACCCTGAACGTCCAAAGCGGTTGACCCGTCTTAGCGGCAAAGGCATACACACGACCATCGGCCGAACCAACAAACAATCGATCGTCAGCAATGGCGGGAGCAAAGTAAATCGGACCCGCCGCATATTGTCTCCAAACCTGTTTTCCATCCGCATCAAATGCCTGGACCGCTCCACTTCGATCAGCAACAAATACCATGTCGCCACCAGCAACAGGCGCGGTCGGCATAAGCCTGCTACCCAATTGCATCTTCCATGCCGACTTAATCCCTTCCGGCAACTTTCGATTCACAAAATCCAATCGCTCATTTCCTCCGCGGAACGAAGGCCAATCCTTTGCTTTTAGCCCCAATGGGGCGATGTCCTTGATACCAAGATTCACCAAAGCATCCTTGTAAAGGGACTGATCCGTGGCAAAAGACTCCTTACCCACAGGCCCCAGGCCAATATTCCCATACAAAGACAACTGGCATCCGCACATCCAAGGACCCCAATAAAGATGACCGTTCGAAATCAGAACACCGTCCTGGCACGGCGGACGCATCGCCGCAATATGCTGGGCCGTCTTCCCCTGTGTTTCAGTCATGACCCGAATCGTCCCTCCCGATGCTCGATAAAAAATACTGTCAACGCCCCCCGTCGCACGCGTACACGCCCGACGTGTCGGCAGCGTCGTCAGCACACGACCGGTCGCATAATCCAGCCTTGCACCAGTGGACTTAGGGCCGGCAGCATAAATCGCATCATCACGAAGGACGATCTGGAGATTGCCATCAGGATGGGTCCACGCCAACTCTCCGCTTTTGGCGGATAATACCGTCATCTGCTTCCTCTGCGGACCTGCAAAAAACAGATAGTCATCATTGCACTTCATGTAACAAGTCGTCGCATATCCGGTGACATAATGCTGCGCTCGCTGATTGGCGCCAATCGCATCCAGTGCCTTCCCCGGCCCTTGCTTCCATGCGACCCGACCGGTGGTACGGTCGATCGCTGTAAGCGAAGTTTGCGGACTGTACGCAATGAGATGTTTCTTATTCATCACCAACCCGCGCGCATCGATGAAGCCCTTGCTCCGATAGTGCCACTTGACCGACTTCGTCTTCACATCGATCGCCACAATCGTGCGACCAAAACCAAAAGAAAACTTCGGGTCCGCATAGTCATGCCCCTTCCACATCCCCCATGGCCAGTGCCCCAGCCCCCGACGAATCGACCTCTGCGTTTCGATCAGCACTTCCTTGTTACCCACAAGGCCGTAGAGTATGCCATCCTGAAGGGCCATCCATTTCCACACAGGTCCGTCCACTAGCTTCTTGTCCACCGTAAATTCATGTCGTACTTTCCCCGTAAGGGCATCAATCACCTTGCATGACTCATGGTCTCCCAGAAACAGGGCGTCTTCCGTCGCAATCATCGTATTGCGATGAATCATAAAGCCTTCCGGAAGTGGACGCTTCCAGAGGATCATCCCGTTGTAAGCATTAATACACAACAGCGTATTGAGATGCTTGTTCTGATTCGCTCGGTGGGCAATATGCCCCATCGCTTTGAACAAACGCCCCCCAGCCGCGACCGTCTGTTCAGGCATCGGGCTGAACTTGGGACGATTAATAAACTGCGTTCGAAAGTCTCCCCTCGCCAGTTGGTCTTTCGACTGCGGATTGTTGTCCGGGCCGTGATAGGGATGCGTCCATTCATCAATACCCGCCGGAACAGGCTTGACAAGCCTTAAGGCGCCAATCATGGCCACACCCTTCGGCCGAAGGACACGCAAAATCTCCGCCTTTTTAACACCCTTCGATGAAGTGCTGCCAACAATAACACAATCCGCGATGTTATTCGCCAGTTGGATTTCACCCGGTCTGCCCTGATCAACAAACACCCGATTACCTAGCAACTTCGCATCCGATGCGAGTCGTCTCAATCGTCGGACCTGCTTGTCATCCGCAGACTGAAAATAAACCTTAAGCTTATTACCTTTAAGAAGATTCACCACGGATGCCGCATCCTCTCCCGGATAGTCGATCACGGCAACAATTCCAACCTTCCCCCCGACTGCTTCTTCAATACGCTTGGCCAACCCCGCCTCCACAGGACTCCCAACCTTCTGTGCCGCTTCGACGGAGTCAGAGCCAAAATGGGTTCTCGCGACAAGGAACACAACAAACATCGCCATAGTCAACGCTACCGGCGTCAGCGTTCGAATCCTTTTCATGACAATACCTCCAATGCCCATCGACATGCCTCAGAAAAATGTAGAGAACCAAGCCGGCAAGCAGGACAAATGAACGACAACCGGCTTCTGCGTTGCATAGATATTACCATAATGATAAACGGACAACGACACAACACCAGATCCGGATATCTCCCGTCACGCGCAATAATCCGCTTATCCCTGTCCTTTGGCAAACAAATTCCCTGGAATCTCAACGCCAAGCCTTGCAAACTGGCTTATGAAATTCGGTTCCACCCCGGTCGAAATGAATGACCCTATCACACGACCCGACTCATCAATACCATCTTGCTGAAATTCAAAAAGATTCCGAAGCTCCAATTGTCGTGTCTCCCCTTCAGCATCAGGCGGGCAGACTTCCGAAATCCGCGTAACTTTTCGCGTACCATCAAGAAGAATCTCATGCTGAACAACAATATCGATCGCTGAGGCAATTTGCTTGCGAATAGCCCACAGCGGCAGCCCCAGATCACGCTCAAGCATCATCATCTCTAATCGCCCTGCCGCGTCATCCGGTGAGCCGGCGTGTAGAACCGCAAGACAACCTTCGTGCCCCGAAGAAATGGCTTGCAACATATCCACCGCCTCGTCGCCGCGTATCTCTCCGACAATAATGCGATTCGGCCTCATCCGAAACGCATTCTTCAGCAGATTCGCCATCTTGATCTGGCCACCGCCTTCGACGTTCGGCGTTCGACATTCAAGTTGCACCACATGCGTCTTGGGCAAATCCAACTCGATCGTATCCTCAATCGTGATAATCCGTTCCGAATCACCAATGAATTGCCCCAGAATATTTAACGTCGTGGTCTTACCCGTACCCGTGGCGCCCGCGAAGATGATGTTTAACCTTGCCTGAACCGCTGCGATCAACAACTGGGCCATGCGCTTGGACACCGTGCCCTTCTCAATCAAGTGATTGATATTCGAAAGGGTCTTCGTGAACTTTCGAATCGTGACCACCGGTCCTCCATATACAACCGGAGGAACAATGACGTTCACGCGAGACCCGTCAGGCAACCTGAAATCAGCCATAGGCTGCGACGCCGAAACAGACCGCCCCGTCGGTTCGATCATCGTTTCAATAAAAAACCGCAATTGTTGATCATTGTGAAAGATCGGCGCATGCTGCTCCATGCGACCGCCACGCTCAATGAAAACCTGTTCGTGGCCATTGATCATAATCTCCGTGATCTGAGGATCCAGAAGCAACGGTTTGACGGGCGCCATGCCGGGAAGATTGAAAAGCATAATTGAAATTTAGCAGGGTATAACGCGATACGCCAGTCACCTGCAACGATTCCTGCCGACGAACACTACTACCACCAACAATTGTCTTTCGATAGATTTTCATCATCCAATTCGTAAATAACGATATGATACATGACCCGCATTGCAACAAATCGCAATGACGAAACCAACAAGGTAGATTTTCGGAATCAATTAATATGAGAATGACCACTGTCTTGACCGTCTGTGCATCTCTCCTCCTCGCCGCCTCACCATCGTTTGCCCAGAAAGCCAAACTGCCGACGGAGCAGGATTATTACCCCATGGTCAAGATCCCCGTTCCCAAGGGAATTGTCCTCGAGGGTGGCGGCCTCGACATGATGCCCGATGGCAAGCTTGCGGTTTCCACCCGACGCGGTGAAATCTACATGGTCTCCAACCCGCTCGATACGACAACCAAATCCATCAAATTCAAACTCTACGCCTTTGGCCTACACGAGGTACTCGGCGTGCACTACAAAGATGGATGGCTCTACGCCACACAACGCGGCGAAGTAACGCGACTCAAAGATAAGGATGGCGATGGACGGGCTGATATCTTCGAAACCTTCTGCGATTCGTGGGGCATCAGCGGGGACTACCACGAATACGCATTCGGATCCAAATTCGATAAGAACGGAAATATGTGGATCGTCCTGTGCCTCACCGGGTCTTTCAGCAGCAGCGTGCCGTACCGTGGATGGTGTGTTCGGGTGGATTCAAAAGGCAAGATGATTCCCACAACAAGTGGTATCCGTTCGCCCGGCGGGATCGGGCTGAACCATAAAGGCGAGGTCTTTTACTGCGACAATCAGGGCCCCTGGAACGGGACCAGTTCACTCAAGCACCTCGTGCCCGGTTCATTCCAGGGACACCCCGGTGGGTTTAAGTGGTATGACCTGCCGGCCGTCAAATCCGCCATGGGATCCAGACCCGACCAACCCAAGGACAACAGTCGGTTTCATCTGGAAATGGCAAGACTTCCCAAGTTCGTGCCGCCTCCCGTCCTCATCCCTCACGGAAAACTCGGGAACAGCGCTTCCGGGATCATCTGTGACGAGACAAACGGCAAATTTGGTCCCTTCAAGAACCAGCTATTCGTTTCCGACCAGACATTCTCCATTGTGAATCGGGTTTTCCTCGAGAAGATTAATGGATTCTACCAGGGTGTCGTCTTTCCTTTCAGAAAGGGATTCGGCTCCGGGAACGTCCCCATGGTCATGACCAAAGATGGAAGCATGTTCGTCAGCGGTACGGATCGCGGATGGGGCGCACGTGGCGGCAAACCTTTCGCACTCGATCGCATTTACTGGTCGGGCAAAGTCCCGTTTGAAGTCCATGAGATGCGTATCAAGCCCGACGGTTTTGAGTTAACTTTCACAAAGCCGGTCAACCGCAGAACCGCCGGTGATGTCAAAAGTTACTCCATGAAGACATACACCTACCTCTTCCGCAGCGCCTATGGCAGTCCGGAAGTTGACCATACAACGCCCACAATCAAAAAAGCAACCGTCGCGGCGGACGGCAAATCCGTCAGATTGGTCATTGAAGGGCTACAGGTCGGACACATTCACGCCCTGGACATACCAGGTGTGCGATCTGCAAAAGAACGTCTCCCCTTGCTGCATTCCAAGGCATATTACACCATCTGGAATATTCCGAACAAAGCCAACTAGTCACCCATACGCCTAATCCAATTCAGTTTCCGCCAAATAGCAGGCTTTCGCTACGCCCGCAGTTTTTACATTCTCCTCCACACCACCCTTGCCCATACTGCCGGTTGTGATATCCTTCTCCCAGTCGATCCGAACTACCTCCTTTCGATCGCAAAGGTTGATTCATGATTCGCATCCTCATTCCGTTCGCTCTTTTGGGCGCGTTCCTCGCCATCTCCATCGCGCTGGAACCCGCCCAGCCCCGTGGTGACATTCGGATCAGCTACACGGACATCACCACGCTGGATCCGCAGATGATGAACGCATCGGTCGATATCCGGGTGTCCTACGCCCTGTACGAAGGCCTCATGTCCTTCAACCCCTACACCTTCAAACCCATCCCCGGCGTCGCAAAAGACCATCCCACCATTAGCGAAGATCGCCTCACTTACACGTATCACCTGCGCAAGGACGCCAAATGGTCGGATGGATCACCCGTAACCGCCCACGATTTCAAGCGGGCATGGCGACTCGGCCTTCTCCCGGACGTCGCTCCAAAATACATCGACTTTCTCTATTTTCTACGAGGCGGCAAAACCTACTTCAAGTGGGCCGCCAGGTCCCTCAGCGATATCACCTCCCTCAAGAATCTCGAGGCCAACGCACGCAAGCGGTACGAAGAAGCCAACACCCTCCCCCCAAAAAAAGAAGACAAGAAGGACACTAAAGACAACAAGGATGCCCCGCCACCTCCCCCTGAATGGCTCCCCGATTTCGTGCAAAACATTCGAAAAAATTATCCTCACACGAAAAATTTGGACTTCACACCACCGTTCGGTTTCTTGCCCGGCGTCTCGGTAAAAAATGAATTTCTCACGGATGACACACCACAGAATCAAATCGCTCGCTACGAAGCCGCAAACCTTCGCGAGGACATGCTCACCGCCGCAAGGAAGATACTTCTCAATCCACTCAAGACCGAAGACGACAAAAAGCAATTCCTGTCAGATATCGAATCCATTCCGTCTCAGGAATCTATGCAACCTGAGCTTTTAAGATTAGCAAAACAACGCGTGCAAGACCTCGAGCCCATGTTTGACGAGCTCGTCGGTGTGAAAGTGCCGGACGACCGCACCATCGTGGTCGAGCTACAGGAACTTGTCCCCTTTTTCGAAGAGATCACCGCCACCTGGGTACTGTGCCCGCTCCACGGCCCGACGATGGAAAAATTCTCCAGGCTGGACGAAAGCAACTTCAACTTCCTACGCGATCCACTCTGGACGCGCCCCGGTAACATGGTGTCCAACGGCCCATATGTGGTAACTTCCTGGCAGTTCAAACGCTTTATCTATCTCTCAAGAAATCCGCACTATTGGAATGGAAAAGCCGTCAAAAACAACTCCATCAAACTGGTGAACTACACATCGCCTCAGTCCATGTTTCACGCATTCGACACCGGCGAGATCGATGTTTCGTTCGACGGCTCGACAATCCCGTTCGCCGCGGAATTGGCTCAAGCTGTCCGCGATCGCAAACGAAACGATATCCATGCCATTGACGGTTTCGGCGTATACTACTACGTCTTCAATACAAAAGTGAAACTACCGAGTGGACGACCAAACCCCTTTAACGACAAGAGGGTCCGCAGAGCCTTCAACATGGTCGTCAACAAACAGTCAATCGTAGACCACGTTACCAGACTGGGCCAGAAACCAACGAATGCCTGGGTCCCGCCCAATGTGATTGACGGGTATCGGTCGCCCAAAGGCATTGGGTATGACCCCGATCAGGGCCGCGCGCTCCTGGCCGAGGCCGGCTTTCCCGATGGCAAGGGCTTTCCCGCCATCGAAATTCTGTATAACTCCGGATCAGGCCACGGCGATGTCGCGCAGCGTCTGCAAAAAATGTGGCAGGATGAGCTGAAAATAAAAGTCGACCTAAAGGAGTTGGAATGGAAAGTCTTCCATCCACGTCGCACAAAGTCCGATTTCGAAGTTGCCCGGTCCGGCTGGTTCGGCGATTACAACGACCCCCAGACCTTTCTGGATTTATTCAAGACAGGTACGGGCAATAACGATTCAAAGTTCTCCAACAAGGAATATGATGACCTCCTGAATCAGGCAGCTAACGAGCCGGATCCCGAAGCCCGGTTCCGCCTTTTAGAGAAAGCCGAAGCACTCGTCACCGATGATCACTTACCTGTCCTTCCGCTCTATATCTACAAGCAGGTTTTTCTGTATGACCCGGATAAACTCAAGGGTGTAAGTCACCATCCCCGAAACATGCAGATGTTTCACCTTTACGAAAAGATCAAGTAACCACATCGGGAACATGATCCGCTTCTGCCGCACCAGTTACACAAGAGGACCAGCCACTTGACCCGCCTTCTCGTTTCACGACTGATTCAACTTCCGATTCTCGTGCTGGTCATCTATACCACGACCTTTCTGTTGGCATGGTCTATTCCCGGAAGCCCTCTGGATATGGCTGATGAGCGCAAACCCCCTCCGGAGGTCCAGGCCGCCATGCAGGCCCAGTACAATCTCGATAACCAGTGGGTCTTCTATTGGGAGTACCTCGCAGGTGTGACCGGCATCCATTACCTGCAGGGCAAGAGTGAAGTGGTTTTCGATTTCGGCCCCAGCCTCAGATACAAAGGCTGGACCGTATCTGAAATCATCTCCGGAGCATTCCCCGTCAGCCTTCAGCTTGGTCTCGGCGCCATGCTCATTGCTTTGGTCACGGGGATCGGAGCCGGTGTCATAGGGGCGGTACGTCGGGACTCTTTCTGGGATTTCTCGACACTTGCCGTTGCATTGGTGGGGATTAGTCTCCCCACATTCGTAACCGGGTCCGTATTGCTCACGATCTTCAGCGTCTGGCTGGGCTGGGTGGCGATTGGATGGGGGTCATTCTCTCAAATGATCTTACCGATGATCACCCTTTCCCTGCCTTTCGCCGCATACATCGCTCGCCTGACACGAATGGGAATGCTCGATGTCCTCGGCAGTGATTTCGTCAGAACAGCCCGGGCAAAAGGACTGAGTGAAAAGGTGGTGGTCACCAAGCACGCACTAAAGGTCGCGTTTCTGCCCGTCCTCAGCTTTCTGGGGCCCGCAACCGCCGGGGCAATTACCGGCTCATTCGTGATCGAAAAGGTATTCAACATCCCTGGCATGGGCCAACACTTTGTTTCAGCAGTTCAGAATAAGGATCTTTTTCTCATCATGGGCGTCGTAATTCTCTACGCGATCCTGCTCATCATATTCAATCTCCTCGTCGACATTGCCTACTCGCTGGTTGATCCCAGGATCCAACATACTTGATACATTTGTAGTTACTCAATTGCCCATTAATCGCCACCCTCAGACCGCCACCTGATCGTTTCCGATAAACGAATCTACCTGCCTCCAACGCATTCCAATTTTCACAATTCCCGTTGACCGTACGCCTGAAAATTGATTAAAATACGTATTACACGCTGCCGCGATAGGACGAATTACCAAAATCGCGCAGCCAGATGGATGATTCACAATTAATGAGTTCAAGAAAGTGGGCGATCGGATGATCAGATTGCGTATGTACAAATTTGCAGCTACCGCTGCATGCCTTCTACTTATCTTCACCTCACCACGCGCAGACGCGGACCTTCACTCCTACTGGCCTCTCGACGAAGTCGCAGGAACCAACGCGTCCAACGCAGGACCCGGCGTTGACGGTACTCTCTTCAACGGAGCAACATGGGTCGCCGATGGCACGCGAGGTCAGGTTCTTCAACTGGATGGCTTGGATGGATACGTAAACGCCGGAACACTTCCGGCTCTCGGCCCTGCCGTTGACTTCACTTGGTCCTACTGGGCATCGTCCGATCAGGAAGCAAACAACAACGTCATCATCGGCAATCGCTTTCCCAATGCCGGCTGGATCAAGGCCACTACCAATGCCTTTGAGTTCCGTGACATTGGCTCATTCAATAATACCATCGACTACGTCGACATTAACGCCGGATCCGGTTGGATGCACCACGCCGCAGTAAAGAACGGCGCCACCCTTACCTACTACCGAAACGGTCTTGCCATGGGCAACCGCGCCATCACCGGTACCGTCCCCGCCCCGCCCTTCTTTCTCGGCGGCGACACCACCAACGAAAACTGGGGCGGTCGCCTCGACGATGTTGCACTCTGGAACGATGCATTACCAACCTCCTCCATCGTCGCCCTTGCCAACGATGCCGCTCCCGTCCCGACCGTACCAACCTCGGACGCACCGGTATTCAACCAAACGCTCTTTTCCGATGACTTTTCCACGACCGTCAATCCGGCAAAATGGACCTCCTCAGACCGCGGCTTGGAAAACAACGGCCCGGCGGGCTATAACCCACCCGGCGTCAACACATCGACTCTGCATCTGGGTGGAACATCCACCAACCAGTTCTGGTACGGCAGCTCCTTGGAGTCCACAACCTCCTTTCCCATCGGCACAGACCCCATCGAAGTAAAAGTTGACCGCGTCGCCCTCTCAGGCTCAGGCACAGCCTATCGATCAAGTCTTTGGGTCTTCGGAGATGACGGCCACTATCTTCACCTCTCGCAGAATATCGGTGAAACAGGTTGGTCATTCAACGCCCGCGATGACGGAGGCATAGGAACGCGCAACCCTACCGGAAGTGGATTCAATCTGGCCCTTTTCGATGCCATCGACGCCGACCTGGGTCTGCACGAAATGAGCATCGTTCTCCTGCCAACCGGCACGCCCGGTCATGTTAACATGGAGATGTATATCGATGGCGCACTCGCCGCCATCCACGGCTTCAGCAATTTCCCTCCGGAATTCCGCATGATTCTTACCGGTCAGGCTCGTGCCACCAACGACACCGTCCTCGCCGTATTTGACAACGCTTCAATCACCACCACACGAATCATCCCCGAACCGACTTCCGCCGCCGCCCTGCTCACCATTCTCGCCATCGCCGCCACACGCCGAAGACGTTGCGTATGATCGACCTTTAAGAAACGGCAACACGTACGCGCGTTGATTGCATACACTTAACTCGACCCTAGACGGATTCGCCGTGGTCGAGTTTTACATATCAGGTACTAACACACTTCCCATCGCCCAATATGCCCTATATGCCCTATATGCCAAGGACTGCATCACGATGAACATCACCACCCCCCTCTCTCATCACACCAGACGACGCGCAGCCCTTCTTCATCTTCGACACAACATCCAACGCAATACCGGGCTTCGCCTTCGCCAACTCGAATCGCTCGAACAACGTGTTCTCCTGTCAGGTGACTCCATCGTCACTTTCAACGAAATCAATTACAACCCCGCCGGATCATCTGAATCGCTCGAGTGGATCGAACTCTACAATCAAAATGCGATCGATGTCGATATCTCCAACTGGCGTGTGGATGGCGGTATCAACTATGAAATTCCTTCAAACACCGTCATCCCCGGAGGTGGCCATCTCCTCATCGCACGGGATCCCGCCGCGCTGGAAAACGCGACCGGCATTGACAACGCACTGGGCCCCTACGAACAGTCCCTCGCCAATAGTGGCGAAGAACTCATTCTTCGCAATAACTCTGACCGCCTGATGGATGAAATCACGTATCGCGATGATGCTCCCTGGCCGGTCGCCGCAGACGGGTCCGGCGCAACACTTGCAAAGATCGAACCGCGAACGACCAGCGACAAACCGGAGAACTGGACATTCAGCTCGCAAGTTGGCGGAACACCCGGACAGGCGAATTTCTCCAACACAGTGCCGGACCCCGTAACACGAACCGTCCTCGAGTTCGAGTCCACATGGTCATACGACGATACAAACACCGATCGGGGTGATGCATGGAAGTTGCCCGCATTCGATGACACAGCATGGCAATTAGGCGACGGCCTGTTCTTCGCGGGCAACGCATCCATTGATACCACAAGTAGCTCCCTGGTAGGCTACTGGACATTTGACGACACCACCGATGACGCATCATCGTTTGAAAATGACGGCCAACTGGCTGGAGGCTCATACGACACATCCGTTCCACCAGTCCTCGCCGATGGCAAAAGCTTGTCCATTTCAGCCGGTCAGGGTGGTGTTCTCATACCCGCCGACCCCAGCCTTGATTCCTCCACCTTTACACTTGCATACTGGCTGAACAATCCGGGCCAGACCACTGGAATCGGTAATTCAAATGGTGAAACAGGACACAACCGCGTAGCCGGCCGAACCGGCAATTCCTTTGAGATTGGCGTTAACAATACACCAGCCACCGGCGGACAGAATCGCGTCAAATTTTATGCAGCCTCTCAACCCGGATGGGTTAACACACCTTCCATCACATCACTCAATACCTGGACCCATCACGCTTGGGTTTACGATGGTTCGCAATTACAATTCTACGAGAATGGTGTTCTTACCCATACCGAATCACGTGTAATCACCCCTACCGGCGATCTGCGCATCGGCGCGCGCTTCGATGGCATCGAGTCCTTCACGGGCAAGATCGACGACATGGCCCTCTGGAATGTTTCGCTGGACCAGGCCGCCATTTCCCAACTCGTCACCGGTGCCGAATCCCCCGCCACACTGGATGTACCGGAAGTCCGGCAAATCACAATCGGCTCAAGCGTAGATACATTCCGAAGAAGCACCGTCACCATTGATGGCGGCAGTCCCGGTACCTGGAATCCTGCCGGCGACCCACCCCCACCGGACGCCTCTACCTTCACGATTGTCCCAACGCCCACGTCGATCAGTGACATACCCGGCGTTCATACAGCTGCCGAAGCCCTGGGCGTAACCGGCCTCCTCGGTGCACCAAACGTCACCTACTATCGAACAACCTTTACCCTTGGTGATATCCAATCCGTCTCCGCCAACATACAGCTCGCCGCAGACAACGGCGCACAAATCTACATCAACGGCGAACTCATCGCGACCGAGGTGTCCTTCAGCGTGCAAAACTGGGAAGCGCCGCTCCCCTCCGCCAGTATCGCTGCTGATGGCTCGATCACGGTTAACAAGTTCGACTCCGCCGCCCCAAATTTCAATGGATGGGTCGAAGGTGAAAATGAGGTTATCCTTGCACTCAGAAATCCAAATTCCGAATCGCCACCCGCCGGCGCCCTCGCATTTCGCATGGATCTCACCGTTGAGCTAAACGCCCCGGGGAAAGTCGGTAACGGTCTCTACGCCTACTGGCCCCTTGATGAAACGTCCGGAACAGTTGCCCGGAATCTTGCCCCCACAGGTGCCGATGCCGATCTCATCAACGGTGCCCTGTTCGTCAATGATCCGCAACGCGGCAGAGTCCTTCAACTCGACGGCGCCAACGACTACGTAAACGCCGGAACCATACCCTCCCTCGGCGTGGATGATGACTTCACTTGGTCCTTCTTCGCTAGACAAACCCAACCAAATCCGCCTGCTCAACCCAATGATGTCATCCTCGGCAATCGCCAGCCCAACTCCGGATGGATCAAATTCACACCCACGAATTTCGAATACCGCGATCTACCCCCAAATTTCAATCACACCATCGACTACCCCGACATTACCAGCACGCTGGGATGGGTACACCACGCCGTCGTCAAGGATGGCGAACTGCTCACGTACTATCGCGATGGCATCGAAATTGCCTCATCCTTCGTAACCGCAACCATGCCCTCCATTCCGCTCTATTTCGGTGGAGATGCCGTTGCAGGTGAATATTGGGGCGGACTTATCGACGAGGTGGGGCTATGGCAAAACGCCCTGCCTGCCTCCTCGATCGAAATGCTCGCGGCAGGCTCCGTCACACCGCTCACCGCCCCCACCGTAGCAACCGGCGACGATCCCGCGGATTCCGGCCTGATCGTCACCAGCAATCTGGTCACCGACATCTTTACCGATGATGCGCTGAACACGAATATCTGGCAGCCGACTAACATTGGCCTCGAAAGCTTCGGCCCCGCCGGCTACAACACCCCCTCCACAACCACCAACGACAACCAACTCACACTCGGCGGAACAACCACCAACGAGTTCTGGTTTGGCTCATCCGTTCAAACTGTCGACACGTTCAGCACAGACGAAAAAATCACCATCACCGTGGACCGAAAGTCACTTGCCGGATCAGGCACAGCCTATCGCTCAAGCCTATGGATCTACGCCGATTCCGCCCGCTACCTTCACTTCTCCCATAACGTCGGCGAGACCGGATGGTCGTACAACGTCAACGATGTCGGCGGAACGGGCACGCTACAACCCACCGGCGGGGGTATCAACCTCGCCGGACTCGATGGCCTCGACGGATCACTCGGCGACCATGAAATGCAACTAGTCTTCAACCCCCTGGGCAATGGCGCCGGCTTGATCGATATTCTCTTGGATGGCGTCAAGTACGCCTCGCACCAGGTCTCAAACTTTGGCCCCGAGTTCTCCGTCCTTCTCACCGGCCAGGCACGCGCCACCGGCGACAGCGTTAACGCCATCTTTGACAACTTCACCGTAGACACCACCCGCGATGCTCAATTCAACACGGAACTTGATCTCGGTCCCCCGACCCATTACTTCCGAGCAACCTTTGATTTTGACGACGCCCCATCTCGTACCACACTTCAACTGCTACCCCTGATCGACGATGGCGCAGTTTTCTATCTAAACGGCACGGAAATTTACAGACAGAACATGCCGCTCGGCCCCATTGACTTCAACACCCTCGCTTCCGAGGAACTCGAATCCGCTCCACCCACATCCCCCATACTCATACCCGCCGACAGTCTGATTCAAGGTGAGAACGTACTCGCCGTCGAACTTCACCAGGGATCTCTTGACAGTCCTGATGCCCTCTTTGCCGCCAAACTCACTGCGACCACCACCCCTCCCGACCCCACCGCTCCCGTATCCCTTCGCATATCCGAAGTCGCCGCCAAGGACGACCCCGATTTCTTCTTCGAAATCATCAATGATGGCTCAAACCCCATCGATCTCAATGGCTATAGGTTTACCGTAAACGCCAGTCCCGATGCGCCAAATCCGATCATTCTTGACGGGCCTGTCCTGAATCCGGGCGAGCGAGTCGCCATTGACGAGATGGAACAAGGGTTCGGCAACGACCTCGGCAAGTCCGTCACCCTCTACGACCCCACCGGAACAATCGTCCTCGATGCCAGGATCATCGACAATACCCTGCGCGGCGCGAGCCCGGACCACAACAATCGCTGGTTGTATCCCGACGCGCCAACACCCGGCGCGCCAAACTCATTCGACTTCACCCAGGATATTGTCATCAACGAAATCATGTACAACCATCGGCACGATGCCGGTTCCAATGGCATACCTCCAACCTTTGACACGCGGGAACTCATTCCCATCGATGCGACCTGGCGATACAACGACACACGCGCCCTTCTCCCGGCAAACTGGGCAACCGTCGCCCATACCGTTGACAACACCAACTGGTTCTCTGGCCAGGCCCTGTTTGGCTTCGAAACCAATCCGGCCGCAATTCCCGAACCAATCAACACGCCGCTGACCAACCCGCAATCCAATGTCCCCTACATTATCACCTACTACTATGAAACCGATTTCGTTTTTAACGGCGACCCACTGTCCGTCGATACCCTTCAGATCAACCACATCATTGACGACGGAGCGGTCTTCTACCTCAATGGACACGAAGTAAATCGATTCAATATCCCCGATGGCACAGTCGTCACACCCACCACTCTCGCCCAATCCGTCGGCGACGCCTCCCTCGTCGGCCCTCTCTCTATCCCCACCGATCACCTTGTCAACGGCCTCAACCGCATCTCCGTCGAAGTCCATCAGCAGGCCACCAATTCCTCAGATACCATCTTCGGCCTACAACTCTCATCAGCCGTCATCACCGATCCCGGTGAACCCGCCACGCCCTTCAGCGAAAATCGCGAAGAATGGATCGAACTTTACAATCGATCCGACGCCCCCGTTGATCTCACCGGATGGACCATTCGCGATGCCGTTGAGTTCGACTTCCCCGAAAACACCATCATCGCCCCCGGTGAGTACCTCGTCATTGCAAAAGACCCCGCCGCCCTTGCCGCCGATCATCCCGGCATCACCATAATTGGCGATTACGAAGGCCGATTAAATAATTCCAACGACAACATCATCCTCCGCGATCCAAATAAGAACCCCGTCGACGAAGTCCATTACTACGATGATGGCCGTTGGGCAAATGCTGCCGATGGTCGCGGATCATCACTGGAACTGATTAACCCGGATGCCGACAATTCCAAAGCCGAAGCCTGGGCCGCGAGCAATGAACTCCCAGGGTCGGCCTGGGAAACAATTACCTATCGCGGCCCCGGAACCTCGTTCGGAGGTCCAACCGGATTCCATGAATTCATTTTCGGCCTCCTCAACGACGGCATCGTCCTCATTGATGACATATCCGTCATACAGGACCCTGATGGCGCCGCCACCCAACTCATCCAAAACGGGGATTTCTCATCAGGCAGTGCAGACAAATGGCGCATCATCGGAAATCACACCGGTGAAATCGTCACCGACCCAGACGATCCGACCAACAACGTCTTACAGGTAACCTCCACCGGCCAGACCGAACACATGCACAACCACGCCGAAACCACACTCAAAAACGGCGCAAACTTCGTAACCATCAGCAATGGCGCAACCTACGAAATCTCACTCCGTGCTCGCTGGGTAAACGGGTCCAACCAGCTCAACACACGCCTGTATCTGGATCGCCTGCAGCGCACCACACTCTTGGATGTTCCTTCTGTCAACGGAACTCCTGGCACACAGAACTCGACCTTCCACGACAACATCGGCCCAACCTACGCGAACTTCGGTCATACACCCACCATGCCCGACCCCGACCAACCCGTCAAAATCTCCGTCCACGCCGAGGATCCCGACAACATCGCATCCATGATGCTTTTCTACTCCGTTCAATCCGGCTCGTGGAATTCCATCCCCATGTCCCACATCGGTGCTGGCAATTACCAGGCCGTCATCCCGGGCCAGTCGTCTTCCGATGTCGTTCAGTTCTACGTCAAAGGCGTCGATTCAATCGGTGCCTCTTCCACATTCCCCGCAGCAGGACCGGAATCCCGCGCCCTCTACAAGGTACAGGACAACCTCGACTCCCCCGATGCCAAACATACCTTCCGCATCATCATGACCCCGGACGACACGACAGCATTCCACGCCAGCGAAAACGTCATGTCCAATGGAAGAATGGGCGCCACCGTCACCTATGAAGGCCAGGTCTTTTACGATGTCGGTGCCCGCCTCAAAGGCTCCCATCGCGGTCGATACAAGGATGTACGTGCCAGCTTCAACGTCCGGTTCCACCCCGATCAACTCTTCCGCGACATTCACACCACCGTTGCAATCGATCGCTCCGGGGCGGGCGATCAGTTCTCCCAGCGTGAGATACTACACAAGCACGTCATGACCGCCGCCGGCGACATCCCCGCAAGTTACGATGACCTGGTCCATATCGTCGCCCCCAGAATACAGCACACCGGCTCCGCCATCCTCGCCATGTCACGCTTCAATGACATCTTCCTCGATACCCAGTTCGAGGACGGCTCCGATGGAACGGCTTACGAATACGAACTCATTTATTACCCAACACAAACCACAGGTGGCCCTGAGGGATTCAAAATACCACAGGGCGATCGCGTCATCGGCACATCAATCCGCGACAGGGGCGAAGACAAGGAACGCTATCGATTCCACTACATCATCAAAAACAACCGCGATGCCGATAACTACGATCCGATCATCAACCTCGCACAAACCTTCTCACTTTCAGATTCCGCTTTTCGCGACATCGCCGACAGCGTCATCGACGTCGACCAATGGTTGAGAGCCTTCGCCCAGGGATCACTGGGAGGCATCGGCGACAATTATGTCACCGGCGCCCAACACAACCTCATCGTCTACCAGAATCCCGAAGACGGCAGAATGCTCTACCTCCCGTGGGATCAGGACTTCACATTTACGTCCGGTTCGACATCTTCACTGACGCGTAATACCGAACTCAATCGCCTCCTCGCCCGACCGGATTATCAAAGGCTCTACTGGGGACACATTCACGACATCGCGTCGACCGTCTTCAATTCCTCATACATGACCCGCTGGTCCAACCATTTCGATTCTCTCCTCCCCGGACAATCCTTTACCAGCTTCCTGAATTACATCAGTTCCCGATCAACCTTCGCCCTGAACACCGTAAACGCCGGCATTCCGCCCATACCGTTCGACATTTCAACCAATTCAGGCAATGACTTTTCCGTGAACACCAACTTCGCGACACTCGCCGGAACCGGATGGGTCAATGTTCGCGAAGTACGTCTCGCTGGCTCGGATGATCCCCTTCCCACCGAATGGCTCACAACAGATGACTGGCAGATCATCCTCCCTGTCGCATTCGGTGAAAACGCCTTCACACTCGAAGCATACGACTTCTCAGGCAACCTTATCGACACCCAATCAATCAC
>JANQQT010000139.1 GCA_028284925.1 Phycisphaeraceae bacterium | reverse complement strand
CACCATCCCCACGCTTCCCCCTCCGACACCCCGACGCCACCGTCGCCCCCGCCCCCGAGATTCGACCCGTCGCCGGATCAACCTTCTTCTCACTCACATCCGAAACGGGCCGCCCGTACCGATGATTCCCCCGACTCCGATTTAACCCCGACATCGTCGGGAACAAATTATGCAAATCCGCCCCCGCCTTACTCGTCTCCCGATCAAAGTGATGCTCATCACCCACCCACCTTGCCTTCGCCGGCCACGTATGCTCCGCATCCACCCCACCCTCCGGCTTCATCACCTCACTCCCAGCCACATTCACCACCAACTTCACCAATACCCCCGAATAAACACACCTTACCTTATCACTCTCACGATCCACCACCGTATATAACCTATCCTTCGCCGCCTCAAACCGATCCAGCGTAGATTCTCCCATTTCACTCCTGATCCACGCCTTCAGCGCTTCCCCCGTCAACCCCGCCGACTCATCCATCACCCTACGCTTTTCGCCCCCACCTTCACACCCACTTAACAACCCAACCGCCAATACCATAACACTCACGACAAACGTTCTATTCCTGATCCATTTCATATCGGCCTTCCTTATTTTGCACTCTCCCATTTCTTTCAATCTCCCTTCATTTCCAAACTCAATTTTTCCCGAGAAGTCCTTCATATCTCACAAAGCCCCTCCCTCTACTCCCACGGCCTCGCCACCAGCGCCAACGTACCCTCTATCCCAGGCCTCGTATTCTGACGAATCGGTATCCTGAATTCAATCCCGTCATCTCTCTGAATTGCATCCGTCTCTCGACTGGTCTGATTAGGAGTCCGCGAATCAAATCCATATTTCAGTCGCCATCCCCTATCACCCGATGGCGGTATCGCCTCAAGATTGATCTTGTCCCGATACAAATATCCCCCGTCATAGTGGTCATCAAACCATATCCTGTTGTCGACTTCATACTCCGGAACCTGCACCGCAAGGTCCACACTGAACCCCAACGACTTACGTCTCGCCGCCACTTTGCGACTACGCGCAAGAAACGCCGAGAACAAAAAAGGATGACGACTTCGCTGCCCCGCCTGCGGCCGCAACATCTCATCAAACGTCCGAAAGATCGCCGACCCCTCGCTCGTGGTCCGCCTGTGCATATCCCAACGCGCTCCACGAACACGGGTAACCACCTCAAAGTGATACGATGCCCTGATCTTCTTGCCCGCATCATACTTCTCTTGAACTTTACGTGGGAGGGTCAGATTCTCAACCTCAAGGACGCAATCCACACGCACATCCCCGAACAGAAAACGAATCAGGTTCTGATACCCATCTTCCGAATTCACAATCCCGTAATGCCCCGAATGACTCCGATAAACAAACGCACGCGGCGAGTGACGATTCCGCTGTTCGCCCGGCTTCGTCCCATACACCACCGCATTCGATATCCTCACCAACCCGTCACTCATCGGCCCAACCACACGACGCGACCACCCACTCGCCACCGTATAATCCTTATGATTCGTACCCACCAGGCAGAAAAAACGATCCGGATCAAACTGACCCCCAAGACTCCTAACATCCTCATCCGTCGCGTTCGGCAACGCCAGATAGTCCTTCATCCGATCCCGATTAAAATGATTGACATTGTTACGGGAAAAGAACCCCGGCACATTACCAATCACCCGCAGATCAATCCCGTTATGCGGCGTTGCATACGTAAACACCTTATCTACCGCCCCCTTCGCATCAGCATCGCCAATCGCCGGATTCTGAAGAAAACATCGACAAATCAAACCTCCCATCGAGTGCGCAACCAGATAAACCCGAAACGCATTCCTTTGCGCATCATCGTCACATAGCCTGTCACGCAACTCAAGGATCAACTTGCTCAACCCCTCCGCATAATGCTCAATCTCAGGCCGATCCCCCGTCCCAACCTCGCTCGAGACCTGATCGTAGTAACGGTAAATAATAATCGAACGCTGCGAAATATCACGATCCAGTGGCATGTTATCCCCGCCGTGATACACATCTCGATACTGAAGGTCTTCATCCTTCATCAAACGAACCAGAGGACTCTCGAAAAAAAACTTCTGGACTTCTCCCTTCTCCCAGTGTTGACGAATCTTCGTCGATCCTACGTTAAAACCCATATAGGGATCAGCCACCGTCTCTTCAACAGCCTCCTCATTCCCGGCATAACCACGAACATAAATGATCGGATAATAGGGACGCTCCATCGGTCGATTGGACATCATGAACCTCCGCAGTCTTAGGGACATTCCAGTACATAAAACGAAAACTCAATTCCAGACTCCAGTATACAAATCTCCCCCAAATTCGCCATCGCTGCAACGGCCAATACCGGTTTTCCACATACCCCGCACCGCAAAAAACCATTGAACCCGCACGCGAAAAAATACTCCCTCGATATAGCATTCAGAATGCCACGCCAACCCCAATCCCCTCAAACCAAACGAGATGGCTAGAGTAGACAAATCCGGAAAACTCCGCTTCC
This sequence comes from Phycisphaeraceae bacterium, assembly GCA_028284925.1. Taxonomy (GTDB): domain Bacteria; phylum Planctomycetota; class Phycisphaerae; order Phycisphaerales; family Zrk34; genus JANQQT01. Next base: position 558 of record JANQQT010000139.1, on the reverse strand, counting down.
AACCCACCACTCACCTTCACGCGCGTGAAATGATTAGCCCCTGGCCCCCGTGCCAGGGGCCCGCCGCAGAAAACGAAAGTAAACGCGCGCAAATTCAACCACCAACCAACCCACAACCTCCCACAAAAGAAAACTCAAAAACCACCCCCCATCCCTTCCAACCAAAATCACCATCCCTACCACCCACATCCATATCTTTTCCCCGCCATACCTCATCTCCCGCTCATCCTGATAAACACCCTTTCAACCCAACTTCAACCCATACCTCCCACATAGCTCCTCAAGATGCCGCTTAATCTCCTCCTCACTCCTCCCCCTTTCCTGTAGAAACATGGCATAGTTCCCCGTCCCCGCCTGCAGGTTCGGATGCACATGCCCCGTTTTCTTCGTGAAACTCAGCAGGATTTCGATCATTCGCCTGTACATAGGTTCTGCTTCCTCTAGCCTGTTGGTTTCTTCGAGTAATCCTGCGAGGTTGTTGAGTGTTGTAGCGACGTTGGGATGATTCTCTCCGAACGAATCTTCCTGGATTTTCAGTGCTCTTTTGTAGAGTGGTTC
>JANQQT010000069.1 GCA_028284925.1 Phycisphaeraceae bacterium | reverse complement strand
GGGTCTGGGCGCGGCTGTTTGGGAGGGGGTTTGTATTGACGGAGGGCGATTTTGGGATACAGGGAATGGCGCCGACGCATTTGGGATTGTTGGATTGGTTGGCGGTAGAGTATCGGGAGAATGGGTGGTCGCAGAAGAAATTGTTGAAGACGATTTTGATGAGTGCGACGTATCGGCAGTCGGCGGTGGTGAACCAGGATGCGCTAAAGGTGGATGGTAAGAATGAATTGCTGGCGTATGCTCCGCGGTTCAGGTTGGAGGGGGAGATTGTTCGGGATCAGGCGTTGGCGATTGGTGGGCGGTTGAGTGGGAAGATGTATGGGGCGTCGGTAATGCCGCCGCAGCCGGCCGGGATATGGCGAATTACGTACAGTCGGTTGAAGTGGAAGGCGGCGGTCGGGGAAGATCGGTACCGAAGGGGATTGTATACGTATTGGCGAAGAACAAGTCCTTATCCATCCATGCTGATCTTTGATGGTGGGACGCGAGAGACGTGTGTGGTGCGTCGTGTGCGGACGAATACACCGTTGCAGGCGATGGTGACGATGAATGATCCGGTCTTTCTGGAGGCGGCCGGGGGGTTGGCGGAGCGGATGATGAAGGAGGGTGGGGGGACGGTTGGGGAGCGCGTGGGGTATGGGTTAAGGTTGGCGGTGACGAGGAAGGGGGATAAGGATGAGGTGGCCAGGCTTGTCAGTCTGATGGAGAAAGCCAGGGGGTATTATGCGAAAAAGGTTGGGGAGGCGCGGGAGTTATTGAAGGTGGCGAGGATTAAAGGGAGGGGTAACGATGAGGCGGATACGGAGTTGGCCGGGTATGTGATTGTGGGGAATGTCTTGTTGAATTTGGACGAGGTCTTGATGAAGTAAAGGGGCAATGGAATGCCATTGAAAGGAAGCAGGTGCCAGGTGAATACACGAATTGAACATTTGCGTCATGTGACGCGAAGGTACTTTTTAGGAAGAGGCGGATTAGGGGTGGGGGCGATGGCGTTGGGACAAATGTTGCCTTGTGGGGTTGGGGGGAATGGTGCGCTGGGCGCGGAAAATTTGCAAGGGGTCAAGAGGGGTGGGGCGTTGTCGCCGAAGGCGTCGATGTTTGCGGGTAGGGCGAAGGCGGTGATTTATTTGCATATGGCGGGTTCGCCATCGCAGTTGGAGCTGTTTGAGCATAAGCCTGTGCTGGGTAAGCATCACATGAAGACGTGTCCGAAGGAATATCTGGAGGGGCGGCGATTTGCTTTTATCAAGGGTGTGCCCAAGATGTTGGGACCGGTGTTTAAGTTTCGAAAGGTAGGGAAGAGCGGACAGTGGATGAGTGAATTGTGGAAACACCTGCCGAAGGTGGCGGATGATCTTGCGGTGATTCGGTCGATGCATACGACGCAGTTTAATCATTCGCCTGCCCAGTTGCTGGTGCATACGGGGCAGACGAGGCTTGGGTTTCCATCGATGGGTTCGTGGGTGACTTATGGTTTGGGATCGGTGAATCAGAATTTGCCGGGATTTGTGGTGATGGTATCCGGAGGAAAGACGCCCAGTGCGGGTAAGAGTTTGTGGGGGAGCGGGTTTTTGCCGAGCGTTTATCAGGGTGTGCAGTGTCGGACGAGTGGTGATCCGGTGTTGTATTTGTCTAATCCTAAGGGGATTGGGCAAAGGGTGCGGCGAATGACGCTTGATGCGATGCGTGATTTGAATGAGAAGCAGTATGGTCGTGTTGGTGATGCGGAGACGCTGGCGCGCATAGAGCAGTTTGAGTTAGCGTATCGGATGCAGACGGCTGTGCCGGAGGTGATGGATATCTCGAAAGAGCCACAGCATGTGTTGGATTTGTATGGCGCCAAGCCGGGATTTGTGTCGAAGGCGGAGTCGGCGGATGACCCGCGGCAGTTGTATAAGGCGGATGATCCCACGTTTGCGAATAATTGTTTATTGGCGCGGCGACTGGTGGAGCAGGGTGTGCGATTTGTGCAGCTGTATGATTGGGGCTGGGATCATCACGGGTCGTCGCGCGGCGAGTCGGTGGATGAGACGTTGCCGATCAAGATGGGCCAAATTGATCGTGCGATTTACGGGTTGATCACGGATTTGAAGCAGCGGGGATTGCTGGAGAGTACATTGATTGTATGGGGTGGAGAGTTTGGGCGAACGCCGATGATGCAAAACAATGTGAATCGGACACTGAAGAAGGGGTTTTTCGGTCGGGATCATCATACGGAGGCGTTCACGATGATGGTGGCGGGCGGCGGGGTCAGGGGTGGTTTGTCCTATGGGGCGACGGATGACATGGGGTATTTTATTACGGAGGACAAGACTGAGTTGCTGGATTTGCAGGCCACGATTTTGCATCAGTTGGGAATGGAGCATGAGAAGCTGTCGGTGAAGTTTCAGGGGCTGGATGCGAGGTTGACGGGGGTTGAGGAGGCGAAGGTGATGAAGGGGTTAGTGTGATCGGAAAGGCGTAAATTGAGGTGAAATGCCATCGTGTCCAAAGATTATGTCAAGGTTGAAGTTGGGTTTTTGAAGTAGAAACAGGGTTTTTGATGAGGTGAGGGCTGGATGTGATTGCAGATTAGAAATTTGCAAGAAAAGGGGTTGCGTGTTTTTGGCAGGTTTGTTACATTTAGGTAAATATGTGTAGTTTTGGGAAATAGCCGTATTCCGGCTGAAGTTAGAGAGTGATCGTTCATACCAAAGGAAAAGTTATGAGGAAGATTTTCAATGGACTGTTGTTCGTTGTGTTGATGACGAGTGTCGCTTCGGCGCAGACTACGCTGAAGGTTGACTTTAATTCGAATCAGGATAACGGAGGAAACTCATTGGGCGCATCGCCCAAGAATTCTGTGGCGAATCATAATCAGCCGGGATGGGAAAGTTATCATGCGAATCATGAGGTTGCGGCTGAGTTCGTGACGGAGACGTATGGCACGATATCGATTACACCAGATTGGCCCAACACTACCGACAATAGGGTACGTCAATCGATTGATCGTGGCGCCGGGAATGATGGGAACTGGAACAATGCTTCCAATGATATTAATCTGGTGACAGACTTCATCGGTATTGATACTCGTACCAGTAACGGAGGAAATGGTAACTGGGACGGGACGACCGGGGCGCCGACGTACTTTACGTTGACGCTTGGTGGTTTGAATGCCAGTGATTACAGTTGGACGTCGTTCCATCATGATACCGAAGATGTTCATGGGCTTTTCCAGCTTGAGATTTCGACGGATGGTGGAGCAACGTATGGTGCGCCGATCAGTGGTTACATGTCCGACAGTACTTCAGGTGGTACGCCGGATTCCGCAACGACGGGTTTGATGCTTGGTCCCCAGACCGGTCCTGATGCGAATACGCTGCTTTCGACATTGAATACTTCGTTCACGGCAAACGGTTCGGATGATGTTGTATTGCGATTTGCACCTTTCGCCGGAACTGGTGGTAATGCGGTTCACAATCAGATTTGGGCATTGAACGGCTTTGTCCTGGAAGAGCGACCGGGTAATGTGATTCCCGAGCCTGGAACGGCTGTTCTTGGTTTGCTCGGAATTGGTGGGATGATGCTGAGGCGTCGGGGTTGAGTTATTCAGACAATTTGGGTTGATTGAATTACAGGCCGATGGAGACGTCGGCCTGTTTTTTTCTCAGTCATTCAGTATGGACGTAGAAATGAATCGGTACAATTGTGTTAATCGTGGGTGTTGGTTGGGGTAGAATGTGACCGATATGAGTGGTGTGAACGGACCAGGAACCGGATTGGATCAGGGTGGGGGTTGTGGTGAGTTTGCGCGCGTAGGAATGGGCGGTGGAATTGGGGAGGGTATTTATGGGAGTGGCTGTTCGCGTCGTGATTTCCTGAAGGTGGGGGGGGTGGGATTGACGTTGCCGGGCTTTTTGGGTTTGCGTGAGGCAAGCGCAGCCAGATTGAAGGCGGGTAAGGGTGTTGGGAGTAAGAAGAAAGGGTTTGGTCAGGCGAAGCGGTGCATTATTTTGTTTGCCTGGGGCGGGTTGAGTCATCTGGATACCTGGGACATGAAGCCGGATGCACCAGGAAATATTCGGGGGATATTCAAGTCGATCAAGACGAAGACGCCTGGACTGCGGATTGGTGAGCATACGCCTTTGATAGCAAAGCAGACGCATCGAATGGCGTTTATTCGAAGTATGCATCACAATGCGCCGAGCCACCGATCGGGGGCTTACTGGAATTTGACGGGGCATGAGCCGCCGAATTTGAAAGGGAATTGGAAGGCGACACGAAAGGATTGGCCAAGTATCGGGTCGATGGTTGCGGAGGGTATGCGGCGTGTGGCGGATCAGGAGGAGGTCTTGAAGCGGGCGATGCCTTGGAACGTGGCGTTGCCGTATCCGATGTATGATGGTGGGCGTGCGAACGGCCAGGACGGGGGGTTTATGGGGATGAATGCGGATCCGATTATAGTTAAGCCAAAGAAGGGGACGCCTTATCAGGGTAAGTCGCCTGATCTGGGGTGGTTGAACATGTCTTATGCGAAGGGCTTGGGGCAGGAGCGTCTTGTATCGCGGAGAGGTTTACTTGAGTCGCTTGAATTGGCGGGTGGAAAGAATATCGGGTATGAGAATGTGGCGACAGTGTCATCGCGTCGTATGCAGGAGCGTGCGATGGATATGATGCTGGATGGTAAGGTGCGGGATGCGTTTCGAGTGGAGAATGAGCCGGAGGCCGTGCGGGCGAAATATGGCGATCATATTTGTGGGCAGAGTGTGCTGTTGGCACGGAAGCTGGTGGAGGCGGGTGTTCCGATTGCAACCGTGTATTGTGCTGCGGGTGATTTGAACGGGTCGAAAGGGGCGCATTTTGATACCCATGCGAATAATTTCAATCGGCTGAAGGGGCAGATGTTACCGCCTTTGGATCGGGCGAGTTATGCGTTGCTGGAGGATCTTTCGGATCGGGGGATGTTGGATGATACGCTGGTGGTGTGGCTGACGGAGTTTGGGAGGACGCCGAGGATCAATGGCGGGGCGGGTCGGGATCATTATCCGAATTGTTATACGGTTGCATTGGCAGGTGCGGGGATTGCGGGGGGAATGGTTTATGGAAGTTCAGACAAGCATGGGGCGTTTCCGGATGAAGATGGGTGTGGACCGGCGGATTTGCATGCAACGATTTTTCACGCGATGGGGATTGAGCCTCATTTTGAGATTTATGACGGGGATTCAAGGCCGCTGCCCGCGTGTGATGGTGAGGTTCTGGGGCTGTACTAGGGTGACTTGCTAGTTATTGAGTTTGCGTCGTGCGTCGGCGAGGTCGAGGGAGATGCCTTTGTACTGTCGCTGCTCGTGGGCGAGTTTTTTGTTGATCTGGTTGAGTGAGGCGAAGGCTCTGGCGTAGGACTTTTTCTTTGCGAGACGTGTGCGTTTGGCGGCGGCGAGGTTGCGCTGGGTGGTGGATAGTTTTTTGCGAGCTGCGAGGTTTAGTTTGTTGGCGGCGAGCCACTGGGCGTCTTTGCGGAGAGTAGCTTTGTATTTGGTTCGGAGGGTGCTGACTTTGCGTGTGGCGGCTAGGAGGGTTTGGGAGGCGGTCTTGAATTCAGGGTTGGCGTTGAGGGCGGTGTTGATGATGTTGATGGGTTGAGCGGCGAGGGCGTTGACGGTTCTCTGCTGGGCGAGGATCTCAGTGGATGGGGCTTTGGCGGCGTTTAGTTGTTTGAGTTTTTCCTGAGCCTTCTGGAGTGAGGCGGCAGCGGTGAGATAATCGGTGGATTGCTTGATGGATTTAGTCAGGGAGTCGCGAAGGGTGTTGCGTGCGGCGCGTGCTTCGTTGAGTTCCTTGAGTGCGGCGGCGACATCGGTTTTTTTGTCGATCTGTTCCTGAAGTGTGCGAGTGATGAGTGTGAGGGACTTGGTTTTCTCGGAGACGGTGTCTTTGGCTTTTTTTGATTCGGCTTCGAGTTTCTTGACGTTGGCGTTGGCTTTTTCGTAGTCAGCTTTGAATTTGTCGACGAACTTTTGCGTGTTTTCCTTCTTTTTGGTGACGGCGTCGAGTTGTTTCTTGACGCGGTTGAGGGCGAACTGGAGCTCTTCGACGCGCTGCTGGCGTTTGCTGAAGGAATCGGCGAAGAGGGGGGCGGCGGGGGTAGTGAATATGATAAGGACCGTAAAGCCGAGTGAAAGAGATGTGTGACGCGTCATGGGTTGGGCCTCCTGCAACGGGTGAACGAATCGAGGGGAGGTTGATTGCATAAAGGATAGCAGGGGCAAGGGGGAATTGTAAAGAGGGAATGGAGGGTGTTACGAATGGTTTGGGGGAAAGTGCCGATCTATCGCGCGATGATTAGGCGAGGATGGGTTTGATGAGGTTGCCGAAGACGTCGGTGAGTCGGAAATCGCGGCCGTTGAAGCGGTAGGTGAGTTTTTCGTGGTCGAGGCCGAGGAGGTGGAGGATGGTGGCGTGGAGGTCGTGGATGGGGACGCGTTTGTCTACGGATTTGTAACCGAATTCATCGGAGGCGCCGTACTGGACGCCGCCTTGGATGCCACCGCCTGCGAGCCACATGGTGAAGGCGTTGGGGTTGTGGTCGCGTCCTTTTGAGCCTTGTGAGTCGGAGGTTCGGCCGAATTCACCGCCCCAGACGACGAGTGTGTCTTCGAGCATGCCGCGTTGTTGGAGATCCTGGAGGAGTGCGCCGATGGGTTGGTCGACGGATTTGGCGGCGATGCGGTGGTTTCCGCCGATGTCGTTGTGTCCGTCCCAGGGGACATCGCCGACACCGCCGCCACCGCCGTTGGTTCCGGCGTAGATTTGGATAAATCGGACGCCGCGTTCGACGAGTCGGCGAGCGGTGAGGCATTGTTTGGCGACGAGGTTGGTTTCTTTCTGGTTGACGCCGTACATCTCGCGTGTGGTTTCGGATTCGCGCGAGATGTCCATTGCTTCGGGGGCGGCGGTTTGCATGCGGTAGGCGAGTTCGAATGATTCGAGTCGGGCGGCGAGGTCGGCTTCGTAGGGTCGGAGTTGCTGATGTTTGGTGTTCATAGCGCGGAGGATGTTGAGTTGGGCGCGCTGTTGTTTTCGGGTCATGCCTTTGAGCGGGGCGAGGTTGGCGATCGGGGTTTTGCTGCGGCCATCGATGGCGGTGGGTTGGTATTTTTTGGGGAGGAATCCGGGTGACCAGATGGGGCTTCCGCCTCGAGGCATGACGCCGCGCATGACGACGAAGCCGGGGAGGTTGTTGTTTTCCGAACCGAGGCCGTAGGTGACCCATGAGCCCATGCAGGGGCGGCCCTGAAGGAAGAAGCCGGAGTTCATTTCGAGCATGGCTGGGGTGTGGTTGTTGGAGCGGGAGTACATGGAGTAGATGAAGGCCATCTTGTCGACGTGTTTGGTGGTGTGGGGGAAGATTTCGGAGGCCCATGCGCCGGACTGGCCGTATTGTTTCCATTTGAAAGGTGAGCCGAGGATTTTTCCGCTGGTGGTGAAGAAGCCGGTTTTGGGGTCGGCGCCTTTGAGTTTCTTGCCGTGTTGTTTCTGAAGTTGGGGTTTGTAGTCGAAGGTGTCAACCTGTGAGGGACTACCGGGCATAAAGAGCCAGATGATGGATTTGGCTTTGGGTGCGTAGTCGGGTTTGAGTGCGCGGGATGCTGATTTGGCGAGAGCTGCGGAGCTGAGCAGGCCTTGGGTGTTGAGGACATCCATGAAGGCGAGGGCGCCTGCGCCGAGTCCTGCGCGTTTGAGAAAATTGCGGCGTGAATAGTAGTCGAAGGCGTTGGTCTGGTCTGGCATGGCGTTGGTCCTGTTGGGTTGTGTTATTTAGTTCGTGCGTTGAGTTTGGGGGTTAGTCGACAAACATGAATTCGTTGAGGCAGAGGACGAGTTGGCAGAAGTCCGTGATGGCGGTGTCGAATGCTTTTGGGTTGTTGCCGTAAGAGGCGGTTTGTTGATTGATGAAGTTGGTCATGGTGGATATTTCGGAGGCGGTGGGTGGTCGTGAGAGTGCGAGGTGATAAGCGTCTGTGATGATCTGAGGGATGGCGGCTTCTGTTGAGGGGCGAACGCGTTTGGCGAGGGAGGCTGCGACCTGCCGGATGTAGGGGGAATTCATCATGGCGAGCGCTTGCGGGGGAACGGTGGTGATGTTGCGCTGGCCGATGCTCTGGAGGGCGTTGGGGGCGTCGAAGAGTTGGAGGATGGGGATGAGTGCGCTGCGTTTAACCTTAAGGTATACACTGCGGCGTTTGTCAGCCTGGTTGAGAGAGCCAGGCCCGAACATTTTGGTATCGAGTGTGCCGCTGACCGCGAGGAGGGCATCGCGGATGGGTTCGGCTTCGAGCCGCAGGGCAGGGCGTCGCCACCAGAGTTTGTTTTCGATGTCTTTCCTGATACCAGCGGGGGTGGTGTGACCGGCCTGCATGTAGACGTTGCTGGTCAAGATGAGTTTGTGGATGGGTTTGAGTTTCCAGCCGTTCTGAATGAGTTTTGTAGCGAGGTAGTCGAGGAGTTGGGGGTGAGTGGGGCGTTCGCCTTGAGTGCCGAAGTCGCTGGGAGTGCGGACGATGCCCTGGCCCATGTGGTGTTTCCAGAGTCGGTTGACGATGACGCGTGCGAGGAGGTGGCCGGCACCCTGTCTGTGGTCGGTGATCCAGTTGGCCATGGCGACTCGAGGTGGGAGCGACTTGGCGGCATCTTTAGAGGAAGCGTTGAGCCATTGTTTTTCGAGGTTTGGGCTGGACATGAGGACGCGGGAATAGCCGGGTGAGGCGAGGCCTTTTTTCTGGTTGGAGTTTCCGCGTGTGAGGAAGTAGACCTTTCGCGTGTCTGCGCCAAAGTTGTATGTGGCACCGCCTTTGCGTGCTGAGAAGATCGGGATGATTTTTGGCTTGGGGACTTTAGTCTGGTGTGCTTTGACGGTGTTGTTAAGTTTGACCCACTGGGGATCGTAGGGAGCAAACCATTTGAGGAGTTGTTGTTTTTGCTGCGCGTTTCGTTTTGCGGCGGGCAGGTCGATGATTTTCTGGATATTCTTTGGCGGGTCGCCGTCGAGGAGTTTGAAGTAGAAACCGGATGGTCCTGAAGCGTTGATGATTTTGATCACCAGTTCGTTTTTGCCCGCTTTGAGGTTTAGTTTTACCTTGGCCTGATCGGGGGCGACGCCACCGGTGACTTTTTGAGCGAGGACCTGACGCCGATTGAGGTAGACGCGGACGGCGTCGTCACGACCGATGGAGATTTCTGCAGGGCCTGCGGCGGGAACTTCAATGGTGCGGAAGAGGTAGTTTGCGGCGTTGGTGCCAGTGAAAACGTTATGGACTTTGCCATCGGCCCAATTGGGTTGGGGTTTCCATTTGAGTTTGGCTTTGCCGACGGGCTTGTTGAGGATGATTTTTCGTTCGGGGCCAAAGGAGGTGTCGTAAGCTTTGTCGAAGCTGGCAGCTGTGAAGGGGCCAACTGTTTGCCAAGGGGAGAGTTTTGGGCGGACGACATCTTTGGGTCGGTTTTTGATCCAGATAGCGAGTGTGGCGGGTAGCTTTTCTTTTTCGTATGCGGTTCTTAAGGCTACTAGCGGTTTGTGTGCGGCGTTGTATGCGGCAAGGGCGGCCTGGTGTTCTTTGGGGTTGGAGTTGTATTTGTAATCGTCGAAACCTGTTTGGGCGAAGTTGGCGATCATGCGGTAATAGTCGTTCGCTGAAATGGGGTCAAATTTATGATCGTGGCATCTGGCGCATCCGATGGTGAGGCCGAGGGTGGCGGTACCGAGGGTATGGATGACGTCGTCGAGTTGTTCATAGCGACTGCGTTCGCGTTCTTTTTGCGTCTGTTGTGAGGTGAAGGGGCCTGCGGCGATGAAGCCGGTCGCGGCGTGGGCCATGTAGTCGTCGGGATTGATTTGATCGCCGGCGATCTGGAGTCGGATGAACTGGTTGTAGGGCATGTCCTGATTCAGGGCTTTGATGACGAAATCGCGGTAGTGGTAGGCGGCATTTCGATCCTTGTCGAAGGCGTAGCCGTTGCTTTCGGCGAATCGGGCGAGGTCGAGCCAATGTCTCGCCCAGCGTTCACCGTAGTGTTGGCCCGCGAGGAGGCGGTCGATGAGTTCTGTGTAGGCATCGGGTGATTGGTCGTTCAGGAAATCGGCGACCTGTTGGGGCGTTGGGGGGAGGCCCCATAGTGCGAAGTAGGCGCGGCGGATCAAGGTGATGCGGGGGGCTGTCTGGTTGGGTGCGATTTGTTCTTTTTCCAGGCGGGCGAGAATGAAGTTATCGACAGGCGATTTAACCCAGGTGGTGTTTTTGACTTTGGGTGGGATGTAGTTCTTAAGAGGTTGGAACGACCAGAATTGCCGACCCTTGTCATAGTCTATTTTCTTTTCAATGATTTCTTTCGCTCTTCCATCACGCGGATCGGGCGCCCCCATCTTGATCCATGCTTCAAAGTCTGCGATCTGCGAGGGGGAGAGTTTGGACTTGGGGGGCATCTCCAGCATGGGGGAGTCATGGCGAATGGCCTTGATGAGGAGGCTTTTTTCTGGATGTCCGGGGATGAGGGCAGGGCCGGATTCGCCACCTTTGAGAAGGCCAGCCCGTGTGTCGAGTTGGAGTTTGCCTTTGATTTTGTTTGAGCTTGCGGCGTGGCATTTATAGCAAGTTTTGATGAGAACAGGGCGGATTTTGGATTCGAAGAACTGGAGCTTTTGTGGAGTGAGCTTGGTGGGTGAGGCGCCGAGTGTAACGGTATTGGCGAGTGTCAGCGTGAGCAGAATGGCGAGGGGTTTTGGCATCATTTGTCTCATTGTCGTTTGAGTATTCAGGTAGGGCTAGGGCGGACTATGAAATTTGAGGATACCTGAATGCTACGTGGGTAGACGGTATTATATCGGGAGCCATGTCGATACGTGTGCGTAAAATACGCACCTCTAATTATCGCCAAAATCGAGTAGAAAACAACTAGTTTCTGTTAGATTGAGGGCGAATGTAGGAGAGGGCTCAAGTGGTTGGGGAGTAATGAATCCATATGCAAACTTGCGTCAGAGATGTCAGTAACGAGAGCGTAGATGTAGATATGGATGGAGTGAAGTCTTATTCTCGGGCGTTTTGTTAGATTGCGGCGGCTTCGGCGAGGAGGTCTGCGGGTTGTAGGGGGTCGGGGGTTGGGGGATGGGATTCGGTTCGGGCGTCGTTGGGGATGGCGATTTGGTTGAAGGATTTGCCGATGGCGGCGAGGAGGAGGTTGAGGTCGGTTTGGTCGACGGATTGG